>JBGAPB010000041.1:0-24363 GCA_044221525.1 Blastocatellia bacterium | reverse complement strand
CGAGTCGTTTATGACATAAGCTCCAAACCCCCCAGTACAATTGAATGGGAGTAGTCTTTTGCTTAAGTTAAACCATTAAGCAGAAGACTATTGCTTAATGGTTTAACTCTAGTCTTAAGAAGCAGTAAGGCGACTGCTTAAGATGACCGTTTAACGCTTGGGGCGGTTGCTTAACCTGGATTTTAATCATTTGCCTTTGTCTGCTTAAAACAAATATGGACAAGCAATTTGTACATTTGCATTTACATACTGACTACAGTCTGCTGGACGGAGCCATCAAAATCGGCCCTTTGGCTAAACGGATTGCTGAGTTGAAAATGCCTGCAGTGGCCATCACCGACCACGGCAATTTGTTTGGCTCGCTTTCTTTCTACAACAAAATGAAAGCCGAAGGCGTCAAGCCGATCATAGGAATCGAAGCTTATATTGCTCGCGGCAGCCGTCTGGAAAAAGGAGCTTCTGACCTTCAACCCGGTGACAAAGCCACCAATCATATTGTTCTGATGGCCAAAAATCTGGCTGGCTATCACAATCTGGTCAAGCTTTCATCTTATTCCTACACTGAAGGTTTCTGGCGCAAACCACGAATTGACAAAGAGTTACTGGCCAAGCATAGCGAAGGATTGATCGGGCTTTCAGCCTGCATCAGCGGAGTTCCGCCTTATCTTTTATTGCGCGACAAGTTTGATGAGGCAGCGCGTGAAGCTCTGGAATTTCAGGACATTCTTGGCAAAGGGAATTACTATCTGGAAATTCAGGAGCATGGGCTGGACGCTCAAAAACGCATCCGCAAGCCTATGGTCGAGCTGTCCAAAAAGACAGGCGTTCCGATTGTCGCAACCAACGATTCGCACTACCTCATGCCTGACGATGTCAAAGCCCACGAGATGTTGCTTTGCATCGGTCGAGGCAAATCATACGATCCGAAATTTTTGACTTATGGTGCGCCTAATTTTTATGTGCGAACCGCTGAAGAGATGTGGGAGATTTTTGGCGAAGAGCCGGAATGGCTTCATCGAACTTTGGAAATTGCGGACAAATGCGATCTTACTTTCCCGAAGACAATTGATCAGGTTCCAGCCTATCCAGTTCCTGAAGATCACACTATTGAAAGCTATTTCGAAAAGGTCGCCTGGATGGATTTGAAGAAAGGTTGCAAGAAGTCTGGCAGCATCAGCAAGCTACAGGCTCAATGCGACATCCGCTGGAAAAATACAAAGACCGTTTGGCTCATGAAATCGCGACAATCAAGCGAATGGGTTTTCCAGGTTACTTCCTGATCGTCTGGGATTTCATTCGGTACTCTAAACGTAAGGGAATTCCCGTTGGTCCAGGGCGCGGTTCAGCCGCTGGTAGTCTGGTGGCTTACTGCATGAAAATCACCGATGTTGATCCGATCCAGTACGATTTACTGTTCGAGAGATTTCTGAACCCAGAGCGCGTAAGTATGCCTGATATTGACGTTGATTTTTGCGTCCGTCGAGCCGAAGTCATCAATTATGTCAGCGATCTTTACGGGCGGCAGAATGTTTGTCAGATCATCACGTTCGGAACCATGGCTTCAAAAGCCGTTATCAAAGATGTTGGTCGAGCGATGGGGACCGACGTCATCAGCTATGCCGAAGTTGATAAAGTCGCCAAGATGATTCCGCCGCCGGTTCGTGGCCGCAACGTTTCAATCGAATCTGCCATTGAACAGAACCCCGACCTGAAAAAAGCCATTGAGTCAGACGAAAGAGTTGCTGAGTTAATTGATACAGCCAGAAAGCTGGAAGGAAACGCCAGACATTCTTCAGTTCACGCAGCCGGAGTCGTGATTTCACCCAAACCGCTTCACGAATTGATTCCGGTTTGCACTGGGCAGAACGACGAACTCATTACTCAGTTTGTTATGTCCGACCTGGAAAAAACTGGAATGTTGAAGATGGACTTTGTAGCGTTGACCACGCTGACCATCATCGAAGATTGCCTGCGCACAATTGAAAAAGAGCACGGAGCTCGCCCGAACTTGGCCACTATTTCTTTGACTGACGAAAAGGCTTTGAAGCTGTTTTCCGATGGTTTGCTGAACGCTGTTTTCCAGTTTGAAAGCTCTGTCATGGTTGAAATTTGTCGCAAGCTAAAGCCAGAAAGTCTGGAAGATTTATCAGCGCTGAATGCTCTTTATCGCCCAGGCCCGCTGGATGGAGGCATGGTTGATGATTACATCGGACGCCGTCACGGCACCCGCAAAGTTACCTACATCGTTCCGCAGATGAAGGACATTCTCGAAAACACATACGGCATTCTGGTTTATCAGGAACAGATCATGCAATTGGCTCAAAAGCTTGCGGGTTATTCACTTGGCGAAGCCGACTTGATGCGTCGAGCCATGGGTAAGAAAAAGAAAGAGGAAATGGCGCTCTGGAAGAGAAGTTCGTCAAAGGAGCCATCGAACGGGGAATTGCCGAAGACGAAGACAAAGCGACAAGACAAAGCCACAAGGCGCAGTTTGCAGATTACGGTTTCAACCGCTCGCATTCCTTCGCTTATGCGTATTTGGCTTACCAGACGGCTTACCTTAAAGCGCATTATCCGACTCATTTTTTTGCCGCAGTTCTTTCAAACGAGCTTTCCAATGCTGACAAGCTTTCCAGATACATTACCGAAATGAAGACCTTTGGCATCAGCCTGCTGGCTCCGGATGTGAACATCAGCAATGAGGGCTTTACTCCTGTTGGCAATTCAATTCGATTTGGTCTGGCTGCAATCAAAGGTTTGGGATCGTCCGCAGTCCAACTGATAATTGCAGCTCGTGAAGAAGGTGGCCCCTTCAAGTCGGTCTTTGATTTTGCCGAACGTGTTGATCAGAGAGCCGTCAACAAAAGAGTCCTGGAATCTTTGGTAAAATCTGGCGCTTTCGAGTTTGCTTCGCCAAACAGGGCGGCCATGTTGGCAGTTCTTGACAAAGCGATAGAAACCGGTGCCAAAGCTCAGCGTGACAAGCTTTCAGGTCAGACCGATTTATTTGCAAGTTTGTTGTCAGTTAATAATGAGCCTGCTGCTGATCCTCCTTTACCGAACGTCAAAGCCTGGACAAGTAAAGAGCTTTTAGCTTACGAAAAAGAGGCTCTTGGGTTTTATGCCAGCGGTCATCCATTGGAAGAATACGCTGATTCAATTCGGGCTATGGCCAAGGCAGATAGCGGAACGATCCTGGAACTTCAGCATGGAGAAATTGTCTCGATGGGGGGCATCATTCTTGATGCTGCCATCAAGACCACTAAGAAGGGAGATCGCTTTTCGCTCTTCCGTTTGGAGGACCAGTTCGGATCGGTCAAAATTGTTTGCTGGCCTGAGCAGTTCAATAAATACAAGTCCTTGATTCAAAACGATGAAGCTGTACTGGTAAAAGGTAAGCTGGAATTGAACGATGAAACTGATGCTTCGATCATCGTTCAGGAAATCATTCACCTGGAAAACGCCAAAGCAAAAGCAGCCAGAGCAATCATCGTCAGAATGAGCGAAACGTCAGCCGTTCAGCAGAACCTGCAAAAGCTAAACGACTTAATAGGTGCAAATTCAGGAAACGCGCAGTTATTTTTTGAGATAAATACCAGTTCCGGCTTTGCCGTAAGGTTAAAACCAAATCAGTTTTTTAGGGTCAGTGCATCTGCTGCGCTGACTGGACAAATCGAAATGATTGACCCTACTTGGAAAGTGGAGCTTGTCATGGACGAGTTCTTTTCTCACGGGTAGCGAGTTTTTCAATAATCAACATCAACTTAGATAATCACAATGACTCAACTGCAAATTGTATCAGTGGAACCAATCGAACGTGTAAAGCTCGCACGGCATGATCGTCGGCCTTACGCTCTGGATTTTATTCAGCGAATCTTTACGGACTTTGTCGAGATTCACGGCGATAGGAAATTTGGGGATGATTCTGCAATTGTTACCGGCCTTGCCAATTTCAATGGCAGACCGGTAGCAATTATCGCCCATCAAAAGGGGAGAGACCTGAAGGAACGGCAATCTCGTAACTTCGGAATGCCAAAGCCGGATGGGTACCGCAAGGCTTTTCGAGTCATGAAAATGGCAGAGAAGTTTAACCGGCCAATTTTTACTTTGATTGATACGCCAGGCGCTTACCCTGGAATTGATGCTGAAGAGCGAGGTCAAGCCGAAGCTATAGCTTTCAATTTAAGAGAGATGGCCAGAATACGTGTGCCTATAATTGTCACTATTACAGGCGAAGGCGGCTCAGGCGGTGCCTTGGCAATTGGAGTTGGAGATTCGGTAAGCATAATGGAAAACGCTGTCTACTCGGTTATTACCCCTGAAGGTTGTGCGGCAATTTTGTGGAAAGATGCCAAATTGGCTCCGCAGGCTGCAGCAAGCATGAAAATGATTGCCACGGATTTGCTCAAAACAGGGATTGTGGATCACGTAATTCCCGAACCTGAAGGAGGAGCCCAAGATAATTGGGACGAGGCTTCAGCGATTTTGGGAGACCATTTGGCAAAAATGCTGGCCGAAAGTGAATCGCTGTCAGTTGAAGAGCGTTTGGAGCGGCGTTATCAGAAGTTTCGTGCGATGGGAAAGGCTGAAGGATAGATTAAGTTACTATTTTACTTCTATTTAGCGAGATTGTCGGCGCGCCGACAATCTCGCTAAATATGTTTAGAAGGGGATATTTTCATCGCCTTCGCCGCCATCTGATGATGGTGGCCCACTTTGTCTTTGAGCTGGCTGGTTTTGCTGGTATGAAGACTGAGGGCCATCGCCATCGCCGCGGGGCCCAAGAAACTGAACGTCCGTTGCCCTGACTTCCAGTGAAGTCCTGCGATTGCCATCTCTATCAGTATATTCCTGCTGAGACAGTCTGCCTTCAATGTAAGCCTGTCTGCCTTTTGATAAGTATTGATTTGCGGCCTCAGCCTGCTTACCCCAGACATTGATTTTGAACCATATGGTCGCGTCTTGGTATTCGCCCGACTTGTCTTTCTTCCTTTCAGTTGTTGCCATAGAAAAGCTGCATACGGCAGTGCCATCCGGCAGATATCTGATTTCAGGGTCTTTGCCCAAGTACCCCACAATAACAATTTTGTTAAACGAAGCCATTTTTTTTTCTCCCAAGGTTAAGGTATTAAACAGTGAATGGATTGCTGTCTCACGCGTGTTACTGATAAACTATAAGCCGAGTCAGCAATTACATCTTCAAAGGCTGTTCGAGCATTTTTCAGACAAGGGAAGTATAGTCTTTCCCATTTATTGCGTAAACGCATTTCTAAAACACTTTGGCTTATGCTTCGATTCCTCAACATCGCAAATTTTGCGTTGATAGACAGCTTACAAATCGAGTTTCAACCTGGGCTAAATGTGCTCAGCGGTGAAACCGGTTCCGGTAAATCAATCATTATTGATGCTCTTGGCCTTCTCTTAGGTGAAAGAGGTTCATCCGAAATGATTAGGACTGGCGAAGAACGTGCTTTTGTCGAAGGTGTTTTCGATTTTCATGGGAATAAGCCATTGGTCCAATTGATTGTTGAATCTGGTATTGAAGCTTCCGAAGAAGAGTTGATTATTAGGCGGGAGATAAATTCATCTGGGCGTGGGAGAGTTTTTATCAATGATCAAGTGGCTACGCTTGGATTTTTGAAAGCCATTCAACCTCATATTGTAGATATTCACGGACAGGGGGATCAGCAAAGCCTGCTTGCTTCTGAGACGCATTTGAACCTGCTTGATGCTTTTGCGGAGGTGATACCCCTGCGATCCAAAATATCTCAAGCTTATGACCTGGTTTTGCGGCTGTTAAAAGAATTGGAAGAGAGTCGCCAGAGTGAGTCTGAGCGACTTAAGTCGCTGGATATGATCGAATTTCAGCTTTCCGAGATTGAGCAAGCCGGGCTTTCTGAATCTGAGGATGTTGAACTGGAATCGGAAAGAAATAAACTGGCCAATTCAGAAAAACTGGCGACTTTGAGTCTGGAGATTTATCAATGTTTATATGACGATGAAAACTCCGCCCAGTCTCGTTTGGCTGTGGCTCAAAAGAGGATGAGCGACTTGGTGGAACTTGATTCCAGCTTTGCGGCTCATTATGAACAGCTCTCCAGCGCCAAATACATTTTGGACGATGTGGCATTTTCTGTTAGCGAATATGTTAACGGAGTTCAAGCCTCTCCTGCTCGATTGCAATTTGTTGAAGACCGACTGGCTGACATTCGCCGGTTGAAACGGAAATATGGTGAATCTGTACGCGAGATTCTGGCTGTTGGTGACAAGCTACTTGAACAAAAGAGCCAGCTCTTGCATAGTGAGGAACATGGAAAGGAGCTAGTGGCAAAGCTTAAATTCGCCGTTGAAGGTTATCAAAAGATTGCCTCTGAAGTGAGCGATTTGCGCAGGCAAGCTGCTCCAAAGTTCGAGCGCGCGATTTCAAAAGAATTATCCGCTGTGGCGTTGGGTTCGTCAAAGTTTTCAATTCAATTTATCAATCAGGAAAGCGGACAGGTATCGGCAAGGATTAACGAGCTTGCAGGGTTTAACACTAATGGAATTAGCAGGCATGGCAAAGAATCAGTAGAGTTTCTATTCACTGCCAACACAGGCGAAGATATAAAATCATTGAAATCTGTAGCTTCCGGTGGTGAATTATCAAGGCTAATGTTGGTATTGAAGACAGTGACCGCTCCAACTCTTTTCCCAAGAACACTTATATTCGACGAAATTGATGCAGGAATTGGCGGTAGAGTCGCCGAAGCCGTAGGGCAACGGCTCAAAAGACTGGCGAAAACCAATCAGGTTTTATGTATAACTCATCAACCGCAAATTGCCAGGTATGCCGACACTCATTTTTTGATTACCAAAGAGCTTAATGAAAGACGCACTGTCACCAGACTGACTTGCCTGGACGAAGATGGCAGAATTGATGAATTGGTGAGAATGATTGGCGGCTCAACGGCTACAATTGCCGCTAGAAAGCATGCCCGTGAGCTGCTTCAGTCACAGTAATTTTCTGAAACAATATGAGCAAGAAGCTTTACCTAGAAACGCATGGCTGCCAGATGAATACTCATGACAGCGAAAAGGCTGCATTCGCCTTGTCTGGCTCTGGTTACGAATTGACCTCAGCGCCAGGCGAAGCTGATTTGATTCTGCTGAACACCTGTATGGTCAGAGAGAAAGCCGCACGGAAGGTTTATTCAAGAATCACAGAGCTAAAGCGTGAGTCCAAAATCAAAAATTCCAAGCCGATATTTGGAGTTATGGGATGTGTAGCTCAGGCAGAAGCCGAAAGAATGTTCGACCGTAGCAAAGACATTCGTTTGGTTTTAGGAACTCAAGCTATTGGCAAACTTCCTGATCTAATTACCCAACTTGAGCAAGGATTCAATAAAGCAATTGATATTCGACTGACAAAAAATGCAGAGTTTTTTGAACTTGATGCTGATGTTAGGCGCACAGAACATGTGGCTTACATCAGCATTATTGAAGGTTGTAATAAATTTTGCTCATTCTGTATCGTTCCTTTCACCAGAGGTCGAGAGAGAAGTCGCCCGGCAGATAAAATTCTTGCAGAGGCTCAAAGCTTGGCTAGGCAGGGATTTAAGGAGGTTCAGTTACTTGGTCAAAACGTCAATAGTTATGGGTTGAGTGGTCGCTATCATGGAAATGATAGTAGGTTGGATACTGAGGAATCACATGAAGTTACCTTTGCTAAGTTGCTGGGGATAATAGCAAAAAAAAGTGGAATTCCTCGTATAAAATTCACTACTTCGTACCCTAGAGATTTCGACCAGGAAGTAGTTAAAGTAATAGATGAGCATGAGAATCTTTGCGAATGGGTTCATCTGCCTGTCCAATCTGGGAGCAACAGAATTTTGCGAGCTATGAGGCGTGGGTATACACGAGAAGAATACTCTGAAAAAATTGGCTTCATAAAAAATGCAAAGAAAGATATTTCAATAACTGGCGATATTATTGTTGGTTTTCCAGGTGAGACAGAAGAGGATTTCAAGGAGACGCTGACTTTGGTTGCGGAGACTGAGTATGATGGGTTGTATATTTTTAAGTACTCGCCGCGTCCAAATACGCCTGCCGCCGCTTACACGGATTCGATTCCTGAGGAAGTGAAAACTGAGCGATTCATCAAGCTTCAGGAATTGCAGCGTCGAATTCAAATGCAAAGGTATAGCCGATTAAAAGGTAGGATAGTTGAAGTTCTGGTTGAAGGGGAAAGCGCACGTTCTGCAAATGATTGTTACGGTCATACGCGATGTAGCAAGGTAATTAATTTCCCAAGCCAAAAAAACCTGATAGGCAGCCTTGTCAGTGTTAAGGTGACAGAGGCAAAGCAGAATAGCCTTTACGGCAAATTAGTATAAAAAGCACGCAAAAAGTAGATCGAGAGGTTGACATGGAAAAAGAAGTAAAAATTCGCGGATTATTGATTGATCCGACCACGAATTCTCCAGTTGTCTTGCTTAAGGATGTATCCAGCGACGTGATGCTGCCGATTTGGGTAGGGCCTTATGAAGCCAACTCCATTGCATCCGAAATCGAAAAACTGCCTTCGTTGAGACCAATGACTCACGATTTGATAAAGAACATCATCAGACAAATGGGCGGAATTGTTAATCGTGTAGTCGTTACCGACTTAAAGGACAGCACTTTTTTTGCGGTAATTGAGATTGCGGCTGCTGAGCAAATTGTTCTGATAGATGCCAGACCCAGTGATGCAATTGCTTTGGCTTTGCGTGTGGACTGTCCGATTTACGTAAAAGAGTCAGTTCTGGAGTCGTCGCGGGTTGAAGGTATTAGTCAGGTGATAGATGAAGACGATGATGATTTTGATGAAGAGATCGAATGGCCTGAAGAGTTGGATGATGTCAGCGATTATAAAATGTGACGGCAAAGGAGTAAGGCCTTCATCACATATGGAGAAAAATTGCGAGTGATTAAAATTGCCATCACCAACCAGAAAGGCGGAGTAGGGAAAACTACCACTGCCATTAATCTTGCTGCCGCACTTGCCAGGCAAGGGAAAAGGGTTTTATTGGCAGACCTTGACCCACAGGCCAACAGCACAATTTCATTTTTGAGTCAGGATGAAATCACTTATTCGATTTATGATTTGTTAACGGAGTCCGATATTCGTTTCAGTGATGTCGTAAAAAAGTCCAAGGTCGAGAATCTTGATCTGCTTCCTTCGCGCATCAATTTAGCAAAGTTAGAAGGTAAACTGGTTGGAGAACTTGACGGCCCATTTCGACTTAAAGACAGAATTGATCCATTCACGACCAACTACGATGTTGTAATTATTGATACTCCTCCTACTCTAGGGCTGATAACTGTTAATGCTTTAGTGGCCTCAACCCATTTGATTATTCCTATTCAGTCATCTTACTTTGCGCTTGAAGGGACTGACGATTTGCTTGAAACAATCGAAAGAATAAAAGCCAGACCTAATCCTCAACTTGAGGTATTGGGGGTTGTAGTGACACTTCATGATAGGAGAACCACCTTATCTCGTGATATTTACGATCAGATATGTAATGTATTTGGTGATAAGGTTTTTGATACTACAATTTCTAAATCTGTTAGGTTGGAGGAAAGCCCGGCTTACCGCGAATCTATTTTTACATTTGCTCCGACTTCCAGCGGGGCAACCGAATATGCCAGCTTGTGTAATGAGGTGATACGACGTGTCAATTAAAAGAGGATTGCCAACAACTTTGAAGATGAGGCACGACCGCCATTATGTGGAGGAGTTATCGTCTTTGCGTGGCGCTCCGATTGGAAAAATGATTGCTGTTGAAAAGCTTCAGCCAAATCCGCAGCAGCCGCGGGTTGATATGGGCGATCTTGAAGATTTGATCGCTTCGATCAAAGAGAAAGGAATTCTTGAGCCGTTGTTGGTTCGTCCATCGGATGTCGGCGGCAGGTACATGATTATTTCAGGCGAACGACGTTACAGGGCGGCGCTTGAAGCTGAGTTGCGCGAAGTTCCCTGTATTGAGATGGATGTTGACGAGCGTAACGTCGCCGAGATTGCGTTGATTGAAAACCTTCAAAGGAAAGATCTGACAGCTTATGAAGAAGCTGAAGGTTTTTTGGCTTTGATCGAACGCTTTGGTTACACGCACGAAGAAGTCGCGAAGAAGATTGGAAAATCTCGGTCATCTATTACTGAAGCTCTTTCGATTGCGGCCATTCCGGCTGATGTGCGCGACAAATGCCGAGCTGAAAGCATTAACTCTAAATCCCTGTTGCTTCAGGTTGCGCGTCAGTCCGATCACGATTCAATGATTAACTTTGTCCAGCGCATTGCTTCGCAGGGGATGAACAGAGACGAAGCCCGCCAAGCAAGAAAGAATAAACAAGTCCGTGCTCAGCCGTTCGTTTACAGATTTCAATCGCCAGGCAAAGATTTCAGCATTGAGGTTAAATTCAGACGCTCGTCTGTCGAACACGATGAATTGGTCATGGCAGTCAGAACAGCGCTTGAAGAACTGGGCAAGATTGAACAATCCCCCGCCAAAGATAATTCCTGAAAATTTGTCTGTTTAAGTTTGTTATTGAACTCGCTGGCAGTGGTGAACAGTGCTTGTGCGTTTTTATTTTGAAAGGAATTCAAAATGCTTTTCGGTTTAGCCAGATTGGCGCGGCAAGCACCGCAGACGTCTTTCGCTATTTTGTTTGTTTTATGCGCCACGTTCGTATTTTTGGCTCCGAAGATTTGGCGGGTGTTCGGGCAAAGTGGTGTGGTCACGGTTTCCGCTGCTAGTTATGGAGAGGCCTTGACGCCGGATGGCATTGCCACGGCTTTTGGGGCCAAGCTTGCGACGCAAACTTTATCGGCGCCGACGGTGCCATTGCCAACCAATTTGGGTGGCACAACCGTGCGAGTCAATGGACAGTTAGCCCAACTCTTTTTCGTTTCGCCTTTCCAGATTAATTACCTGATTCCAGGAACTACGTCGGCAGGCAGTCAGCCTGTCATTGTGACTGCCGGAGACGGAACCGTTACGACCGGAACTGTGCAGGTAAGCGACGCCGCTCCTGCAATTTTTACTGTCAACTCCAACGGCAGCGGATTTCCGGCAGCAGTGCTGTTGCGAGTCAAACCAAATGGCGCTCAGCTTTTCGACGTGGCCAGCAAGCCGATTGATTTCGGCCCGGCTGATGACAGGCTATTTTTGATTTTGTACTTGTGTGGCGTTAGGCGGGCACCTAATTCCACCTTGGTAGTTATTGGCGGCACTACGATTACGCCGGGTTTTGTCGGAGCGTCGAGCGAATTCGTCGGATTGGATCAGATCAATGTCGAACTGCCGCGTTCGCTTAGCGGTCGTGGCCGAGTTTCATTGGTCGTGACGGTAAATAACTCGATTTCGTCGAACGCAACTATTCTGGATTTTGGTGGCGTAGCACCGACGCCGACACCAACGCCTACTCCAACACCAACACCGACGCCTACCCCAACACCGACTCCGATGGCCGCTCCGCAAATTAACAGTATCAATCCGGGAACTGCCCTGGCTGGCCAGGAGATGACAATTCAGGGAAGCGGTTTTTCTACGTCACTGACTGACAATCAAGTTGTGCTTGTGGATGGTCAGGGTAATGAGGTTGCAGCTCAGATGACTGCTGCGACAGGGACTCAAATCAAGGCATTGGTTCCTTTTGGGGCAGCCACCGGAGCGGTGCGTGTGCGCACGTCACAAGGTGAGGCTGTCAGCAACACACCGGTTAATTTGAGAACTTCAGTCAGCGGATTTATCGAAGAAGTTTCCACTCAGTCGAATGGACAGATTGCACGGCTGCCCATACCGAACATCACTGTTCGAATACAGCCGCCAACTGGGGCAGCTATCACTCAAAAGACCGGCGCAGACGGATCGTTCGTGTTGGCAGATGCTCCGCCAGGTTTGAATTTCATAGTGATTGATACAAGCACAGCGGCACTGTCTTACCCTGCTCGAACAATCAAGCTGAATGTGCTGGCGAATCGCGACAATCAATTCCCGACCTCCATTGAAATGCAGAGCGTTACTGCCACTGGTCAGAACTCGCTGGCGGTTCCGAACGGGGCGCAAGGAGGAAACGGGGCCATAATCACGATCAATCAAGGTGGCGGATTGGCGACGACATTTGGTTTTCCTGTTGGTTGTCGAGTCACACAGCCGCCCAGCGAGACGACTGGCCGCATCGCAGTTTCGGTTTTCAACTCTGGCCGAGCGCCTGCGGCGATGCCAGTCGGTTATTTCAGCACAGGCATTGCGCAGCTTAGTCCGTTCGGCGCGCAAATGAGTCCGCGCGGCACGTTGCGCCTGCCCAACCCTGACAATATTCCGTCCAATGCTGTGGTTAAACTGTTCCGTTATGACCAGCCTACGCAGGGAACTCCCAATTCCAGTCAGTTGGCTGTCTTCAATGAAGTGGGTACGGCGCAAGTTGGTAATTCCGGTCAAATCGAAGTTTTTGAAAACAATGCTGGTAACGGCATCACGCAAACGACTTTTTATTTTGCTTCACCGCTTTACCCGCTGGCGCGTGTTTCAGGGCGAGTTGTTAGCAGCGATGGCCGCCCAGTTACACATGCGCTGGTTCAGACGCGAGGTCAAAGTGTCTTCACTGGCAATGACGGAACGTTCACGCTCGAAAACATTCCGGTAATTAAGACCGGAGACAGCGTGCTGCTGGACATAAATTATCAGCGTCCGGATCGAATAGTTGATCGCGCTCAGCGCGGGCCGGTTTCCATCAGCGCCAATGGAAATGTCACCCTCAATGCGGATATTGTTTTGACTGGGCGAACCACGGCGACTCAACCTTTGGTATTGGCGCCGACGCGGTTGACGGTCAACGAAAGCCAGTTGCTTGATTTTAGCTTTGTGGCCGCCAGTCAGCCAGCGCCAAATCAGACCATCACGGTTGCGACCAGTGGGGTTTCTTTCGCATCTGTTTTAGCCGCCGGCAATGAGGTTTATAAGCTGCGGCTGTCTCCTGCAATTAATACTGAAGGCGAATACTTGCTTAACATCACGGCAACAAACGGCGCTGGACTGAAATTCATTCATACGATTTCGGTGCGTGTGCGTAAACCGCCTGGAAATGCGCCAACGGCGAACGATCAATCGTTTGTTACTCAGCAAAACACCGCCGTCTCTTTCACCCTAACGGGGGCTGACCCTTTGTCACGGTTGTTGCAGTTTATCTTCCTGACTGGGGCGACAGCCAACGGATCAATTGGCGGCAACAACCCGGACATTATTTACACTCCAGCAGGGGCTTTCACTCGTGTGGATGCCTTGCAATATCGAGCCGTAGTTACCAACACAGCTATTCAGAGCGAGCCATCGCTGGTTTATGTGATTGTAAGATGACAGGGGAATTGTAAACAGCAGAAAGCTCGCGTTTGCTTCTTTGAATTATTTGAGAGGAGTTTTGATCTCGACTGGCTTTTATCTCGTCCTGCTCTCTAACAGCATCTCTGCCCGCAACGCGGTTGGAAGTTGAAAGCACGCTGCCTTTGCCTACGAATCTTGCAGGAACAACCGTCAAGGTCGGCAATCAACTTGCACCGCTCCTCTTTATTTGGCCAGGGCAAATCAGCTATCAAATACCTGCGGGCTCAGCGGCAGGCAATCTACAAGTAACTGTCACGTCTGGGTACGGGTACAAACTACGATGAAAGTATGTTTACTGGCCAAATTCGTTGAGGGCAATATACAATGACAGGCGTTCTGCTTGCTTGTTCGCAGTGTTAACTAAACTCAAACGTCGGGGACGTCGCCAATCGGAGAATCTAAGATGCTCGAAGTCTTGAAGTGTCCAACTTGCAGTGAGACTTACTCGCCGCCAACTCAGTTCTGTTTGCAGGACGGCGTGCGGCTGGAGGTCGCGAGCACGCTGATCGGGCGTGTGTTGGATGATCGTTACCGCATCGAGCGGCTGATTGGCGAAGGCGGAATGGGCACCGTTTATTGCGGGACGCATGCCCAGCTTGACGACAAGATTGCTGTCAAGGTGCTTCACCCGGAGATGGTCAACAACAACAACGCCATTAAACGTTTTCGCCAGGAAGCGCGTGCTGCTCGTTTAATCAAGCATCAAAATGCCGTTGACGTGACCGACTTCGGAGTGACCGGTGATAATCTGGTTTATCTGGTCATGGAGTTTGTCGAAGGTCGCAACCTGCGCGACCTGATGCCAAGAGACGGCATGGAATATCACCACGCGGTCAAATTGCTTGCACAGGTCTGCGATGCCATAGACGCCGCCCATCAAAAGGGAATTGTCCACCGTGACCTGAAGCCTGAAAACATCATGGTTCAGGGCGAAGGCAGCGCCCGTGAAATGGTCAAAGTCCTGGATTTTGGCATTGCCAAGATGCTTGAAGACGATAGCGCCAACACCCAACAAGGAAAGCTGACAAAAGCAGGCACAGTCATGGGGACGCCGCAATACATGTCGCCCGAACAGTGCCAGGGAAAAAATATCGGCCCTGCTTCTGACATCTACTCGATCGGTGTCATTGCTTATGAAATGTTGAGCGGCACTCCGGTTTTCACAGGCAACAACGCGCCAGATATATTGGTTAAGCACCTTTACAACGCCCCGGTTTCACTTACTCAGGTTGCGCCGCATGTGCCGGAGGTTCTGGCGGCAGAGGTCATGCAGGCGCTTGAGAAGTCCCCCGCTCAGCGTCAATCATCGGCAGGCGAGCTGGGGCGTCGCTTGCGCAGAGCGGTTCGGAAGGCCGACGGGGGAACAACCACCGATCCTTATAAACCAGCGTTTCTTGATGCTGATGAAGATGAGCAAACACGTGGGTTGCCCGGCGAACTGGCCGTTCAGGCAGCAAGAAGCATTAACAGTCGAGCTGGGCTGGGACAAAATGATAGCCTGAATGATTTTGGCGGCACTCTCATTCCAAGAAGCGGGACAAGGGTGATCGAGAGAGTTTCACCCAAATCTGAAAGTGTTGAAATACAGAATGGCTTTGAGCAGGCGATGCCAAAATCAGGCACATCGCCCATGGTTTGGGTTGGGTTGGCTGTCGCAGGATTATTGCTGGCCGGATTAGTCTGGTTTTTGTTCTTGCGAACTGGTCAGCCAGAGAAATCCGATCAAGCTTTGAAAACAATTTCTGATAAGTTCGGAGTGATGGTGGTGATCCCCGGCGGACAGTTCAAAATGGGCCGCGACGAGGGAGATGAATATGAACGTCCTGCACACCAGGTTGAGGTAAAGGACTTTTTGATAGACCAGTACGAAGTTACCAACAAGCTTTACAAGGAATTCGTCGTTGCCACTTCTCATCGCACGCCTGCCAATTGGAGCGGCGGCAATTACCCAAATGGCCAGGAGTCTTTTCCAGTGACGAATGTCACCTGGACTGACGCTCAAGCATTTGCCAAATGGGCCAACAAACGATTGCCAAGCGAAGAGGAATGGGAATACGTCGCCTGTGGCGGCGATCAGGAATTGCTGTACCCTTGGGGTAACAAGTGGAAATTCGGAAATGCCAATGCCGGGATGGGCGCGGCGGGCGCTGTTTCGGTAAATGGTTTCGACCAGGATAAGAGCTTGCGGTTTGGTGTTTACGGATTATCGGGTAACGTCGGCGAATGGGTCGAGAGTGCGTTCACTCCCTACGATCCGAAGCTGCAAAATGCCTGTCCGCAATGCCGTGTTTATCGTGGCGGTAATTTCAAGGCCAGGCCGGAGGAAAGCACAAGCACATATCGTGGTGTGGACGTTCCGGATTTCCCTTCCGATCCGAAAGACTTGAAGGCTTACACTGAAACGGTGCTGCCTCGCGTCGGGTTTCGCTGCGCAAAGGATTACAACCTGAATACCAACAAATGAAAAAGTTACTGCGAAAGCTGGCCCACACACAGAATTTATTATTGCCGAATCTGATCGGCATTATTTTTTTACTGGCAAGCGTATCTGCTCTGGCTCAGGACAAACCAGGACAGGGAATCAGGCGTCCGGGCGATGAACCGTCTCTCGGTATCAGACGACCGGAAGCAAAAACGGAGCCGGGAGTGTTAACGCCGGTTCAAGCATCGGCTCCCGCTCGACTGCCTGCCAATGGAGGTCGCATAAAGGCCAGACCGGTTTCGACGCTCACTCTTTACACTGAGAGCCAGGCGACAGTCGTGCTCACCCCTCTGGATAGTTCGCGTTCAACCCAACAAATCAAAAGACAAGCAAATCAAAAGAGCATAGCTTTCTTTCCCAGCCTTACCCCCGGAACTTACAAACTGGAAGTTTTGCTGGAAGGTTACAAACCGATTTCCCAACAAGTCGAAGTGACAAAAACACCACTGGCATTGAGTGCGCCTTTGGAATCGAAGTACGGCACTTTATGGATTCTAATGGGCAAACAAACCGCAGCCGATGTTGTTGTAAAGCTGGATGGGAAAGAGGAAAAGCCTGAAGAAGTGCAATTGGAACAAGGCATTGAAGAAAAGCGCGCGTTTAGGTTGGTAAAGCCGACCGGCGTTTATCGTCTTGAAATCAGCAAGCCAGGCTTCAAAGGAAAATCCTGGGAGCAGGTGACTGTTATTTCAGACAGCCTGGATAGTTTTAACGTCAAGAATGGCCGCCCACCAAAAAATCAGCTCAACGTAAATTTGGAGAAAGCAGTTGTCAGGCTGACGGTTGCTTCCTTGCCCGATGCCAGAGTGTACGTCAGTCAATCCGGTCAATCTGGCCGAGAACTGCGTGGACAGGTCAAAGAGCAAACCCCTGTTCAAATTGACCTGCTACCGGGTGATTACAAGCTAAGCGTCGAACTGGATGGATACGAAACTTTTGAGAAACCAATCAAGCTTGAGCTTGATAAGCCCAGTGTTGAAGAGCGAATCACCAAGCTAGAACCAATCTCCGATCCTGAAACAAGCGATGATTTTGGCGGAGATTACTGGTATCCAGCCGCGCCCGGCGCCTGGCAGTTGGACAAAGGCAGAGGCCGTTTGGTCAAAGGTGATGGCGTGGCTCTTTTTCGCCGCGGTCAGAAAGAAACTCATCCTTTTAACTACTACAGCGATCTCACGCTTGTTTTCAAAGTCTCTTTCAGCAACCAGAAAGGCGCATCATGGGTTGTGCGGGCACGCGACGAAAAAAACTACTACCGCTTTGATCTGACAACTTCGCGCAGCAGCCGCGGCGAAAAGCGGTTCATCTTCTCAGTATGCAAAGAAGGTAAATGCGTCGAAAAATGGAGCGACCCGGTGATTGCCAAAATCGAAAACCCGGGCGAAGTGCTGACTATCAAACTGGTGGCTTCTGGAAATGAACTGCATCATTTTATTGATGTGTTCAGCGACCCGACCGAAAAGATGCGTCCATTGGGCAGAATAATTACAGATGAAACCTTCAAGGTGGGCGGCGTCGGGCTGACAGGGTCAGGCGGCGTAGAGATGCAAATTACCAAGTTCCTGGTCATTCCCAGATGTGTGTGGGAGTAGCCAAACCTTAGCCGTTTACTCAAGATCAAAATTTAGAAAACCAACCAAAGAGGAGTCTATATGTCTAGGATTATCGTCAGATTCACCCTTACATTCTTCGCAATTTGTTTTTGTGTTGGGCTTTGCGGCCCGAATGCTTTTGCACAGAATCAGACAACGGGGAAGATCACGGGCAAAGTGCAGGATTTTGACACCAAAATGGGAATTCCCGGCGTGGTAGTCACAATCACGAATCTGACAAAAGGAACTTTGGATCGTAAGCGCACCAACGCCGAAGGGATTTACTTCTTTGACTTTATTGAAACCGGCGATTATCGGCTTTCAGCCACTTGCGATGGTGCGCCGGGGTGCGACAGTTACGAAAGAATTAGCGAATCAGAGTTGCCGAGCTTCCCGGTTGATTTGCGCGTCAACAACAGACCCATGCCTCCGCCATTGAGCCTGCGAAAGAGGACAACAGCGCCTGCCGTGTCGCAGCCGACTGCAACAGCTCCACAATCTGCCGCCCAATCAGCATCAATAATTCGGCTGGTCAATCTTGATGACGCGACTCGCAGCCTGGGATTAAATGCCAAAGTCATTTCGTCGTTGCCGCTCGCCGGTTTTCGCAGTTTCGATCAGTTGGCGCTGCTTGCTCCCGGTGTAGCGCCGCCGCCGCAGGCCGTAGGCAACACCACCGGGCCAGGCATCGGTGCTGGCGTTGGCACTTCGGGACAGTTTGCGGTCAACGGGCTTCGCTCGCGCGCGAACAACTTCACGGTTGACGGTTCGGATAACAACGACGAAGACATCGGCGTCAGACGACAGGGCTTCACCGCACTGATTCCGCAACCTATCGAAACCGTTCAGCAGTTCAACATTGCAACTTTGCTTTCGCGTCCGCAGTACGGACGCAACCTTGGCGGGCAGGTGGACGCCGTCTCGCATTATGGCGGCAAGGATTTTCACGGCACGGTTTTTGGATTTTTTACGGACCGGACTCTTAAAGCACGCGACGCTTTTGATTTGACTACACAAGGCGCGCCCGCTTCTTTCGACTTGAAGCGTTGCCCGAATGGCGGTCAGTTTTGCGATGGCGGCACGCCGATCACGCTGACGTCTTTTCCAAATGGAGTTCAAACCACTACGCCGATCAGGCGGGCGAATCCTTCAGGCGGCGAAGACCCCTTTACTCGCGGTCAGTTCGGCGGCATTTTGAGCGGCCCGCTTTCGCGCAAGCAGACTTTCTTTCTTGCTTCGTATGAGCGTCGGCTGTTGCATTCCAGCAGAGAATCGAATTTCGCTGTGCCGACAGTTGCCGAACGAGGACTTTTCAACAGTGGTGATCGCGGATTGACGGTGAAGGTCAACAATCGAGACATTCCGGTTTTTCCGGTTTCAGCCAAAGGCGATTCGTTTTTCAGTCTCTTCCCATTTGCCAACAACCCGCGCGGCCCTTATGGCGACAACACCTACACTCAAGTGTTGCCAGCCGATGCGAGCGGGCACATCGGTTCGTTTCGCGTAGATCAATCCTTCCCACTGTTTAAGAGGCAGCAAAGTTTCGCCGCTCGTTACAACACAACTGATGACAACACGACGTTGCCGGTGACAGGCGAAGCGCTTTTCTCATCAATGCGCGCCAAGGTGCGAACGCAGAACATGGCTTTCACGCTCAGTGGCTCGCTCAGTGAACGGACTTCGCAAACACTGCGCTTTTCTTTCGGGCGAACGCGGCTGGATTTTGCGGAAGTCCGCGCTCCGTATTCGGATTTTCTGCTGCCGTCGAAGTTAAGACCCGGCGGTAAAGACATTCCGTTTATGCTCAATTCCCGTTTGTACTCGAATGGTGTGTTGCCGGGAGGATTGCCAGGTTACGTTCTGTTTGACGGCGAAGATTCCGAAGGCGACATACGCCTTGGAAACGGAACGGGGCCAATCGGACAGGTGATTGTTTCAGGATTCAGCCCGCTTGGTGTTGATGTTTATAACTTCCCACAGAGCCGAGCCGACAACACTTTCCAGATTGCCGAAACAGCCACTCACTCATTCCTTCGCCACACAGTCCAGGGAGGCGCGGACTTCCGACGTGTGCAAATCAACAGTGGGCTTGATCGTAATTTTCGCCCAGTTGCTTTGTTTGGAGGCGCGCTGGATGTAAGCCAGCGCTTTGGGATCAACAACGTTTTCCTGCCGAACACTAACGGACTCTTTCGCGGAACCGATTTCGCCGCGGCGGGTGCTACGACAGGATTTTTGCAAACTCAGGCTTTTGTTCCCGACTCGACAATCGGGCTGCGAATCTGGCAGGGGAATGTCTTTGCTGAAGATCAGATTGACCTTGCCCCGAACTTCAAGGTCACACTTGGCATTCGTTATGAATTGAACTCTGTTCCCCATGAAGTCAATAACCGGGTCGAAAACACTTTTACATCTCAGCCGGTACGGGATTTCATCGCGGCTGAAAAAGCGCAGTTCGGTGTTTCCGGCTTTGAAAATTATCTTGCCGGGCGCACGACGATTTTTAGCCCCGACCGCAACAACGTCGCTCCTCATCTGGCATTTGCCTGGGATCCGCGTCGCGACGGCAAGACTGCGATACGCGGAGGTTATGGTATTTACTATGATCAGATTCCCGGAGCGGTCATCAGTCAGTCTCGCAGTGTCTTCCCCAGTTTTCTGACGATCAATCTGGCTGGAGTCAGAGATCCTAGCGCGCCTACGACCTTGATTCCATTTAACCCATCACGTCAAGCGGTGGCAAACACGCTCAACACGGTCAACACCACAAATACTCAACTCGGAAGCAGCGCGACTCAAATTCTGCTGAACCTGACGCGCCTGGCCAATCAGGGTAACGCAAATTCAGGGCGTGAAAATTTCCCCGGAGGGCCGGGATTTGTTTTGCCGGTTGCCGATCTGGCCACGCCATACTCCCAACATTGGAGCCTGACAGTCGAGCGTGAAGTGAAAACCGGTTTGCTGGCTTCGCTGGCTTACGTCGGCACAAAAGGCTCGCACCTGTTGAGGTTTGCGACTCCGAATCTGGGAGTTAATGCTGTTCCGGTTATCACTGGCGGAGTTGTTCCTGGCAGCGAAGTCAACCTGACAGGGTTTTTGGTTTCTCCTGGAGCAAGTGTCGCTCAAGGTTCCGTTTTTCGCCGACCTTATCCATTGCTTGGTTCCTTTACTTCAATCGAATCCGACTCCAACTCTGGCTACCACAGTTTGCAGGCCGAAGCTTCGATGCGATTGTCGCCAAGCTTTAAGTTCACGTCGGCTTACACCTGGTCGCATGCGATTGATGAAGTTTCAGACCTGTTCGATCTGGCCGGAGCGCGCACGCTGCCGCAGAACAGTTTTAACCGCTCCGCAGAGAGAGGCAACGCTAATTTCGATGTGCGTCATCGCTTTGCGGAAAGTTTCGTGTGGGATTTGCCCTGGTTGCAGCAGAACAAAGCTATTGGCGGTTGGCAATTGGCTGGAATCGTAACGGTTCAGACTGGTCAACCATTCACAGTCATTTCCAGCGTAGACGTGAACCTGGACGGCAACTTAACCGACAGGCTTAATTCGTTGTCGGGGGTGAGCGAGGTGAACTCTGGTTCTTTGCGTTATCAATTCCCGACCACGATTGAGGCTCAACGTGCATTGATCTCGGCGGCTGGAGTTGATGGAGCCGTTGGGCGCAACACATTTCGCGCGCCCGGTGTGGCGAATGTGGATTTGGCGGCAAACAAGTTCTTTCACTTCACTGAGTCGCAGAGCCTGGAATTTCGGACAGAGGTCTTCAATCTTTTCAACCACACGCATTTTGGAACTCCGGCGCATCAACTGTTTGCTCCCGGATTGGGGCGTTCGGTGAATACGACTATTCCAGCAAGGACAGTCCAGTTCGCTCTCAGATATAAATTTTGATCGTAGGTAGCGTTCAGGGGTCGAGCTTCAGCGTGTCTGCCAAAAATAGACACGCTGAAGCGCGAACTCAGAACTTGTATTTTTCAGACTCAGGCTTTGCGTTTCTGTTCTTCCTGTTGGTAACGCTTCTTCAACTTCTTCGACCATTTTTCCAGCCACGGGCGAAGCGGTTTGAACAGCTTTACTCGCCATCCGCCCTGACTTTCCCGCCATTTTTCCAGGTGCTTATCAACGTAAGAGCGAATAGCTCCTTCGTACTGATGTTTCTTCAGTCCGTGCGAAAGCGTGAAATGGTAATGCTGAGCCTGAAGCGAAAGCGTCAGGTAAGCCAGACTGGCTTTGAAATTCAACCGAGCCGCAATTCGTTTGAAGAAACCTTCTGACGGCATAAGCAGGGCATTAAGTGCGATTTCGATCCAGGGTTGCGAACCGCCCTGCTTGGGATGATACAAACCCGGAAGCTCCTGTGCGGTTGGAAGCTGAATCCTGGAATCCGGGATGATGCGATCAACCAGCACCACGCGGTTCAAGCCTCGTAGATGTTCGCCCGGAATACATCCAAGCACGCTGTTGATGGTTTCCTCTGTCTTCTTTGGAAGTTTCAGATTTGATTGGTTTTCAATTTTTATCGCCATTCCTAAATTCACCTTTCAAGTAGTGCGTTAAGTTTATTGATCTCTTCTTTAAGCTGTCTGATTTCTTTTTGGAGTTTGGGCAGTTGAGCAAACACGGCAGATGATTTCAGCCAATCTCGATTGTCTATCGCCGGATAACCGGAAATGATCTTGCCTGCTTCGACCGAACTTGGAATCCCGGTTTGAGCTGTGGCGATTACCTTGTCACCAATCGTCAGATGCCCGGCGACTCCTACCTGACCGCTAAGTATAACTTCGTTGCCGATTTGAGAACTGCCGGCCAAACCGACTTGAGCGCATAACAGCGTGTTTTCTCCAACTGTCGAACCGTGTCCGATCTGAACCAGATTGTCCAGCTTTGTGCCTTTGCCGACCACTGTTACGCCAATCGTCGCTCGGTCAATCGTTGATCCCGCTCCAATTTCAACATCATCTTCTATCACAACAATTCCAGCTTGAGGAATTTTGAACCATCCTCCGTCATTGTTTTTGGCAAAGCCGAAACCGTCGCTGCCGACTGTAACGTGATTTTGTAAGATGACGTTTCTACCGATTCGACAATTTTCTCTGATTGCGCAATGCGAATGAATAAAAGTGTTGTCCGCGATTTCAGCGCCGGGATAGATAGAACAATGATCCAGAATCGTGACGTTGTCGCCCAGCCTTACTCCATCGCCAATCAGGGTAAAAGCTCCAATGGAAACGCCTTTGCCTATAATCGCCGACTCTGAAACCGCTGCCGAAGCGTGAATGCCTGTGGGAGCTTGAGGCGGCGGATAGAAAATCCACATGGCTTCGGCAAAAGTCAGGTACGGATTGGTAGAGATAATACCGGCTTTACCTTCCGGCAAATCATTGGCGTCCGCGGTGATCACAGCCGCCGCCGCCGTTGTAGCCAGGTGCTTTTTGTATTTCTTGTTGCTGATGAAAGTTAAATGGCTGGATTCAGCGGTTTCGATTGGAGCAAGACCTGTGATCTGGATTTCAGGATTGCCGACTATTGTGCAGTTCAGTCGTTGAGCTATCTCTCCCAGGTTCATTTTGTTTAGAAATTCTGTTGTGATTTCAGGATCGTGGGTGAAATTGTTTATAAGCCTTGGTGAGCTGATCGTTGGTGACGTGCGTATAAATCTGAGTAGTCGAAATATCGCTGTGACCCAGCATCAATTGAACCGACCTCAAATCCGCTCCATTCGCCAGCAACACTGTAGCAAAACTGTGTCGCAGCAAATGCGGTGTGATGTAAGAGATGTTCGCCGCTTCGCCGTAATTTTTGATCAGCTTCCAAAACTTCTGTCTGGTGATCTGCCGTCCATTGTTTTCAATGAACAGCAGTTCAGACATTTTGCCGTTGAGAAGTCGCAGTCTAGCAGGGAAGTAGCGATTCAGAAAAGAGATGGCTGAACGTCCAAGAGGAACTTTGCGTTGTTTGCTGCCTTTGCCGAAACAGGTCAGCACGCCCGAATCCAGATCAATGTCTGACATCTTCAAATTGGTCAATTCCGATACTCTCAGCCCGGTGGCATAAAGTGTTTCAAGCATGGCGCGGTCGCGCAGTCCATGATCAGTTTCCATCTTTGGCTGAGCCAGCAACGATTCAATTTCTTGCTGATTAAGGAAATGCGGCAGAGTCTGCCAGGGTTTGTGAGCTTCCAGATGAGCTGTTGGGTCTGTCTTTGTCAGCCCTTCGGTCAAAGCGAATTTGTAAAAGACCCTGATTGCTGAAACCATTCTGGAAATGCTGCTGGGATTTGCTCCCGAATCTTTCATATCAGCCATCAAATCAACGACATCCGCCCGATCCAGGGTCAACAGGCTTTTGTTTAACCCGGCGGCGTGTTTGACCAGTTTCTGCAAATCGCGCTGATACGCCAGCAGAGTGTTGTCGGACCGACCTCTTTCGACCCTCAGCATAGCGATAAATTCAGCTACTAACTTATTATCTTCTTTCATTGCCAGCGATCTTAAGTAATTGCCCCTAAACGATCAAGCGATTCGTTGCACAGAAGATACATTGCCTATGGTCAGCCATAAACAATGTAACCAACGGATATACCAGCGATATGGTTGAACCATACCAAACAAGCCATCGTTGACCTTCACTGTATAGTTGATCCTGCCCGACGCATATTCCGTATCTATATGGTTAGCCCATCGTTGACCATTGGCAGTATAGTTGATGATGCCCGACGCATATCCAGCGCTATGCGGTCAGCCCAGAGTTGATATGCGCCGAGCCATCAATCCATCCTGCCGAATTCGTCCAGAGTGTCCTGCAACGCCGCTGCTTTGATTATCTGGAACAGGCCGGAGGATTCGACCGCGAAGGCCGCATAGGCATTCGCGGAATCCAGGCT
>JBGAPB010000040.1:0-24578 GCA_044221525.1 Blastocatellia bacterium | reverse complement strand
ACGAAAACAACGGGGCGGTCGCTTACCGCCGCCTTGAACAGTCACGGTGTCGGAAACTTGCATTTCTCTTCCGTCTATTTGCAGGCCCGGCTCCAACACCAGATAAGACGTATACGGAGTGACAATGCCGTAACGAGTCCCAAGTTGAACAACTTCATCGCGCAACTCCTTAGATTCACCGTTCACACGAATTTGATCCAGCAGATGGCCTACGCGACGCATCGCCCACAGATGCGCCAGAAATTCATTGTTAGTCTGCTTTTCTGGAAACGAGAGGGCTTCATAAACGAAGTTGCGCGTCTGTCCATTGACGCTTCCCAGCAGCGACAACCGGTGATCTTTGTCGTGACCGTGGTAACGCCCAACCAACACCAACTGCGAGCCATGAAAAATATCAGGCATCGTCCTCGGATAAACCATATCCGTTTCCAACCCCGCCCAGTCAATCGAAACACCGCTCAGCACAGGATGATTGACCTTTGCAAAAAAGTTCGAAACCTTCACTTCCAAATCTTCATTCGGCTCAATGTAAGCAACCGCCCCGTTGTTTTCGTTGGCCAAACTGTCCAGCAACAATGTGTTCACGTCGTATCCGACACCAAAAGTGAATAACCGAACCTGATTCGTGTTGGCTTGTTTGACGTTTTCCAGAATTCGCTTTGGCTGAGTTTCCCCGACTGTGGGCTGCCCGTCTGTGACCAACACGATCATTCGCGGGCGTTCGCTCGGCTGGATCAACTTGAAAGCGGCAGCCAGCGCGTCGTTGATGTTTGTTCCCCCGGCGGGTTTCATTCGATCAATGAATTCGCGCGCCTGCCGTTTTCCTTGGTCGTTTCCATTGAGCGGTTCTGAGCTCAGCAAATGCTCTTCTCCGGCAAACGAAACTATGTTGAACCGGTCTCGCTCATCCAGCGAGTTGACGCCATAACGAAGGGCAGCTTTGGCTTTTTCCATCTTGCTGTCCTTGCCTGTCCCCTCGCCCATCGAGCCGGAAGTATCCATGACAAAAATCACATCTTTAGCCACAACGTTGCGCTCATCCAATTGAGCTTTCGGCGAAACAAGCAACATAAAGTAACCATCTTTGCCCGGCTCGCGGTAAGTCAGCAACGAAACGCCAAAGTCCTGTTCAGACAAGTTGTAAAAAAGCTGGAAATCCGGCTGCGCTCCTGCTGAACGGGCTTCAAAACTTATTCGCGCTTTCCGCTCACCGTCGCGCTTGACCTCGATTTCGTGCGAAGGCGAGTAAACTCCCTTAAGAGGAACGTTGGAACTTATCTCAATCTGCGCAGAGATGCTGCCCGGGGGATTGCGTGGTTGCTGACTTGGACGTTCACGATCCACAGGTCTGGGCATGGGAATCGGCCTCGGCGGTTCGGACATAAAGCCATTCGCTTTCCAGCCAGTGCCGAGCGGGTAACGATAAGCGACTGTCCCGCTTTCACCAGTCAAAATTTGGCTGTAAGTCAGCTCAATCTTTTTGTCGCTGTTCGGTTGAATCGGAAAGATGCTGGCCTGAAACAAGTTTTTACCAGCGTATTCCAACAATGCCGGGTCTCGGCGCGACCGAACGATGCTGTCGTAAATCCGCCGGGCTTCATCGCGCGAACGGACTTCACCAACCAGACGATTGGTGCCGTCCCACATTGCGAACTCAGTGATGGAAACGTTGTCGGGCAGCGGGAAGAAATAAACGCCTTCGAGCACAAACGGCGTGTCGTTCTCAAAAATTTGCTCGACGTGAGTCACCGCAACCTGATCGGTAATTTTGGTTGTGAATTTGATACTTTTGACTTTCAGTGGTTGCTGAGGAACTTGCGGTGGCGGAGCGCAACGTGGAATCGGACGCTCACACGGTCTTGGCAGAATAATTCCCTGCCCTTGAGCGGAGACGATGATAAACATCATCGTGAGCAAAGCTGCAAAAATTCTCTGTGGCTGAAAAACGAACTTCATAACTCCTCCTTGAGTCGGCTCATAGCTGATGGGTAAAACACTCAGAATGGAAACTGAGAATGGGGTCGTTCGCAGAACGGGTGTTTGGAATTGTTCTTGCAAACGGTTGAAGGCGCGCCTCTTCCAATTCTAATCCTATGGAGCTATCATTCGACTACGTTGCCAAGAGGTCACAAACTAAACACTTTGAAAGAATTTTGAATGGAGTGTATGCAAAATTTTCATACACTCTTTAGTGAGTGTATGTTTTCGATAAATTTTGGAATATGCATTCTCACTTAAAGCTGCAAGTTATTCCTGTAAAACGTTCAGTAACAGGCTTTTAGTGATGGCTTACAAATACTGGCATTGTGTTTGCTAAGCGTAAGTTGTTGAACGGACTAACTGATGTTTACTAAGAAGTTATCAGGAAAATCGAAACTCCAAAATTTCACAGGGGGGAAAATGAAAAAAACTCTGATTGGTTTGTTGTTGTGCGGTTTGGTTACGGCTCTTAGTGCTATAGCCTTGGCCCAGACTGAAAAAAATGAAAAGGTTGATCAAAGCCAAATTCTGAAAGTATCACCTGGAACGAAGAAAAAACTTTCGGGCGTAGTGCTGGATCGTGAGGCAGATAGCGTAATCCTGCGAGATCAGACTGGCGGCGATTACATTGTTGCCTTGACTGGCAGCACTAAGGTTGAAGAGAAAAAAGGCAATCCGTTCCGCGGATCGAAAAAGTACGCTGTCACTCAATTGCAGCAAGGATTGAACATTGAAGTCGAAGGCCGTGGCGATTCAGATGGAAAACTGGTTGCCGAAAAGATCAGATTCAAAGATGACGCCTTGGTCATGGCTTCAACCGTTAACACCAGAATGAAGCCTGTTGAAAGCCGGGTTGGCAAGAGCGAAGAGCGCATCACGCAGGTTGAAACCAACGCTCAGCGTATTGCCGGTCAGATTGATGAATTGGCCGCAGTTTCAAACGCTGCTCGTGGTGGAGCGAAAGCTGCTCAGGAATCGGCAGACGCCGCCATCGCCGGTGTGGAAGCGACCAACAAACGAATTGACAGCCTGGTGTCCAGTCTGGACGATTATGTTGAAAAACCTGTCGTCTTCGTCAATTTCAAAGTGAACAGCGCCAAGTTGACACCTGAAGCGATGCAGACACTGGATGAAGTTGCAGCTCAGGCAAAAACTCAGAAAGCATTTTTGATCGAAGTCACAGGTTTTGCCTCTGCAGAGGGTAAAGCCGACTTGAATCGCAAGTTGAGTCAGGATCGCGCTGAAGCCGTGGTTGGTTACCTGGCTGACAATCACATGATACCGCTCCGCCGAATCATCACTCCGCACGGTTACGGAACGCTCAATCCAGTGGACGACAATGCCACGCGCGAAGGTCGTGAAAAGAATCGCCGAGTTGAAGTGCGCTTGCTGATCAATAAAGCCGTAAATGCGCCGCCGCCGCCTGTCGAAATTCGTAAATCGAGTTCCAGCGGATCGGAGCAATAGTCTCGGCATCAGACTAAGTTCTAATGACTGAACTTTATGTAGTGGAAACGAGTGGTGAGTGAATTCAGTTACTCACCACTCGTTTGTCTTTACATCATTGAGGAAGAGGGAGGACAGTGTGATGAGGGGCAAAGGAAGTTTTTTGAAAGCTCTGTGTCTGTTGCTTTGCGGTGCGGCTGCCGGTTTGATTGGCGTTCAGGTTTCTGGCCAGGAACGCGATCGCGTATCTGGCCAAACGCAACCTCCACCACAATCACCGACACAATCCGGGCAGTCAGAAAAGGCTGAACGCCCCCGACGTGTGACAAACGCAACGAAATCCGAGGCGACCAAAACAGAGCCGGTCAAGCCAAAAGATTTGCCGCCAGATACCAAGCCTGCTGCACCGGTTTCGCCGGCCCCCATGCCATCGTCATCAGGCGAAAAACAACCTGTTCAATCACCTGTCGAAGCTGCGGGCAAACCAACCGAGTCAGAACAACAGCAAGAGTCTAAACCTGGTCAACAACCTCCCGTAAAACAACCGGACCCTGAGCCGGAAACCATCCGCATCAATTCCCGGCTGGTTACAGTTCCTGTTTCCGTCACCGATGCGAGTGGAAATCCTATTCGTAATCTGACGGCTGAAGATTTCATTATCGAAGAAGACGGCGTAACACAGCAGGTACAAACAATGGGGGAACCTGGAAAGACGCCGCTTGAGATGATCTTGCTTTTCGACGTGTCACGCAGCATTCGCAACCGATTTGATTTCGAGCGTGAAGCCGCCAGTCGTTTTGTCACTCAAGTGTTAAAACAAGGCGATGGCATTTCTATATTTGCCATTGGCGGCACCCCAAAGCTGGCCGTTGACCGCACAGACAACATTGAAAAAGCAATTGGCGGCGCTCAGACCATACAGCCGACAGAGGATTCGACAGCCTTTTTTGACACCATCGTCAAAGCCGCTCAACACATCAGCGATTCAGCCAATCCTGAAGTCCGCAGAGTAATGGTTGTGTTGTCGGACGGTGAGGATACCAACAGCGTTCGATTCAAATTGAACGATGCTTTGACACAGTTGCAACGCTCTGAGTGCTTGTTCTATTCGATCAACCCCAGCGGTCCCTCGATCTTTCTGAATCGCATCAGCATTAAAGGTCAGGACAATATGTTCAAACTGGCAACTGAAACAGGCGGCATGGCTTTTCTGCCAGACAAAATTGAAGACCTGACGCACGTCTTCAATCAGATTACGGCTGAACTACAAGCTCAATACCTGCTTGGTTATTATTCAACCAATGAAACTACAGACGGCAAATTCAGGCGGATCAAAGTCAAAGCCGCCAAAAGTTCCGAACTGCGAATCCGGGCAAGAAATGGTTATTACGCACCAAAGGAATAATCGTCTTTGTAAAAGTCCCGGCTGAGCTCAAAAAGCCGGGACTTTTACTTTCAGCTTATGCCTGCCAGCTCCATCCCAGCATTTTCAATTCTCTATTTGAAGATCAAACCACACCAAAAATTGTTTTGCGGAATGTCTGCAATTCACAGCGAAGACTCAAGTTGACTTTCTTTTTGGCTAACTGGCGCACTCAGTGGAATGTGTGTAGAATGCCCCACGGTTTCGGGGGCTTGCCTGTTTCTAGGGACTGCTATCTGAATGATCTTGTTGCTGAAGAGTCGGTATCACAGACAAATCTTCGCAGCCTCTAACATCATCGGCGGGCAATCGAAGCGGGCAAATCAAAAATAAATTCAACGAAGGGAAGTTTTCGCTCAAGCGGAGGCCAATGCAGCTATGATTCGATGTTATCACTGCGGCACTGACAATCTGGATGGTTCTGAATACTGCGATGAATGCGGCACCAAGCTCAATGCAGCAGCAGGTTCGCCGCAACCCGGATTTGCGCCGCCGCCATCCTTTCAATCGCCGACATCCACCAGTGTAGTGCCACAAGCCCCGGTTCCGCCGCCGCCGCCGTCTTTCACTCGCGACACGATTACTCCGAAACCGGCAACGCCTTATACTCCGCCGCCGCCGCCAGTTTATCAATCAGCAAAGTCGCCGGCAGCAAAGTCACCGGCACAATCGTCCAATCAGGCTCAGACGCCTCCGCCTTCACCATCAACGATGGTGCCGCAGGCAGGAGCATCCGTTCCCCCGGCGGTCAACACAAGTGTGGCGTCCTTGAGTCAGACAACGAATTTCAATGGCACAACGGGCAATTTGCGAGGAAATCCTTACAGCCCTGACAGTGGACAGCAACCAGCAATGAATGTTTCAAATCAATCAGCCGCCGAAGCTCCGACGGTACGAGCCAAGCTGATAATCCAGCGCGGCGGCAAAGTCGGGAAAGAGTTTCCAATCGTCGGAATAGAAGCCTTGATCGGGCGTTGGGATGCAGACGGAGGCATTTTTCCTGATGTGGATTTGGATCAGGACGATCCGGAAGCAAAAGTTTCGCGCCGTCACGCGCGAATTCAATTTCTGAACAACCAGTATTTGATCGAAGATTTAGGCAGTACGAACGGCACGTTCATCAACCGTGGGCCGCGACTGTTGCCGGGCATCAAGCAACCATTGAACAACGGCGATGAGATCATCGTCGGCAAAACGTTTTTGAAGTTTCTTTTGAGTTAGTCAATTAACCACCCGCGAATCACGCGGATTTCGCCCCGATGAATCATTGATGCTGAAATCGCCGAAAGAGTTATCAAACCAACCGACGGTTTCCAGTTATCATTGCGATTCGCAGGCTTCTCCACGAATTGAGCTATGGCATTCTGTCCCGAATGTGGAGCGCAGGCCACACCCGGTGACCCATTCTGTGGCGAGTGTGGCGCGTGGCAAGATCCACAAGTAAGCAAGACGGGCGCGCCGGCCACTCCCGCGCGCACCGGAGTTATTAGTATGACCGCTTCCGGTAATACACCAACAGGAATTCAACTGGCTTCTGGTACGTTGCTGGTTGACCGTTACAAGATCGTCAGACGCATAGGCGGCGGCGGCATGGGATCGGTCTATCTGGCAGAAGATCAGAATCTGGCCAATCGCCCTGTCGCTGTCAAAGAGATGATCGAAATGTTCGCCGACGAATCTTCCCGCGTAAAAGCCATCGAAGATTTCAAGCGCGAATCCGAGTTGTTGGCAAAGCTCGACCATCCGTCCATACCGACCATCTACCAATACTTTTTTGAGACTGATCGTGGTCGCTACTATTTGGTGATGAAGTACATTGATGGCGGTGATCTGGCTGCCTGGCAACGAGCATCCGGCGGTAAAGTAGACGAATTGACCGTCACCAAGTGGGCCATTGATGCCTGCGACGTGCTGGATTACATACATTCACAAAATCCGCCGATCATCTACCGCGACTTGAAACCGGCCAACCTGATGATTGACGGTCGCACCAACCGGATTATGTTGGTGGATTTCGGCATTGCGCGTTTCGTCGCCCCAACTCAGAAAGGCGTGACCGCAATCGGCACAATGGGTTATGCGCCGCCGGAATTGTTTGCCGGAAATGTCCAGAAGACTTCAGATATTTACTCGCTGGGTGCGACGATGTTCCACCTGCTGACAGGACAAGACCCGCAGGACAATCCACTGCTTATCTTCGATTTCACCAAAAATCCGAAACCGCGCCAGATCGTTCCTTCGATTACTGTCGAAATGGAGGAGATGATCTGTCGCGCCGTCGAACACAAACCGGAAAGCCGATTCCCTTCCGCCAAAGATTTTGGCAAGGAATTGCAGACGCATTTGCGACTGCTTCAGGAGGGGCGCCGCGGAGCAGTCGGTGTCGCCAATCTTTATGAAACATCGCAAAGCTTCGGGCCTATCAATACTTGCGTCAATTGTTCTCACGAACTGGCAAACGACGATGTGTTCTGTGCCTATTGCGGCACTCGGCAACCGGCAAAAAGGACAACGGCCAAGTTAATCGTCATGGGAACCAGCGAAATGAATGCCCAGTTCCCGCTCAACATCGAAGGCGAAAGCCTGATTGGCCGGGTTGATCCAAACCGCGGCATCAGACCTGAAGTTGACCTGTCGAAATATGATCCGTCGGCGCGCGTTTCTCGCCGCCATGCCCGTATCGTTGCTCAAGGCGCGCAGTTCTATATCGAAGACCTTGGCAGCGCCAACGGCACGGTCGTCAACGGCTCATTGAAGCTTTCACAAGGCAAACCACACATGCTGCTCAGCGGCGACGAACTTAAGCTTGGCGAAACTACGCTTAAGTTCGTGGTGTCGTAGTGCGCAACACCCAGAGCCGCGAACTCTGACAAGTTTTTCATTGTTATGGCAAACCCCAAAAACCCGGACGCAGCCGAAATGCTGAGTCCTCCCAGTCTTAATGCCCGTTGCAGTGCATTTTTTCTGGATTACATTCTGACCCTCTTCCCACTTTCAGTGACTTTGGTTTTGGCCTTCTTCGTTAAACGCAAACTGATGGAACCTGAAGTCGGAGGGTTCTTTCAATACATTGGTTACGCTCTGGTCATCGGGGTTGTTTTTTTCAATTGGGTTTACAGTTACGTGCGCTACGGCCAGAGCTTCGGCAAACGGTTCATCGGTTTGCGCGTGGTGCGCGCTGATGGTCATCCCATGGATTATCAAACGGCAAGCATACGCCTGCTGGTTTACCTGGTTTCGATGTTGTTTGCCGGTCTTGGCTTTTTATGGATGCTATGGGACGAAAATCAGCGTGGCTTGCATGATAAAATCGCGAAAACACTGGTCATCAAAGAATGACCCAACTCCCTCATGTTACGAAGTATTGTTTTGATGAAGTAAGGCTTGCCCGACCGCTAATTAAGCAGTCCGGCAAGTTGCAATTTTGTAACTTGTAGTTTGAAAGCGCGCCACATCCCCACGGCAGCAGTTGCTCCCCTGATAGGCATTCGTTGCTTTATTCGCGTGTTTTCTGAGGAATTAGGCTATGACCATGAATTACTGTGGTAGATGCGGAGTCGCCAATGGCACGGCTGCGCGTTATTGCCGTCAATGTGGAGCAGAGTTGCACAATCAGGCTGCGATGTCTTCTGCTTCGGCTCCGCTCAATGTGGAGTTTTCTGCTCGTAGCGTGCCAAAAGATCAGCTACGTGACACCAAATTCGAAAGCGTCGCTGCAGTTTTGTCTGAAAAGGCCGATACCGGAAAATTGAATCAGCCCAATGCAGTGACTGGAAAAGTTTCGTCGCCAATAACCGCGACATCTTCAACGACAAATGGCGAGGATGACAAAGATCCGAAAGCGATAAGTGAATCTCTGAAACGACTTCGCGCCTCAGGCCCATTAGTCATAGAAGCCGTCAAGAAAAAGCAGGAGCGCATCAGCCAAATCATCGCCGAGTCAATTGAAAGCAAAGTTGAAGGCAGGGATGAAAACAAGTCTGGTCGAAAAAAAGAAAACTCGAAAACAGCTTTGACTCCAATTCCAACTCAGGCGACGCCGTCCAACAGGACATCGTCGAATTCGCAAAACGCAACTGCTTCGCAGCGCAAATCAACAGGCTCTCTGATGTCTCAGAGTTCAGTGCGCTCAACCGTATCGTCAGGCAATGGCAATCAGGGACAGCTTCCGCCACATGGCCCATCCTCGGTTTTGGCACAGGCATCCGGCCTTGAGAAAAACCCTAACTTCGGATCGAAGCTGCGCATCAGCCTCATCGCCGCCATCGTAGTGTTATTCGGCAGCAGCTATTTTCTGCTTCGAGACCGGCTGGCGGTTCCATCACGATTGCTTGGCGCGGGGCGAAATCTGAAAAGCGTCGAAGAGCAAAGTTCCGATCTGGTCAAGCTGGCTCAGCACGACCGTGAACAAGGGCATTACGACACTGCAATCGGTTATTTCCAGAACGCTCTGGCGTTGACGCCGAACAATATGGAAACCAGATTTCTGCTGGCGCAGACTCAACTCAGCGCCGGGCAGACCAATGATGCATTGCGCAGCTATAGCACAATTCTTCGCGCCTTCCCCGAACACCTGGAAGCGCGACTGCAAATCGCCGAAATACACCGCCAAAGCGGCAACTGGGCGGCGGCGTTGCCTGAATACAAACGTGTCATTGCTTTCGACCAAACTACGCCGCAGGCTGCATTTGCACTGGAAGCGATAGAAACTTATCAGTCCGGCAAAACCCAGCCGGAAATCGTTGAGCATCGAAAAGGCATTCTTCAAAAAACCAGGCCTGTTGATTTACCGGGCGGAGGATTGCAGGCTGATGTTTCGCTTCAATCGCCTCGAATGGCCGCCATCACAGGCATCAGTCCTCCGGTCGCCAGTCGCCCGGAAGAAAAACCTGATCCTCGCATGGTTGCCGACGGTCACAAAAAGCTCGGACTGCGTTTTTACAACGTGCGCGAATACCCGGCGGCGGTTAAAGAATTCCTTTCCGCTTATCGGTTGAATCCGGAAGACAAAGACCTGCTTTATTTCATCGGTTCCTGTTATTACGGCCTGGAACAGTTTGCAACGGCGCACGATTACTTCAAACGAGTTGATAGCGGCAATTACGTCGGTGTCTCTCAATCAAACGCAACACGAACTGAAAAAGCCGCAAGAGAAGAAATCAAACGCCGCGAATTGATGAAAGGCGACCAGCTAAATCAGGTCAAAGTTGATCCAAATCAAAAAAACAAAGGTAGTTTGAATGGGCTGGAGTAAGTGAAACAGATGAATTGGTAAAAGGAATGAATGGCAAATATCAATTCCTTTCCTCTTTATCCTTACATTTCAGACTTTCATTACATTTCTAACCAGCTTGGTACTGAGTCCCCTATGCCGCGATTGATCGTTCGCTCCACACCATCACACGGCGATTCTGTCGTCGAGTTGAGTCGTCTAAGAACAACCATTGGCCGCTCGGCCCGCAACGATTTGTGTGTCGAAGACCCGTTTGCTTCGCGACTTCATGCCGAAATTCGTCGCAGAGGCGATTCGTTCTGGATCAGCGACCTGGGCAGCGCCAATGGAACTCTGATTAACGAAGAGCGGCTGACTACGCAGTTGCAGCTTAATGACCGTGACGTCATTCGCATTGGCGAAACTGAGATCGAATACTCCGAACGCGCCGACACTGCTCCGGCTCGCGCCAAAACCAGCATTTTGTTTTCAGACAGCAGCTTTGCTCCAACACCTGAAGCGACGATCATTGCAGGTTCACGCAATTCCGCAGCCGGCCTGATTTCGTCCCTAGATAGCGTGCAGCGCCCGCAACAAGTTTCCCCTGAAGTCACCCAGTTCAAAACCCTGCGACCTGATACGATCATCCCCAAAGATGACACGCTGAACATCATCAGCAAAGTCAGCCTGACTCTGCTTTCTCCGCTTTCGCTTGATGACACTTTGCAGCAAATGCTGGAATGCGTCTTTGAAGTTCTATCGGCTGACCGCGGCTATGTCATGCTGCTTGAAAGGCCGGAGAGCAATCCCAAAGCCGAGCCGGAGTTAATCTGCCGAGCGATTAAGGCGCGCCATCAATTGAATACGGCGCAACAGGATATTCAAATCAGCAACTCGATCACTCAACAGGTTCTGCAGCAATGTACTTCCGTGCTGACTTCCGACGCTCAGCAAGACCCGCGTTTTCAGGAACGGCAATCCATAGTGCTTGGCGGAGTCCGCTCGGTTATGGCCGTGCCACTGGCGATTGATAACCGTGCATCTGGAATGGTTTATGTGGACAGCCCGTATCATTCAAATCGCTTTACAGAACGCGACCTGCAACTTCTGACCTTGATTGCCGGTGTGGCTTCAATTCGCATCGAAAACGTTCGCCTGCTGGAAGTCCAGCAGGAGCAGAAACGTCTGGCCAACGAATTGGCCGTGGCCAGTGAGATACAACTTCGACTTCACCCAGCATCCCCGCCTGCAATTCCAGGCTACGAAATGATAGGCGTCAGTTTTCCCTGCTATGAAGTTGGCGGCGATTATTTCGACTTTATTCAAAAACGTGATGGGCGGCTGGTAGTTGCGCTTGGCGATGTTTCAGGCAAAGGAACCGGCGCGGCTCTGCTTATGTCATCGGTTCACGCGGCGGTGCGGGCGCAATCCACAACCCGGCTGTCGGCAACTGAAATTGTCGGCGAAATCAACCAGTACATTTACGACAACACTCCGACAAACCGTTATGTCACGATGTTTTACAGCGAACTTGACCCGCGAACCCACCAATTGACTTACGTCAACGCGGGCCATAACCCGCCGCTGCTGGTCAGAGCCAACGGCGATGTGACGCCGCTGGATATTGGCGGTTTTCCGGTCGGCATCATGTCTTTTGGCGAATACCGAGAAGGCTGGGTTGAACTCGCCCCAGGCGACGTGCTGGTGATTTATTCCGACGGCGTAACCGAAAGCCAGGACGAGGAAGGCGAAGAGTTCGGCGAATCGCGGTTGATAGAAATCGTTCAGAAAAACCGTGGCCGAACACCCGCCGGATTGCGCGACAGAATTGATGAAGCTCTGGCCAAGTTCGTCGGCAAAGCCAAAAGCGTGGATGACCTCACGCTGGTTATCGTCAAACGCAAAAACCTGGAAGATTGATTTGGAACTGGATGTTGCCAACTGGCCGACTCCCGGTTCCCGACTCCCGACTCCTCATTCCTAAAATGGCTGCGCTGCAATTCTTCATTTTTGTGCCCTTACTTTCGCTGCTGCCTTGTGTGCTGTGGCTATGGTATTTCGCCAGCCGGAGCCGCTACAAAAAACTGTCGGGCAGGGTTTTGGGACTGACTTTCCTGTTCGGCGCGCTGGTTACGATTCCAGCCCTGGCCCTAAATCAAATCGGCAAACTGTCTTTGTCCGGCATTCTGGGCGATTCCCACATTACTCAATTACTGCTCTTTGTCTTGATCGTCGGCCCGGTTGAAGAAGGTCTGAAACTCCTAGCAGTTCACTTTTATGCTTATCGCCGCCCGGAATTCGACGAAGCATTGGACGGAGTAATTTACGGATCAGCGGCGGCGCTGGGCTTTGCAGCCATAGAAAACGTAGTTTACCTGGCACAAAACGACCCGATGCTGGTGCTGTTGCGCGGTCCATTGTCCAACCCAGGCCACGCCTTGTTTTCGGCCATTTGGGGAATGAGCCTGAGCCGAGCCAAAGCCAAACCGAATATGTTCAGCGCGCGATTCCCCATCATCGTGCAAGGTTGGCTTTATGCCTCGCTGCTGCATTCTTTGTTCGACGTGCTGCTGGTGGCGGCATCGCGCGTCAGCATACTTTTCTTCGGTGTGCTGGTAGCCCAGATGATCGCGCTGTTTTTCTGGGTACGCTCCAGAATCAAATTCCACAACGACACCTCGCCGCACCGCGAAGGCACGATGCTGTTGCCAACTCGCCGTTACTGCAACGAATGCGGATCGAAGGGCACATCTGGGATGCGCTGCCCGAAATGCAGTGCCTTCATCCCCGAATCCGAAGAGCTTGAGCTTTGCCCGATCTGCGCAACTTTACAGCGTCCGGGTGCAAAATTCTGCGCGCGCTGCGGAGCAAACATCAAACTCCCCGCCAAAGAAAACCTGGATTACCGCCCGCACTTCGTCACCATCACTGCTGAAGGCGACGAACGCATAGCCTACATTTTGAACGAAAACGAAATCCTGATTGGCCGCACGCTCAACAATGGTTTTGTCATCGAACACCCTTCGGTTTCCAAACGCCACGCCCGCGTCGTAGCCGAAGCCGACGAATACGCCCTTTACGATTTGGGCAGCAGCAACGGAACATTCGTCAATGGCAAAAGAGTCAACGAAACCAAACTCGAAGACGGCTGCGAAGTCCGCTTTGGCCGCGCGCACTTCATCTATCGTTCTCAGGTTGCACACAACGGCGAATGACTCGTCACCCGACGAAACTTTCTTTTTCCCTCTCGCGTTTCTTCATCCGGCAAAAATAGTCAGAACTTACGCAAATGCCGCCGTGTCAGTAGCCTGACCGTAAGGAAGGGCTTGAGTTTCGTGAAAAAAAGCCCTTGCTTCCCCGCGGGCTACCGACACCTGGGTAAGTCTTAATAGTTTCAACTTCAGATGAACAATCCAATTACCGAACCAAAATTCAAACACCGCCTGCTGGCAAATTTCTTCGTGCGTTTTCACATGACCCTGATTCTGGGCGCAGTCTGTCTGTCAGGAGCCATCACCAGCAAACTGCTGCTCGGACTCGGCGTCAGGTTGATGCCTGTCCGTTACCTGATTGCGGTTTGCTGCGCTTACGCGATTTTCTTTTTGCTGATGCGACTGTGGCTTTGGTACATCGGGATCAGCCCGCACGCCAGAAACGCCATTTCGCAATCAAAAAATCGGCGCTCATCATCATCTTCTTCTTCAATTGGCGACGGAATTACATTCGACCTCAGTCCAGGCGGCAGCGGTGGCGGATCAAGTTGGTCTGGGTTTGGCGGTGGCAGCTCAGGTGGAGGCGGCGCAAGCGACAGTTGGACCGAAGCTGCTTCAAGCTCAACCTGGCTTGAGAATTCTGCTAACCCGGCACCGCCTTCTGGTGGCGGTAACTTCAGCTTCAGGTCATCGTCATCCGGCAAATCAGGCGGCGGCGTCGCTTTGGATTTAGGCGATGACGGCTGTCTGGCAATTGTTGTGTTGCTGTTGCTGATCGCCCTTGTGCTGGGAATTTTTGGAGCGGGCGCTTACCTGATCTATCAGGCCCCGGCGATATTTGCTGAAACGGCATTCCAGGCTGCGCTGGCTTCGGGACTGATTAAAGCATCGAAAGACATAGACGCCGCAGACTGGAAAGGCAGTGTTTTCAAAGCAACTTGGCTCCCCTTTGTGATTGTTGTGGTGCTGGCCCTGGCATTCAGCATCGCCGCGCATCGTTACTGTCCGAAAGCAACAAAAGCCACGGAAGTTTTCAAAGCCTGCAAGCAATGGTGATTCGACGACGAAATTGTTACGATTCGATTTCAAAATCAAATCGAAATAAACCGAATCCCAACGAGAACCCGATGAGACAATCACCAATTCGCTTCACTACACTTGCGCTTACACTGTTGCTTTTCTCCGTCTGCGCCAAAGCCCAAAACCAATCCGAACTGACTGGCCGCGTCACAGACACACGCGGAGGAGCAGTCAGCGGCGCTCGTATCTCGGCCGGAGCCAGTTCGACAACGACAGACAACAACGGGCAATTCACGTTGAAACTGTTGCCCGGCGATTACGAATTACGAGTCGCCGCTGCTGGGTTCGCCACTAACAAACAGCGAATCAATTTCAGCGCCGCAACCAGTTTGAACATTCAGCTTGAACCGGCTTCGCTGGCTGACGCAGTGACGGTCACGCCTGCGCGAGCAGAAATTCGATTGAGCGATGCTCCAGCCAGCGTTTCAGTTCTGGATTCCAAAGACATTGGCAGTTCGGCGGCTCAGACGGTGGATGATTTGCTGCGGCAAGTCCCCGGCTTCAGCATCTTTCGGCGGTCGAGCAGCGTCGTGGCAAATCCAACGACTCAAGGCGTCAGTTTACGCGGAGCCGGAGCTTCGGGAGCAAGCCGGACTTTAGTAATGGCCGACGGCGTTCCGCTGAACGATGCTTTCGGAGGCTGGGTTTACTGGGATCGAGTTCCGCGCACGGCTGTTGATCGAATTGAAATCGTCCGCGGAGGTTCGTCTGATTTATACGGATCGGACGCCCTGAGCGGAGTCATCAACTTGTTGACTCGTCCATCGAATCGAACGGTCAGCTTTGAAACCAGCTACGGCACACGCGACACGGCTGACGTTTCGTTTTTCGCTGCTGACAAATGGCGCGGCTTCAGCGCGGCGGTTTCAGGCGAAGCTTACCGAACCGACGGCTATTTCATCATCGCGCCTGAAATCAAAGGCGCGGCTGACGACAAAGCCGGTTCAAAACATCGAGCCTTGACCCTGCGGCTCGGTTACGACTTCACGCCTGAAAACTCCGTCTTCGTGCGCGGTTCGCTGTTTGACGAAGACCGTCGCAACGGAACCGTAATTCAAACAAACGACACGGCTTCGGAATCGCTGGCCGTTGGCGGCCACTTCAAAACCGGCGACGGCAGCAATTGGAACCTGACTCTGTTCGCCAACCAGCAACGCTATCATCAGACGTTTTCAGCAGTTGCAGCCAACCGCGCGACTGAAGCACTGAACCGTTTGCAGTTCGTGCCTGCGCGCGACGCAGGAATTTCTTTCGGCTGGTCGCGGTCGTTTGAAAAGCAATTGCTGGTTGCCGGAGTTGACGTTCGCGGAGTTCGCGGAACCAGCGACGAAACTGTGATTGCCAACGCCAGAGCTACGACTTTTGTCAGCGGCGGAGGCCGCCAGCGCCGCTCAGGATTTTTCATTCAAGACCTGGTGACGATTTCGCCTCGCTGGCAATTGTCGGTCAACGCGCGTTATGACACCTGGCGTGATTCTTCGGCGGCATCGGTTTCGCGCAACCTGACAACAGGAGCCGTCACTCCGCGCTTCTTCCCTGCTCGTTCGCTGGACGCTTTTAGCCCGCGTTTGTCGCTGATCTTCAGACCGACGGAAACAGTTTCGCTGCGAGCCGCCGCTTACCGAAGCTTTCGCGCTCCGACGTTGAATGAACTTTATCGCGGCTTCAGAGTCGGCAACACTCAAACCAATCCCAACGAAAAGCTGACAGCCGAGCGATTGACCGGCGGCGAACTCGGCGCAAGCTGGAATCCGACAGGAAACATCGTGGCTCGGCTGACCGGTTACTGGACACAGACGATCAATCCGATTTCAAACTTCACGCTGTCTGTGACGCCTGCGCTGATTACGCGCGAACGCCGCAACCTGGGCCGCACTCGTTCCAGCGGCATCGAAGCCGAAGCCGATTTCCGCTTCGCGCGTTTTTGGCAAATCACCGCAGGTTACCTGTTCGCCGATGCTACTGTTCGCCGCGCGCCTCAGGATGTGACTCTGGTCGGCAATTCGATTCCACAGGTTCCGCGTCACCAGTTCACTCTGCAAACAGAGTATTCGCATCCGCGTTTTGTGACTGCGGCAATGCAGTTCCGCGCTTCTGGCAGTCAGTTCGATGACGATCAAAACCTGCTGCCGCTGGGAAGCTTCGCCCTGATTGATATGACTGTCTCCAAGCCATTCGCCAAATACCTGGAAGTTTTCGTCGCCGTGCAGAATCTTCTGGATGAACGTTACTCCGTCGCTCGAACCCCGCTGGAAACGCTTGGAATGCCGCGAATGGTGCGCGGAGGTTTGCGCATCAGGTTTGAATGAGTTCAATTTTGCCGCGCGTAGTTGACCGACATGCATCATCCATCTGGCAACATCTCAAAGATCAATCATCACTTCCGGCTCTTTAGGCGCGGTGACAATTTAGCCGCAAGCTAATTCTGCGGAGGGGAAATATGCTTTTGCCAATTGGCCGGGCGGAAGAACGGACGAGCGTGACAGCAATCGTTGTCTACGCACTCATCATCGCCAATGTAATTGTATTCCTGATGGAACTCACCGGTGGAGAAAGCTTTATCTCTGGTTATTCGGTCGTACCCTGGGAAATCACGCACGGCGAAGACCTCATACGTCCGATTCACGTGCGCGGCGTCGGAATCATTTCGCAAGCGCCCGGCCCGTGGCCGATCTTTCTGACGCTGGTCACGGCGATGTTTATGCATAGCGGCTGGCTGCACATCGGCGGGAACATGCTCTACTTGTGGATTTTCGGCGGCGAGATTGAAGAAGCTTTTGGCCACATAAAATTTATGACTTTCTATCTGGTGTGCGGCTTAGCGGCATTTGCTGCACAGATTCTTGCAGACCCGGATTCGCTGATCCCGTCGCTCGGCGCTTCTGGCGCAATAGCCGGAGTGCTGGGCGCTTATCTGCGAATGTTTCCATTGAATCGCATTCGTGTCTTGTTGCCACTTGGTTGGTTGATGATTCCGATTCGTCTGCCAGCGTTGGTTGTAATCGGCTTCTGGATTGTGTTTCAGTTCTTTGATGAGTTTGTTTCGATCACAGAACATAACGCGCAAACGAGCAACGGGGGCGTGGCTTATATGGCTCACATCGGAGGCTTTTTGACGGGTTTGGCACTCTCTTTTCTGTGGCGGGAAAAGAAACGTAGTTCCGCCCTGCTATCTCAATCGTGATTGGCGCGTATGGACATGCTCTCGTCGCCCCATCAAGCGACGTTTAACGAGTTCGACCAGCAGCAAATAAGTAATCACTGTGCCGCTCAAAAACAGGAAAAACATGAAGGGCAGCGGTGTAAATCCGAAAACTTCGGCCAACGGAGAAAACGGCAGCACGATGCCGACCACTACAATCAACACCGTCGTGACCGCCAGTGGCAAGCTGGGGCGACTGCGGAACGGATTGCCTGCCGTGCGAATCACAAAGAGCACGAGTGTCTGTGTTGCCAGCGATTCGACAAACCAGCCGGTATGAAACAAGGCTTCTGAAGCGTGGAAAACTTTTAGCAGTGCATAGAAAGTCAGAAAGTCATAAATCGAACTGATGGGGCCGATGTACAGCATAAAATCCCGGATCAGCTTAATGTTCCAGCGCCTCGGCTTGTCAATATAAGAAGCATCTACGTTGTCGGTCGGAATCGTGATCTGGGCCAGATCGTAAAGAAAATTATTGAGCAGAATCTGCGTCGGCAGCATCGGCAGAAAGGGCAGGAAAATCGCGGCGGCGGCCATGCTGAACATATTTCCGAAGTTGGAACTTGTGCCCATCAGCAGGTACTTCATGACATTGCCGAAAGCCTTGCGTCCTTCCAGGATGCCCTGATGCAGAACGCGCAAACTACGCTCCAGCAGAATAATATCTGCTGCTTCTTTGGCGACATCCACTGCGGTAGAGACTGAAATACCAACATCCGCCGCGTGTAGCGAAGGCGCATCATTGATCCCATCGCCCATATATCCGACAACGTGACCTCGCCCTTTGAGGGCCAAAATAATGCGGTGTTTCTGCATCGGCGAGACGCGGGCAAAAACAGTCGTCTTCTCAGCCACCGCCGCCAGCGCGGCATCGCTCATGCGGTATAGTTCCTCGCCCAGGACAATGTGCCTGGCGTCCATACCCACTTGCGAGCAGATATGCTGTGCGACCAGTTCACTGTCACCGGTCAAAATCTTGACGCGCACGCCATCGCGGCGCAACGCTTCAAGCGATTCGGCGGCGTCAGGTAAGGGCGGATCAGAGAAGGCGAGGAAACCAGCCAGCACCAAATCTTTCTCATCCGCTACGCCATAGGTTTCTTGTGGCGGGACTGGCCGATAGGCTACGGCCAATACACGATATCCCGTCGAACTCTGGGCCTCATAAATGGCCTGACATTTGGCGCGCGCGTCCTCATCCAGAGGTTGCGTCTCTCCATTTACTTCAAACCGGGAGCAGCAAGACAGTACGCTTTCAGGCGCCCCCTTGGTAATCAATAGCCCTTCGCTACTGGTTTCGGTAATGATTGAAAGCCGCCGCCGCTCAAAGTCGAAAGGAATTTCATCCACTTTACGATAAGCGCTGATGTCCAGCGGGTCGTGCTGCAAGATCGCCACGTTGATCGGATTCTTTATGCCCGACTCAAAAGTCCCATTGATATAGCCCAACAGCAATACCCGCTCTGACGGCTTGCCGAGCGCATCTACATGTTGGCTCAGCGTCATCTCGCCACTGGTCAGCGTGCCGGTCTTGTCGCTGCACAGCACATCCATACTGCCGAAATTTTGAATGGCCTCCAGATGCTTGACTATGACCTTTTGCCGCCCCATGTGCAGCGCGCCGCGCCCCAGCGTGACCGTCGTAATCATCGGCAAAAACTCCGGCGTCAATCCCACCGCCAGCGCCAGCGCAAACAGAATTGATTCAAGCGGATTGTGCCGCAGCACAATACTGACTAGCACCACAAAGAAGACCAGAAAGAAGATGGTCTTCATAATCAGATAGCCGAATTGTTTAGTGCCCCGTTCAAATTCAGTCTCTGGTGGCTTGGAGGAAAGACGAGCGGCAATATCGCCAAAGGCGGTGGCAGGCCCCGTGGCAGTGGCTAACGCTGTGCCTGTCCCGCTGACAACTGAAGTTCCCAGAAAGACAGCGTGGCGATCATTGGCAGAGTTCTCTGCCGCCTTTTCGCTCACCACGCCGCTGGCTGCCGCTTCTTTTTCAACGGGCAGAGATTCACCCGTCAGAGCGGCTTGATTGACATGCAGGTCTTTTGTTTGCAGCAGTCGCGCATCGGCGGGCACCAGGTCTCCGGCGGAAAGCCTGAAAACGTCGCCCGGCACAATTTCACGCCAGGGCAGCTCTTGCCACTGACCATCTCGCAGCACTGTTGCTTTCGGCGCAACCTGGCCGCGCAACCGTTCAGCAGCTCGCTGCGAATGCCATGTCTGAAAGAAGTTGATGACGATGCTGACCACTACCATCAACGCGATAATTGAGGCGTTGACGATCTCTCCAACGAAGGCTGAGACAGCGCTGGCAATCAGCAGAATTATGACCAGAGGGTTGGCAAAGAGGAGCAATATCTGGATCAATCCCGCGGCGCGGCGCACTGGTGCTTGTTCATTGGGACCGATTTTCGCCAGTCGCTCCCTGGCTTCTTGCGTGGTCAGGCCGAGTGCCCCTTTGTTCTCATGATTCATATCCATAGATCAGACCCGATTGGAATTAAACCATGGAATTTACTCACAACTCGTAAAAGAACAAAAGGCGCTCAAGAGTTTCTTTCTCCATAATTCTCTCAGTGTGTTCAGTAGCAATTTTTGAGGTTCTGATCAGTCCTATTGATTAGCACGTAGGATGTCATTTAGAGCACGCTGCGCTGGCCTGCGAACGCTAAGATCAAGGCCAGCCGCTCGCCTTCAGGTATCACGGCTGGCCAGCGCCATCGTCCCGATGGCGAAGCTGATCTCAGGTCTTTCGATCGTCAGATTTACTGCGTGGCAATCACGACAAAGCTAGTATGACCGTTGCGATTGACCAGAAGCACGGCAGATTTACCACCAGCCTGTTTCATGGCTCGTTCGAACTCAGCAACATTGTTGACCGGCTGGCGATTCACCTGCTGGATCAAGTCGCCGGGACGAAGCCCCGCTTCATTTGCGCGGCTCCCATCTTCCACTCCGGCCACGATCACTCCATTTGCGCTGGCAGGTAATCCGAGTTCACGCGCAATCTGAGGCGTCAGGTTCTGAACCGATAAACCATCAAGCGAACTGTTTTCCAGCTTCTCGTTGTTGGCAGCTTCTTTATCATTCGGTAATTCGCCGAGCGTGAGATTGACGTCGCGCGGATTTCCGTCACGTATGAGTTTCAGCTTGATGGCCGAACCAGGAGCAAGCTGACTGACCTTCAATCGCAGTTCGCGACTGTCGTCTACGCGCTCGCCGTTCAGTTCGGTGATGACATCACCTTGAGCCACACCAGCTTTCGTCGCCGGGCTATCGGCGGTGACTTCGCCAACCAGTGCGCCATGCGCATCGGGCAGGTTGAAAGCCTTGGCAATTTCCGGCGTGACCGGCTGAATGATGACTCCCATGTAACCGCGCACGACTTTGCCATTTTTAAGCAGTTGATTCATCACCGTCCGCGCCAGGTTGGCGGGTACTGCAAAGCCTACGCCCTGATTACCGCCAGCACGCGACAGAATCGCGGTGTTGATTCCAATCAGTTGACCGTTCGGGTTGATCAACGCGCCGCCGGAATTTCCGGGGTTGATGGCTGCGTCGGTTTGAATGAAGTCTTCGTAATCTTCAATGCCCAGATTGCCCCGTCCTGTAGCGCTGATAATTCCCATCGTCACTGTCTGGCCGATACCAAACGGATTGCCGATGGCCAGCGCAATGTCGCCAACCTGAACTTGAGCCGAATCTGCAAAAGGCAACGTCGGCAGATTCTTTCCTTCGACTTTGACGATGGCGATGTCTGTTTTGGAATCTGTGCCGACAATACTGGCTTTCAACTCTCGCTTGTCGCTCAGATAAACTTTGATGTCGCTTGCACCCTCAATAACGTGGTTGTTGGTCAGGATGTAACCGTCAGGGCTGACGATCACGCCGGAACCTAATCCTTGTTCGCGCTGTTGTTGTGGTCGTCCCTGCCCACGCTGACCAAAAAATTGACGAAATTGTGGGTCGTCAAAAATCGGCGGTAAACCTTCATCGCCGCTATTCACCTTGACCACTTTGGTGGAAGCGATGCTGACGACGGCTGGCTGTGTCTTTTTCACGATGGGCGCGAAGCTGGTTGTAAAGGCAGCCATTTCGTTCACACCGTTACTGGCGCTGACTGCCGGAATAAACGATTGAGGCTGACGGTGCGACGTGAAGCTGATCACGCCAGCAATGGCAAACGTAGCAATCATCGCAGCAGCGACCGCAGACACAATCAAACGCATTCCGGTAAATTGTTGTCGAATGTTTTTCATAATCCTTCTCCTCAATTGATATTTAGACTTAGGCGTCATTTTATTTCCTCCTTCTACGCAACTATTCGTGCGCTCGACTAATGAGTTGGCAAAGATTATGCCGGTAGGCCATTACCCTAAAGGCTTTAGTTTAAGTGGCTTACCTAACCAGGGATTGCCCAGGGCGGTAACTGAGTGTGGCGTTTTGGTAGAAATTATTGGATGAACGACCAATTGGACACAGTGATTTTCGGGTGGCTGCTACTGATGCAAACTAATATCAGAATCGGATGTGATGGCTTGGCCAAGTTTCGTTGCTGCTTAATTCGCTTCGATAAAAGTCGGCGCGGTGACTGAAGTGTAATCCGTCGCCTTTTTTGAGAGTCGAGTGTAAAAACCTGCGGCCTGGCCACCCAGCAAATAAACGCCGTAATTCGGTAGGAGTTTTTCCGCGATCTGACTGTCTTCAAGCGGCGCAACTTCAAAAAATCGCTGAGCTACCCAGTGGCGGGGAATCAGCGTCGCAAGCGCCAGTTCCCAGTCCTGCGGTTTGGCAAAAGCCCCGCAAATCACCGAATCGCCTTCGCAACCATAAACGGATTTCAGCACCCATTCTTCGCGATTGAGTTGATGCGGATCAAGTTCACCAACGCGCCGGGTTTCTGGAATCAGGTCGGCAATCCATTCGCGGGCTTCGGCTGAAAACAACTCCTGTCTTTCCCACATCAAAGCCATCGCCAATTTGTTCTGCGTGATGACCGAGCCGAATGGATTGACTACCGTCACTCGACCCTCGTTTTCGGCTTCCAGCAACAACAACAATTCGCGGTCGAGCGGATCAGGATCAGGAAACTCTGCCTGATTCGTCCAGATGGTTTCGCGTTCGCCCCACCAATCCGTTTTGTAATGCCGCAAGATCAAATCCACAGGCTCGCCTATGACGGTCACTTGTCGTTGCTGGCTCACTCCCAGGTTATACGGCGCTCCCAGCAAGACTTTGCAGTTGCGTTCTTCCATCCAACGTTTGTAAATGGCGATCATGCTCAAATCTTCAGGCAAATCAGTCGGATAGATAATGGCTACGGATTGCGGATTTCCGCTGCCAATCAATCTGGCGTTATGAGATGCAACCAGCATTTGCCAGAAGGCTTCTGGAAAGTTTGTGTTTGGATCCGTTGTGCCGGGGTGAAATGGATGAAGGAGTTGATTGAGCAGCACTGCTTCGGCTTCGCCGGATGGAGTGTCTGAATTCATCTCGCAAGCTCGAATGCGGCCATCGGTACAGATGAACAAATCAACTCTGGCTATGCCGTGCCAGCGTCCGCCCGAAGCCAGCCACATTGCTTTTTGAAATGGCGTCAAACCAAAGAAATTATCCAACAATTCAGGATGTTGAAGAACGATTTCACTGACTTCATTGAACAATGCGCCGACTCGCTCTGCGGCCAGCGAAAGCTGTTCGGCCTGCTCTCTGCCAAGCACAACCGGCCGAAGACAAAACCGCTCCTTGCCGCCCAACCACGGATCGGAAAGCGTGTTCGTGCCGTAAAGCATCCGCGCAAATTCGCCGTAAGTCAGTTCCATAATTGTGGTTCGTTTATTGTTTAGACTTCTCGAAAATCAGGTAATGCTGTTGCGGCAAAAATTCTTTGGTTTCTTTCCAGACCAGCCCGACGGCGGCCATTTCTTTTTTGGCTTGGGCGACGGTCATCTTGTGCAGGCGTTTGATTGGAATGTCTGGGTCTTCGCCGCGATATTCAAGCTGTATGACTCGACCGCCGGGCTTCAAGGCTTTGACTATGCTTTGCATCATCTCGCGCGGATAGGAAAATTCGTGGTAAGCGTCAACGAATAAAACTACGTCAACAGAATCCGCAGGCAGCTTGGTGTCGGTTTCGGTACTCAGGATGCCGACGACGTTGTCGGCTTTGAACTGTTTCTTGCGGCTTTCGATAATGGCCAGCATTTCGGGCTGAATATCCACGGCCAGGACTTTGCCCTGCTTGACCAACGGCGCAATGCGGAAGGTGAAATAGCCAGTGCCAGCTCCGATGTCGGCCACCACGTCAGTCGGTTTCAGGTTCATCTGCTTGACGACTTCGTCAGGTTTTTCGGTTTCCACGCGGTCTGGACGCTCAAGCCAGTCGGCTCCCTGATGCCCCATGACGTGGGCGATCTCTCGCCCCATATAAAACTTGCCGATGCCGTCCGGGTCGTGGTTGGAGCGGGTTTCGTAAACCTGTTCTTTTTTGGTCGAAGTCTGAGCTGCGCCCGACTGCATAGATGGCGAAGCCGGGCAGCTAAGCAGAGACAAAGCAAACAACAATACGAATTGAAGACTTTTCATAACAGCCACTTTATAGCCCATCGTTACGACGGGTGACCAGTGATTGAATGCCACAACCAAAACCTTTTTGACGAGGTTTGTCACCATGCGTTGACAGCCGTAGACAAAATACCTAGCCCAAAGGTAAAACTTTCCGCCTCTCAACCCGACAACCATTTCCAGCAACTGCTGAAATACAAGCACTTAAGCCGGCTATCAAGGCTGGCACGGTCATTGCAGTATCTTTCAACGAAAGCACACTTAATGATTTGGTCAAGCGACCGAATGAAGTGTCGGCACTGATGACCAGTCAGTTCAAATGACAGGCCGACCGATGCCGAATTGATCGTTGAATTGAAATAAAGGCAGATTGACTGAAGCAAGCTTTTCGGCACCAGATTCAACAGGCAACTGGATTCCGGTTTTAATGATAATTTCCAGCATAATTCT
>JBGAPB010000039.1:0-24579 GCA_044221525.1 Blastocatellia bacterium | reverse complement strand
CCGGAACCGACGATGCATAAGCCGTCAGCTTGCCCATCAACCTGTGCTGGCGCAATTCACTCAACATTGCTTCTTTGGTTTGTCTGGTTTCAGACAAATCCACAAAGGCGACTCGAACGCCGGAATCAATCGTTTGCAGGACATTCATTGCCAGCGCCGTTCGCTGTTCTTCGCTGGTTTTCGGCGCGTGGATGAACAGCAGCACTTCAACTTGGGGGGCGGTTTCGGAGTTTTGAGCCAGAGTGCTTCCGCCGGTCAGTTTGATTCCGGCTGCGACAGATTGGTTCAGCGGAGTTCCATTGCTGTCCTGGCTTAATCGGCCTTCGCCGGATGAGTAGACAGGCATGATTTTAGGTGAACGTCCCAACCGCGTGGCCAACATTCTGGACAGCAAGGTCGCCGTCAGTGAGTTCTGACCGCTGGCAAAAGCGATTCGATTGTCGGCTTCCTGCAAAGTGGCTTCGCCCATCAACCGCGCTCGCACAATCTGCGCCGGTTTGGCGGTCAAATCTTCGTTCTGTTCGATCAGCAGAAAATCCAGCGAACCGCTGAGGATCAACTCGACCGCCGTCTGGCAAGTTTGCTTTGATGTTTCAGTCGAAGAATCCAGCGAAGCCAGTCCGTAAATAATCAACCTGGGATTTTGCGAGCGGAATTGTTTCAGGATTGGCGAGACTTCGGTGGCTCTGGAATCCAGAGAAACTATGACGCCGGAAGCTCCGGTCAGGCTCTGAGCTTTTAGCCAGCCGAGCAATTCGTCATGCTGCGGCTTGGGCGACAACAAACGCGAAGGCGGAAGCGACAAGTAATGATCGGCAATCTGCGCCAGCATCTTCAGTTCAAGGTAACGGTCATTGCCCGGCAGCAAAATGATCTTTCCGACCAAATCGTTTCGCGTAGCCGACAACAGTTTCGGCCTCTGATTTTTTTGAGCAAAACCGGCGGCAGGAATGAGAAGCGTAAAGAGCAGGGCAAGGATTAGTAAGCTGTGCTGAAAGAGTCGAGACTGGGGGACTGGGTGACGGGGGGATAGAACATCGCAGCAAAAAAGTTTGAGCTTTGTTGTTGAGTTATTCATTCGTACCAAGTTCCGTCGTTGACATATTCGGCCCGTCGCCCAGTCCCGTTATCTACTTGTTTCAGGCTTACGGCCGCGGGCGTGTTTTGCGAGCAGGAGTGGACGGCGCCGAGGCGGGCAATCCGCTCTTCAGCCGTTGAAACTCGTTGGTATTGTTTACGCCTTTGCGATCCGTGCCTTGCAAGAATGCGGTAATCTCCGCGCGTGTGTTTGCTTCGCGTTCGCGCGGGTCTGGGTGACTGGCCAGAATTGAACCAAGCGAACCGCCCCCGCCTTTCGACACCTGTTGCAACATCTGGAACATCTCGATCATTCCGCCGGTGTTGTAACCGGCGTTTTTGATGTTGTACAGGCCCAGGAAGTCAGCTTCGCGTTCGGCTTCGCGACTGTGTTTCATCAGAAAGCCGCCTGCAACCATGCTGCCAATCGCCATGCCAGCTTCAGCTCCCTGCTGTCCGCCAAAGATGGCGCCAAGAATTGTGGCTCCAATGACTGCGCCTTGCGTTTTCATGCTGCTGGCGCGTTTGACGTTTTCCAGCCCGTGCCTGCCGACGATGTGGCCGCATTCGTGGCCGATGACGCTGGCCAATTGAGCTTCACTGGTGGTGGCGGCAATCAATCCTGTGTGAACGTAAACACGTCCGCCCAGCGTGGCAAAAGCGTTGATCGTTTTGTCATTGACGACGTAAAACTTCCACGGGATGTTTGGGCGTTCTGACCGCCTGGCCAAAGACTGGCCAAGCCGGTTGACGTAATCGTTCAACGAACGATCTTCAACCAGGCGAACCTGCTTCAGCAGTTCCTGGTGAACCTGTTCGGCCATCTTCATTTCATCCTCTTCGGACAGATAACCTTTGTTCGAGTATTCCTTGTTGCGGAATTTGTCGTAAGGGCTTTGAGCAGCCATCACACTGACAAACAGCGAACTGACAATGGCCAGGGTGAGCACTCGGCTCCAATTGGCAAATAGTTTCATTGCGTATCCTCCTTGAAAGATTTGTAGCGCCACCTTTAGGCGGAATTGGCGAGGCTGCCAAAACTTTTTACCAAAAGGCGGTGTACGAACTTTTGTTTCTATTCCATCAGCAAATCAATTGCGTGCGGCAAAATGCGAGCGATGGCCGCAAGGTTTTCTTTTGCTCCACGCACACTGCCGGGAAGGTTGACGATCAGCGCGCGGCGGCGAATTCCGCAAACCGAGCGCGACAAAGCGGCAAGGGGAGTGATTTTCAAACTTTCGGAGCGCATCAATTCGGCCAGCCCAGGAGCTTCGCGTTCGATAACTGCTCGCGTAGCTTCAGGTGTCACGTCGCGTGGCGAAAAGCCGGTTCCGCCGGTGGTGATAATCAAATTGGCCTTGCCAGCATCGGCAAAATGCCTCAACCGGTCGGCAATTAACTCACGTTCGTCGGGTAAAATTTCGGTGGCGACAATTTCAGCTTTCAATGACTCCAGTTCAGCGACAACCGCGGGGCCGGATAAATCTTCGCGTTCAGAGCGCGAAGCTGAATCGCTGATGGTCAAGACCACTGCTTTGATTGCTGCTTTGTTCATCGTTCCAATTTAGGTCGCCATTTGGGGATGGCAGGAGTGTAATTCGTCAGGTCGAGCGTTTCAATCAGCAGCGCTCCAAATATCCGGGCGCTTACTTCATCAACAGGCTCAATTCCGGTAAGGAGTTGGCCAGTTCTTTAGCGACGATCTTGCCGAAAGTGGCGCTGCCTTTTCGCGACAGGTGCGTGTGGTCAGGCGAACCGTCAGGGTTTTTCGCGTCGAATTCCGCTGCCGCCGTGGCCCCGATCTTGTTCAGCAACTCTATGCTCAGCGCGCTAAGGTCAATCAGCGGAACCTGTTTTTCTGTCGCCACCTGTCTGGCAGCGGCGGCATAGTCGGTCAAAATATCAGCGGCGATTTGACCGTTTTTGAAATTCCGTCGAGCCAGCGAAGTCACCAGAATTGGTTTCGCGCCAATCGCGCGGGCTTCGTCAATGTAACGGCGCAGAAAATCTTTGTAAGTCGTTTTGGCATCGGTTTCGCGTTCTGGCCCTTTGCCCGGCTGGTCGTTATGGCCAAATTGCAGCAACACATAAAGAGGTTTTTCAGCCAGAACTTTTTGCCAGTGACCTTCGGCAATAAAGCTGCGCGAACTGCGCCCGTTCCTTGCCAGATTGATGCATTCCACCTGAGCGCGGCATTGTTCGCGGAATCCAACGCCCCAACCGGAACCTTCCGTAACGGTTGAATCTCCGGCCAGCACTATGCGCGTCGGAGTTGCGCCGTTGATCTTGACGTTTTTTAGCGAAACGCCGTGTGCGTATTCGTAAACGCTTGAGCGTGCGACGTTGTCGAAGCTGCAATTTTCCAGGCGGATATCCGTGATCGGAGCTTTCTCGAAACCGCGCAAGTACAGCGCGTAATTGCTTTTTGCGCTTTTCACATCGCGGACGCTGATGTTGCGAACCGTAGGCATAAAACTTCCTGCCGCGCCTTCTTCATAAGTGAAATCAACCGAGACGATGGCGTCGCTGACCTGCCCAATCTGAACGTTGCGCATGTGTATATTTTCCAGTGTGCCTCCGCGAACGGCGTTGGTTTTCAACCGCAGCGCGCGCTCCAGATGCGGGCTGTCCATTCGGCAATTTTCGGCAAAGACGTTGCGGACGCTGCCTGAAATTTCGCTGCCGATGGTTACACCTCCGTGGCCGTCTTTCATTTCGCAGTTTTGGATGATGACGTTTTCGGTCGGCACATTGACTCGGCGACCGTCTCCGTTGCGACCGGATTTGATGGCAATGCAATCGTCGCCGGTATCGAAGTAACAATCCTTGATCAAAACATCCGTGCAGCTTTCCGGGTCGCAGCCGTCATTGTTCGGGCCGTGCGAGTTGATATGGACTCCGCTGACTGTGACGTTGCGGCACAGCACGGGATGAATTTCCCACATGGGCGAATTGAGGATTGTTACGCCTTCGATCAACACATTTTGGCAGCGATAAGGTTGAATGAAGTTCGGGCGCAGGAACGAACCTTCGCCAAATATACGTTCACTGACAGGAGTGTTTTTCTCGCCCATTTCAATCAGCAGCCTGCGAGCCTTGTCCTGATTTTCCGCGCTTCGCGAGCGACCTTTCCACGGCCACCAATGAGTTTCGTCGGACTGCCCGTCCAAAGTTCCTTTGCCAGTGATAGCGATATTTCGCTGTTCAAATGCGTAAATAAACGGCGAGTAATTCATCAGCTCAACGCCTTCCCAGCGAGTAAAAACCAGTGGCAAATACTGTTTGGTATCACGGCTGAATTTGATTGTCGCGCCTTCGCCGACGTGCAGATTGACGTTGCTCAACAAATGAATCGCCCCGGTCAGCCAAACGCCCGGCGGGACGACGACACGTCCGCCTTTGGCTTTGTTACAAGCCGCAATGGCTTTCCGAAAAGCTTCCGTGCAATCTGTTTGGCCGCCTTCGACTGCGCCGAACCTGGTGATGTCGAAATCCCGCCTGGGGAAAACAGGAGGCTTGATGCGTCGCAAAATCTGGGGCAATTGCAGCCAAGGGTCTGGTAAAGCAGTTTCAGCCAGCGTCACCGCCGAAAGCTCCGGCAACGCCAAAGCTCCGATCAAACTCATTTTAAGAAAATCGCGTCGGTTGTTCATGTGTCTTTTCAACTCCAACTTTTGAGCAATTGCAGGCCGAGTGATGACGGCCAGGCAGGGACAAAAATCGCCGCAAACGCAAACAATGTGGCAGCGACCAATGAAAAAAAGAAAGAATGACCGGCAACCGTATGACTCAAGGCAGGCAGGAAGTCGGTTTAGAACCAATCGCTTGTTTGTCAACGACCTGTTCATAAAGTCGTTCGTACAGCGGAATGACTCGTTCGGTATTGAATTCGTTGACCGCCCATTCGCGCCCACGTTTACCCATCGAGTGTTGTTTGGTTTCATCGGACAAAATCTCAATCGCGCGTTCGGCCATCTCTGTGGTGTTGCCCAGGCTGACCAGATAACCGTTTTCACCGTTCAACACGACTTCTGGCAAACCGCCGACTCGCGTGGCAATGACTGGAACTTCGCAGGCCATTGCTTCCAGCGCAGCCAGACCGAACGATTCGGTTTCGCTGGGAATCAGCAGCAGGTCGGCGACGGACAGGTAATCGGCAATGTTCGGTACTTGCCCAACGAACAGAACGTCGTCGGTCAGGCCGTATTCCTGAACCAGTTTTTCGGCTGGAGCGCGCCCTATTCCGTCTCCGCACATCACCAACCGAACGGGAAGCTTGGAGTTGGCTTTGATTTTGGCCAGTGTGTGAATGCAATCGCCGATGCGTTTGACCGGGCGGAAATTTGAAACATGCATCAACAGCTTTTCGCCCTGCGGAGCAAGATCGGTTCGCAGCTTTTCGTTTTCTTTGCGACGGTAATCTTCAGCGTTAATGAAGTTAGGGATGATTTCGATTCCGCCCAGTCCGAAAGTCCGGCAGGTTTCGTCGGCCAGATATTTTGAAATTGCAGTCACTGCGTCCGATTGGGCGATGGAAAATTTCGTGATCGGCAAAAAGCTTTTGCGCGAACCGACCAGCGTGATGTCCGTTCCGTGCAGTGTGGTGACAAATGGCAGATAGCGAGTCGGCTTGTACATCTCCCGCGCCAGATAAGCCGCCGTCGCATGCGGAATCGCGTAATGCATATGCAACACGTCCAGCCGCTCGGCTTCGGCGACTTCCAGAATCTTTGAAGCCAATGCCAAATCGTAAGGCGGGAACTCGAACAGCGGGTAATCGAACAGGTCAACCTGATGAAACTTCACGCGGTCGTTGAGCAGGCAAAGACGCGTAGGCAGAGCGTAGCTGATGAAATGCACCGAATGTCCGCGCGCCGCTAATTCGCGCCCAAGCTCAGAGCCTACGATGCCGCTGCCGCCGTAAGTTGGAAAAACTGTGATGCCAATGTTCATAAACGGTGGTTGGTGGTCGGTGGTTGGTGGTCGGTTTCGCCGTTCAACCGGCCACCGACTACGAATATAAGTTCATTTGCCGCGTCAATAATTCAATCGGGTCAACGACGTTTAAGGCTTCGCGGACGAAGAAGGCTTCGCCGTGTTCGGTGTTAATCAGCGCGCCGAAGTAACGGTCGCGGGCTTCCATCTCTCGCAGAAAAGCCGGAGTGCTGACGCGCGATTGTGCTTCATTGCTAACAGGATTGTGAAACTGCGAAGCGTGGGCGCGAATCGCTTCCCACTTGCGTTCGCTTTGGTCGGAGATGTCTACGATAAAAGTTGGTGCGACAGTTCGCGGAAAAAGAAAATGGGCGACGCAGTTTGGCCGCCATCTTTCCTGCCCGGCTTCGGAGTCGTATTTGGTCAAACCCGCAATGTGCATGGCTTCGCGTACGAGTTGCGCCGTGTGCGAGTGGTCGGGATGAGCGTCGTCCCAGTGTTGGGTGAAAATTACGCGAGGCCGCAGCCGTCGAATCGCGCGAACCAGTTTGACGCGGGATTCTTCGTTCAACCAGATGTGGGCGTCCGGCAATTCCAGGTTTTCTCGGACAGCCAATCCCAAAATTTCTGCCGCATGTTCGGCTTCCTGCCTGCGAATTTCCGGCGTGCCTCGAGTCCCGGCTTCTCCGCGAGTCATATCCAGAATGCCGGTGCGATAACCCATTCCGGCAAGCTTTATTAACGTGCCGCCCGCCGATAACTCGACGTCGTCAGGGTGAGCCGCAATAGCCAGAACGTCCAATTGTAAGTTCGTGTGGTCAGCCATAACGGCGCAGAGATTAGCACAAGCAAGGTCTTTGGCGGTTTGTTGAGGCTCTGAAAAGTTAATCTGAAAAAGTTCTTGCCAGACAAAAACCGGCTTGCTATCTTCGCCGCCGAGATAAGGAAAACTTCACTGGTCTCAGTCCTGCTCCCCGTCGCAGCACTTACTGTTAGCATCCCTCTAAAAAAATATCGGAAGAAAGTTAGTTCGGCATTTGCGGACGTACCTCTTGAATCACCCGCGTTCGCGACTCGCCTGGCCGTTCGACATGCTTTCCGTGAAACTGATTTTGTATCAGTCGCTGCTTTATCTTCGCCTCATAAAGTAACGAAACAGAACGATTACCCCTGTTTGTCAAAAACTGTTTTGGCCATCACTGGCTCTGAAAACCGACTGAACGCGGCTTAGCCGGAGTCTGCTTTGCTGTCGGATGTTTGGCTTTGGACGAGTCCGGGCAAGACATTGTGCTATCAGGTTTGGCTGAGCTTTGTGCTCATGCCGGTGTTCAATTGATTTGAATTCAAGGAAAGGCGATATGTATTTACATTCAAACTTACGTTACACGAGGCGACTGGCAGCGATTCTATTTCTGGCAATTGCCTGTTTTGCTTACCTGCAACTAAACACGTCAGCGAATGCAACGATGCAGGCGACACCTTCAGTTCAGTGGTTTTCACCACGACTGATTCCACTCGGCAACACGACGTTTACGGTCAATGGCACCAATTTCATCAACGGCGCAGTCGTCAAGGTGCAAGATATGGCTTTGCCTACGGCTTTTGTTTCCTCAACCCAATTGAAGGTAACAAGCAATTTCATGCAATCAGGCAGCGGCAATTTGATAGTTACGAATCCTGGAATGCCGGGTGTAACTTCTTCGCCGCGATTGTTGGAATGGGGGCAGGGAATCGTCGTTTCGATCACTCCGGCAACGGCAACGGTTCCCGTCGCGGCCAAGCAACAATTCACGGCTAATGTCGCAAACACGTCGAACAAGCAGGTTTACTGGTACGTCAACGGAGGCAGTGCAAACGGCACGATTACGTCAGCGGGTTTGTATACGGCTCCGAATGTCGCGCCGGTCAGCCCTGTCACCATCAGGGCAGTTTGCGCAGTCAACAGCGAGCGTTCGGCCACTGCAACAGTCAATGTCAGCGGCGGAGGCGTAGAAACCGTTTCAGTTTCTATATCGCCTGCCTCTGCGACAGTGCAGACCGGAGCCGCTCAACAATTCACCGCGACGGTCGGCGGCACTGCCAACAAAGCCGTCATCTGGCGGGTGAACAACATTACCGGAGGCAACGCGACTGTCGGCACGATTACAAGCAACGGGCTTTATCTTGCACCGGCTGCTGTCCCGGCGGGGTTCGTCATTGTCAGCGCCGTCAGTCAGGCCGATTCGACCAAATCCGGCAGCACTTCGGTGACGGTAACTTCTCCGGGAAATGCGATTGCAGTTACTGTTACCCCGGCTTCGGCTTCGTTGGCAGTCAACGCTGCTCAACAGTTCAGCGCCACGGTCACAGGAACGGCAAACACCGCCGTCACTTGGCAGGTCAACAACGTCTCAGGCGGAAACGCGACGGTCGGAATAATTACTTCAGCGGGTTTGTACACCGCGCCTGCCGCAGTTCCAGCCGGAACGATCACCGTCACCGCCGTCAGTCAGGCCGACGCCACCAAGAAATCAAACGCCAATGTTTCCATCATCAGTGTTCCAGTCGTTGACGCGCAGACAATTGCCGCCGGGCGTCTGCTGGAACAATCCACGTTCGGGCCGACGCCTCAACTGATCACTCACGTCAAACAAGTCGGCGTTCAGGCGTTTTTGGATGAACAGTTCAATACTCCTGAATCTCCACTGCCGAATTACACCGCACAACAAAACTCGGAGTTGACGGAACAGTTTTATAACAATTTCATCGCGGGACAGGATCAGTTGCGCCAGCGTGTGATTTACGCCCTGAGCGAAGTCATAGTCATTTCGCGCAACAAGAACAATTATGCGAATGAACTGGCTCCCTGGTTGCAGATTCTCAGCCGCAACGCTTTCGGCAATTACAAAACTTTGCTGAAGGAAATCACGCTCGACGCGACGATGGGCAAATACCTGGACATGGTCAACAGCACCAAACCCGGCCAAAACGGAGCCGCGAACGAAAATTACCCGCGTGAAGTGATGCAGTTGTTCAGCATAGGTCTGTATAAGTTGGACCAGGACGGTTCGTATATGTTGGATGCCAGCAACAATCCGATTCCGACATACAGCCAGACTGATATTCGGCAACTGGCTCTGGCGTTGACGGGTTGGACTTACAACACTCCAAGCGGGCCGCCACAATATACAAACCCGAATTATTACCCGGGTCAGATGGTTCCGCTGCCTGCTTATCACGACATGTCATCGAAAACCTTTCTGGGGCAAACGCTTCTGGCCAACCAGACCATGCAGAAAGATATTGATGACGCGATCAACATCATCTTCAACCATCCCAACGTCGCGCCGTTTATTTCACTCAGACTGATTCGCGCTTTGGTCACCAGCAATCCTTCGCCGGCTTATGTCTCGCGCATCAGCGCCGTTTTCAACAACAACGGGCAAGGCGTGCGTGGAGATTTGAAAGCCGTTGTTCGCGCGATTCTGACGGATGCGGATGCTCGCAACGACAATCCGCCAAACGATTTCGGCAAACTACGAACTCCGTTAATGCACCACATCGCGCTTTTCCGCGTGTTGGGTGGAACCATTTCCCAGCCAAATCAGATCGCTTACGTTTACGACAATATGGCCGAAGGCTTGATGAATGCTCCGTCGGTTTTCGGTCATTACTCGCCAATGTTCCGAGTTCCTAAACAATCGCCACCGTTGTTCGGCCCGGAATTTCAAATTCACGGACCGGGCGAAACGGTCAATAGCGGAAATTTCCTATGGAATTACATGAATTATTACCAGACGGGAATTTGGAATTTGCAGTGGCTGTTCAACCTGGGCAGCGATCACATTGCCTGCATCAACGCTGTGGATAACCTGCTGCTTTACGGACGGATGTCCACCGGAATGCGGCAACAGTTGATGACGGCGCTGCAAACTCAGGCCGCCGTTGGAGCCGATGCCAAGATGCGCGCGCTAACAGTGCTCTACATCGTGGCGATGTCCAGCGAATACACGGTGATGCACTAAAAGGAGGAGGATCAATGAAGACACAAAATTTTTCACGACGTAACTTTCTGAAACTCACTGGCAGCGCTGGTTTGTTGACCGCGCTTGGGCAATTCAACCTGGCAGATGCGGCGCAGGTGCAAGATTACAAAGCTCTGGTATGCATCTTCCTGTTTGGCGGGAATGACGGACACAACATGGTGATTCCGATGTCAGCCAGCGAATATCCGGCTTATGTCAGCAACCGCGGAGGCCTTGCCCTCAGCGGTAACAAATTGCTGCCGGTTACGACCACGACCGGCGGACAGTACGCGCTGAATTACGGGATGGTTGAGTTGCAGCAGTTATTTCAACAGGGCAAGCTGGCTGTCGTTGCCAACACGGGTATGCTGAACCAGCCGACGACAAAACAGCAGTATCAACAAAACTCTGTGCCTTTGCCTACGCAGTTGTTTTCGCATTCCGACCAGGTTGTGCAGATGCAGGCGGGCATTCCCAGCGCCTCCGCCAGCAGCGGTTGGGGGGGCCGCATCGCCGATTTGATGCAACCGAACAATGCTGCCTCCAGCTTTCCGGCTTCAATTTCTATGAATGGATCGGCGTTGTTTTGCGCCGGACTGAGCGTGCCGGGAACCAATCTCCAACCGGGCAACAGTCTGGATCAATACGCAATGAGCGGCGGTTGGCCTCAAGCTGCCGTTGATGCTCGCGCCAGCGCTCAGAAACAGATCAGCGCTTTGGGAAACAGCAATCGCATGATTGCCGCGGCTGACAAAGTGATGAACGACATTTGGCAGCTCAATTCGATTCTGAAAAACGCCAGCGGAGGCGGCAACACAGGTTTCGACCCGGCGGTTGCCAACACCGCGTTGGGCAAACAGCTCAGCGCCATTGCCCAGTTAATCAACGTGCGCGCTCAAACCGGCGTAGGCCGTCAGGTATTTTTCGCCGGTCTCGGAGGTTTCGATACTCATAGCGGTCAGGATTATCAGCAATGGGATTTGCTGCAACAGGTCAGCAAGGCGATGAAGGCGTTTTACGATTCCACGGTGGCGATGGGAGTTTCCGGACAGGTGACGACCTTCTCGCTGTCCGATTTCGGGCGTTCGCTGCAACCCAGCGGAACCGGTTCGGATCACGGGTGGGGCAGCCATTATCTGGTCATGGGCGGGGCTGTTAGCGGCCAGCAGGTTTATGGCTCGTTCCCGATCTTCAATGCCAGCGATTCCGCCTACAACCCAAATGCTTTTGCCGACAATCGGGGCATTCTGTTGCCGACGACTTCGCTGGCGCAGTACGGCGCGACGCTGGCCAAATGGTTTGGCGCTCAGAGTTCGCAACTGAGCTTGTTATTCCCTGAACTGGCCAATTTCCCGGTCAGTGATCTGGGATTCATGCTGTAAAACCAGGCGGTGAATTGGCGGAATAGCAGAAAGGCGAAAAGAGCCAGAAAAGCGAGCATGAGAATTCTTGCTCTGCTTTGGCTTTTTTCGCCTTTTGGCATTCGCGTCCTTGTTCGTTTTGATTCACAAATCCTTGGCTGACTGATGGAAAATCAAGGCTGTATGGCTTATGCTGGCGCGGCTTCGATGTCCCGCACGAACTTCTCACATTCGTAAAATTCATAACTTTCGGGGGAATAATTCCAGTGCAATCAGGTGCAAAGGCGAAGACCGCCAAAGCAAACGAAACTTCCGCTGCTGAATCAGACTCATCTTTATCCGGTTTGGGCATTTTGATGCTGCGAGCGGCGGTCGTTATCGGCGGCGCTTCTGTGATGGTCGTTGAAATTCTTGGCTCGCGTGTGTTGGCTCCGGTTTTCGGGACTACGCTGCACGTTTGGAGCGCGTTGATTACTGTAACTTTAGCTTCGCTGGCTATTGGTTACGCCTGGGGCGGACGCATTGCCGACAAACGCCCCGGCTTGGGCACGTTGATGACGGTGATGGCGATTGCCGGCGGCGCACTGCTGGTTGCCGACCTCATCACAAAACCCGTGCTTAGCTCCGCTTATGACGCGGGAATGGTTTCCGGCACGTTTATCGCGGCGGCAGTCTTATTCCTGCCGACGTTGTTGCTGCTGGGGATGGTGTCACCTATGGCCGTGCGAGCGGCGGTGGATCAACTTCATCTCGGAACCAGCGTAGGCAACTTATACGCGATCTCAACCATCGGTTCGGTCATCGGCAGTTTGGCCGTTTCTCTTTTGATAATTCCGAACATGAGCGTTCACGCGGCGATCATCGGCACGGCCGTGGCTTTGGCGATTGTTCCGCTGTGGTATCTGCTGGTCAGGAAACGAATGCAGCAAGCAGTGCTGTTGTTGGTTGGCCTGGCGCTGGCTTCGGTCGGGACAGCCGTTGCCGGACAGGAAGCAGACCGCGAAGTGATGTACAAAAATCAGCCTCATCGTGTGACTGCACGTGTGCCGTCGTCTTACGGCGATCTGGTGGTCAGTGACGAAGGCAGCGTCAAATATCTGTTTTTGAACGGAGTCCAGCAAGGTTCGATGATCGGAGATGTTTCAAACGCCGCTTATGCCTACGGGTTGGAGCGGCTGGCGACGGTCAAAGGCATCCCTAAAAAAGTGATGATCTGGGGACTTGGCGCGGGAGTTTATGCGCGGGCGATGGCCGAAGCCGGTTCTGATGTAACAGTCATTGAAATTGATCCGATGTCTGAAAAAGTTTCGCGCGAACATTTCGGATTGCCGCCATCGGTCAAGGTGATTATCGGCGATGCCAGAACCGAAACCGCCCGGCTGAAGGAAAAGTATGATGTGATCGTATTGGACGCTTTCAGTGGAGATTCGCCGCCCTTTCATTTGCTGACGCGCGAAGCTTTTGTTGACTTGAAAGAAAAACTGGCTCCGAACGGATTGATAGTCGCCAACATCGTCGGCGGAATTTCAGGCGACGCGGCCCGACTGGTTTCGTCTGTGGTGATGACTCTGGAAAGTGTGTTTGGCAAAACTCAGGTTTTTTCTCCGAATTTTTATCTGGCCAAGCAGCGCGACTCCAAGCTGAACACATCAACATTTGTTTCAACCATGTTTCTGGTCTGCGGTGAATTGCCCGAAACACCAGCGCCGTTCACGATGAAGGTGGCCGATCACATTCGCCAGATGAATTACATAGAGTCGGTTTTTCAGTCGAAAGTTGATTTGCCGCGCGACCAGGCAGTGGTTTTGACCGATGCTTTCGCTCCGCTGGAAGCCTGGTCTGACGCTGCAGTTCGCGCGATGAGGTATTGATTATTTCTAGGTCTGGTCTATGCCGGGTTGGCAAATGCCAGTTGATTATTTATTTCGTTGATATGGCTTGAAGTGGACAATCGGCGGTTGAATATGCAAAATGGCCGCCAGTTTCCGACCCCACGAACTTCATTCATCCCTTTTATTTTTTGCCCCGATCCTGCTCCAACAGGAAAAAAACAATTTGCTCCGCTGAGCAAAGGAGTGGTGTCGCAATGAAAAGGTCGCGTTTTTTTGTTTTGCTGTTGCTCCTCACTGCAACAGGCCTGCTGGCTGGCGGGTTGATCGCCCGCGCAAAATCGCCAAATGAAACCCCACAAGATTTGAGGCAACTGGCCTTAAAGAAGATTTCTCCGTGGGTGATGGCGAAAACCGCCGATGGTCAGGAAGCCGAATTTTTAGTCATGCTCGGCGAACAAGCAGATTTGAGCTTGGCTCATAGACTGCAAACCAAAGAAGAAAAAGGTCGTTACGTCTTTAATGCACTGCGTGCCAAAGCAGAAAGCTCTCAACCGTCTTTACTCAACTGGTTGACAGCCCGCAATGTCACTCATCAATCGTTTTACATAGTCAATGCTGTCATGGTGAAAGGTTCGCGCGAACTGGCAACGGAAATTGCCGCGCGCCCGGATGTTGCAAGTATTGCCGGTAACCCTGAAATTCAGGGAGTCCGCCCGGTTCAGCTTAATCAGGAAGAGTTGTTAAAAGCCGCTTCGGCAGCCAATGCGCCTGAAGATGTCGAATTGGGAATCAGCCAGATTCGCGCAACTGAAGTTTGGGCAACGGGGTTCACAGGTCAGGGAATCGTCATCGGCGGACAGGACACTGGCGTTGAATGGAGCCACCCGGCATTGAAAAATCACTATCGCGGCTGGGATGGAGCGAACGCCAATCACGATTACAACTGGCACGACAGCATTCACGAAGACAATCGGAATTGCGGCAAAGATTCCGCCGCACCCTGTGATGACGACAGCCACGGAACTCACACGCTGGGTTCTGCGATTGGTTCGGACGGAGCTTCAAACCAGATCGGAGTTGCGCCGGGGGCAAAGTTCATCGCTTGCCGAAACATGAATTTAGGCAACGGCAAACCTTCAACTTACCTGGAATGTATTGAATGGTTGCTGGCTCCGTATCCGAACGGAGCGACACCTGCTCAGGGCGATCCGACAAAAGCGCCGGACATCACTACGAATTCCTGGACTTGCCCGCCGTCTGAAGGCTGCGAACCGAACACATTGAAAGCCGCGCTGGAAGCTCATCGCGCCGCCGGAATTTTGACTGTCGCGGCGGCAGGCAACAGCGGAGCCGCTGGTTGTTCATCGGTCAAAGACCCGCCGGGAATTTACGATGCGGTTTACACCGTCGGAGCAATCAGCGCTGTCACAGGGACTATTGCCAGCTTCAGTGGACGCGGGCCTGTTTCAATTGACGGCAGCAATCGAACAAAGCCGGACATTACTGCTCCGGGAGTTCTGGTCAGATCGGCAATTCGCGGAGGCAGCTACACTTTATTGAGCGGGACTTCGATGGCAACGCCGCACGTTGCAGGAGCCGTCGCGCTGCTTTGGTCGGCGCGCCCTGAATTACGTGGCAAAATTGATCTGACTGAAAACATCCTGAACGAATCCGCAGTGCGAGTTTTGGTAACGGATTGCGGCGCGACTAATACCACAATTCCAAATGCTGTTTATGGATACGGACGATTGGATGTCAAAGCCGCAGTTGATCTGGCTGCGACGACTCTGGATGCCAACGAGTTTATCTTTGGAGTCAAAGGTGGCGCGGCTGACATTACTGTTGCGGCTTTGCCGTCGGTAACTTGGCGAGCCGTCAGTGATTCCGACTGGATCACTGTTACCGCCGGTCAAACCGGAACAGGATTTAGCGCGGTCTTTTTCAAAGTCGCGGCCAATACCAGCTCTAACGCCCGCACCGGCACTTTGTTAATTGCCGGTCGAACGGTCAGAATTTCGCAACCAGGCGTCGCACCGCTTTTTGCCGTTTCAGGCAAAATTACCAGCCTAGCCGGGATGCCTATGCCGGGTGTTACCTTGAGTTTTTCCCGTGTTTTAGGTGGCGGAGACGTTCCGGGCAGCGTTCTGACCGATGGCGATGGAAACTGGAGCCAGTCAGGATTTGAACCCGGAACCACTTATCGAGTTTCAGCCAGCCGAATTCGTTCGACATTTTCACCGGCTTCACTTGATTTCAATGAGGCGACTTCGGCGCTGGATTTTTCCAGCGTTGGACGCACAATTTCCAGATAGTGGCTGGTGGCCGGTTTGGTGGTCGGTTTTTCAACCGGCCACCGGCCACCGGCAACCGATCGCCAATGAATACTAAAATTACTCAGTCGCCGACTTTGGCCGCTCGCTACATTGCTCACGGCGAAATTGTGGCTTTTCCAACTGAAACCGTTTACGGACTCGGCGCGAACATTTTCAACGAAGAAGCAGTTCAAAAAATCTTTGAAGCCAAAGGCCGTCCTTCGGACAATCCGCTGATTGCACACATCGCAGATCAGTCGCAGCTTAAATCCATCACACGTGAAGTCACGCCGATTGCACAACAACTGATCGAAGCCTTTTTCCCAGGGCCTCTGACCGTAGTTTTGCCAAAACACGATCAAGTCCCAGCCATTGTCACTGCCGGTTTACAAACAGTCGGAGTCAGAATGCCCAACCATCCGATTGCCCTGCAATTGCTGAGAGCCTGCGGAGTTCCGCTGGTTGCGCCTTCCGCAAATTTGTCCGGTCGCCCAAGCCCGACAACCTGGCAAGCCGTCCGTGAAGATTTGGATGGCCGCATTGCCTGCATTTTGAAAAGCAGCCAAACCAAATTCGGATTGGAATCCACAGTCGTTGATTGCACAGGAACCAGGCCGCTTATTTTGCGGGCTGGCGGCGTGACGCTGGAACAGTTGCGCGAAATCGTGCCTGAAACCGAGATGGCCGATTTGCACCCCGGCGAAGCTCCGAAAAGCCCAGGTCTGAAATATCGGCATTATTCGCCACGCGCTCAGGTTTTTCTGGCCAGCTTCCCACAGTTCACTGTTCCAAGCGTCGAAGCGGCATACATCGGAATTGACGCGCCATTACGCGCCGAAGCTTTCCAGAAGATTTCCTTGTGCAAGGATGTCGCCGATTACGCGCACTCGCTCTTTCAGTTCTTCCGCGAATGTGATGAAGCGGGCATCAGGACGATTTACTGTCAGGCTGTTGCTGAGGAAGGTTTGGGTTTGGCGGTGATGGATCGAATACGCCGGGCAGCACACGAGTGAAATAGTCCTTACGGCCACAATTCGCTCATCTTTTCGGCTGCGATGTTCCGTCCGCAAAGTAAGACCACGCAGCGCTGGCTTACGAATCTTTGGCGTTCTTTTAACAGGGCGGCCATTGCCACTCCGGCTGCACCTTCGACAATCCAGCGTTCCTGTTCGGCCAACATTCGCATTGACCGTTTGATTTCTTCTTCTGAAACCAGCACGTGTTCATCAATCAGCCGTTGGCACATTTCAAAAGTAATCGTGTCTGGCTCCAGCCCGCCGGAGGTGCTGTCGCTGATGGTAGGTTTTTCCGGGCAATCAAAAATCCGTCCGGCTTTCATGGATTCAAACATGACCGGCGAGTTTTCGGGCCAACAACCTACGATTCGTGTTCGCGGGCTGACAGCTTTCAGATAAGTAGCGATGCCTGAAATCAAACCTCCGCCGCCGACAGTGATAAACACAGCGTCAATCTCATCCAACTGATGATGCAACTCAACGCCGATGGTTCCTTGACCGGCAACGACATGAGCGTCGTTGTAAGGCGAGATAAAAATCTTTCCGGTTTCTTCGGCTGTTTGGCGAGCTTTCAATTCCGCTTCCAGCGGGTCTTCGCCAAAAAAGACCGGTTCGCCTCCCAGCAAGCGAATCAGACTCAGCTTGGCTTCTGAAACTCCGTTCCGCATGAAAACCTGCGGAACAATACCGACCTGTCGCGAGGCGTAACAAACCGCTATGCCGTGATTTCCGTTTGAAGCGGTAATAACGCCGCGCTGCAATTCCTCAGGTGTCAGCGATAGAATCTTGTTGGCCGCGCCGCGCAGCTTGAAAGAGCCTGTGTATTGCGTCTGTTCCAGTTTCAGCCAGATGTCGCACCCGGCCAGATCGCTCAAACGAAACGAAGGGTCGAGCGAAGTTTTGACTATGAACGGACGGATTCGGTTTTCAGCTTGAATTACGTCAGTGGGAGAAATCATAAGTTACTCGTTGGTTGGTGTTAGTTTTCCGTCAACGCCTTGCCTGAATGCTTCGACCTTGCCGCCTGCTCGCCACTTTTTGACCAATCGTCCGGCAGCGGGGTTTTCATTGTGGCCTTGCATTAGAAACAGCCCGGCGCTTTGCACTTGCACGGCGAACAGGTGAAACGGCAGACCTTCAGGACTCCATCCAATTTTCTTTTTCAGTTCATCGCAATAAAGCTGGCGCTCGGCTTCATCCTGAACATTACGGGCCAGGCCGTTTACTTTGAACTCGCCTTCGGGGACGTTTTTATCGCTGATGACGTTGTGAATCGCGCAGCGCGAGTCGCGCAACAGGTCCTGAGCCTTGAAAGTATCAGGCATCATTCCCAGGTAAAGTTCGCCGCCTGCAAACAACGGTTCGACCGGGCTGATTCGCGGCGAACCGTCCTTGCGGATCGAAGCGACCATGACGACGCCGACTCGTTCAAACAATTTTTCGCCTGCTTCAGCTAATTCAGGCGCGGCGGTTTTGAATTCTTGCCAGTTCATAGTCGAACCCTCCAGATTTAGAGTGACTCGCAAATGCGTACACGAATTTTAACCACGAGGAACACTGGGATCACGGGGGAAAACAAGAAAACAAAGGTTTATTTCCCCCGTGTGCCCCGTGCTCCCCGTGGTTGATTCCGTAAAGGCAGCGGCGGGCATTTTACTTCTTCCCACTCGCCTGGTTGCAACTGGCCAAGTTCCCAATCGCCTATCCTTTCCCGAACCAATCTCACCGTAGCGTGTCCAACCGCCGCCGTCATTCGGCGAACTTGCCGGTTGCGGCCTTCGGTGATTGTCATCCTCAGCCAGGCCGTTGGAACTGTTTTGCGTTCACGAATCGGCGGCACGCGCGGCCACAAGTTCGGTTCGTCCATCAATTCAACCTTTGCCGGGCGAGTCATTCCGTCGTTCAGCTTGACGCCTGCGGCCAGTTGTTTCAGAGCTTGATCGGTCGGCATTCGTTCAACCTGAACCAGATAAGTTTTGGGAAGTTTGTATTTGGGATCGGCAATCATATGTTGGAGCCAGCCCGCGTTGGTCAACAACATTAAACCTTCGCTGTCGAAATCCAATCGCCCGGCAGGGTAAACATCCTGCACTTTGATGAAATCAGCCAAAGTCGAACGTCCGCCATCACCCGTGAACTGGCACATCACCTGATACGGTTTGTTGAAGAGAATCAGCCGATCCATAGAAAAATTCGCAGCGCGAAACCTGAAGCTAATCTTTGTCGCGCGAACTGTCCAGCTTCCAACAGGAGCCAAGAAAAATTATTATGCGGCTGGAACTTCGGCTTTAACCCGGAGTCTAAAAGACTGTCACCAAAATTGAAGCTGCGGCGCTTGAGCCGAAGCAAAACCGACCGACCCATTTGAAGAAGTGGCCATGCCAGTACAAAAGTTGCCGGTGGACTATATCGCCGAGCAATATAGAAGGCCACATAAGGAGCTTGGGCGTGATGCTGGTAGAAAAAGAGGCATTGCTGGTTGCCGGACTGGAAGAGTTCGGAGTGGCGGATAGAGCGACGGAACAAGAAGTTCCGCGCGCCGCTCAAGCTTGTCTTTACGAAACCAGACTGATTGCCAGGCTCAAAGCGGGGGAAATGTCCGCGTTCGATGAGTTGGTCGAAGAATATCAATCGTTGATTTACGCGCTCTCGTTTCGGATTTTGGGTGATGCTGAAGACGCACGCGATGCGGCTCAGGAAACGTTTTTGAAAGTTTATCGTCACTTTGCGAGGTTTCGCGGTGACGCCAGTTTGAAAACCTGGATTTGCCGCATTGCCATCAATCAGGCTTACAGCACTCAGCGTTGGTGGCGCCGGCGGCATCGCAGTAACACGGCTTCGCTGGACGCTCCGCTGGGATTGAACTCCGACGATGATCGTTCGCTGGCAGATAGTTTGGAAAGCGACACCATTTCGCCGGAGGCCGAGACCTTGTCGCGCGAGCGCAGTCGGCGAATCGAATCGGGTTTATCAGAGTTGAAAAAAGATTTTCGCGTCGCGGTCATGCTGCGCGACATTGAAGGTTTGAGTTATGAAGAGATTGCCTACGTCACAGAAGTTTCAGTGGGCACAGTCAAATCACGTATCGCTCGCGGACGCGAGATGTTGCGTGAAGCGGTGCAGGACGGGAGCAGACAGTAAAGGAGTAGAAGAGGAGTAGAAAGTATACCGGTACATATTTTAGCCGGAGATATTTCAGGCGGTGGTGCTCATCGTGAGCGCTTTTTCGACGCTCATAGCCGATGGGTCGGCGAAATTGAGACGAACTGAAGATGGGTAGCAACAACCGGTTTTTGGTTCATTTAACAATGCGCTCACGATGAGCAGCGCCGCCTGAAAAAACGATTTGGGATTTTATGACCATGATTTGCCAGGATTTTCCATTGCTATATTCAGCTCAGCTTGACGGTCAGGCTGATGAACGCGAACAGTTGGCGCTCCAGAAACATTTGCGCCAGTGCGCCAATTGCCGTCACAGCGCCGCCGAATTGCGCGGCCTGCTTTCCGAGTTGCAAGCTCTGGAAACGCCGAAATCACGAAACAACAGCAAGACGAAAATTGATCTGACTACGCAAATTCAATCTGCTTTGCGAGTCGAAGCGCGCGCTCACGAACGAGTTAAACGTAGTCGCGCTGAACTGATAGAAATCTGGCGCACACGATTATTTTCACAGGGCATCGGAGCGGTTGTTTCAGTGGCGATGTTTGTCATCACGTTGGCTGGAGTCATGCAGCCAGCTTATCGCACTCTCGCTTTGGCAGACGCCTTAAGAGAAGTTCTGATCGGTGGAGAAACCGAACCGGAGTTAACCGACACAGGCATTCAGTTCAGGATGGCTATTTTCCAGCCGCCTCCGCCGCCGGTTTTCATTCCGTCCGGCGAACTGTTGAATCTGGGTGCGAGCCTTTCCGAAGGCGACGAAGTTATTGTCACGCTCAAAGTCCGCAAAGACGGACGGGCTTCAATCAACGAAATGGTCACACCGACCGATCAGGCGACCGTGACCAAGTTTTCAACCGCTATTACACAACAGGCGAGCTTTCAGGCGACCCCTCGCCGACAGGCCACCAGCCCCGAAGCGGTGCTCATTCTCAGCAAGATTGACATCAAAGCCAGCATCTCCGGCTAAGCTGGCCAATTCAACAAAAGTTTAAGGCAGTCCCATCGCCCGATTGTTCACGCGAACAATCGGCAGGGACTCCTTTATCCAAAAAAACGAAATAACTGCGGCTATAAGCCGGGACGCTGAAGTGTGTCCAAAAGAGAGGGATTCAGGATGAAACAAAAGAACAACACTGCAACTCCGTTTATCAATGTCACTCCGCTGATTGATGTGCTGCTGGTGCTGCTGATTATTTTTATGGTCATCAGCCCAACCAAACCCGCCCGCTTTGAAGCCAAAATACCTGAAAAGGCTCCGCCGCCAAGCGAAAGCGTCAACAAGTTCAGCCTGGTTGTCACTGTCAACAACGAAGGCAGCTATCAATTGAATTCGCAACCCGCCGCGACGCTGGACGACCTGGATGCGCTGTTGCATCGCGCCTTGGATGAACGCCCGCAGGATTTGAAAGCTGTATTTTTGAAGGCCCCGCGCGGGCTGCATTACGGAGAGGTCGTCAAAGTCGTTGACGTGATGAAAGCCGCCGGAACGACTCCAATTGGTTTGCAAATCGAGAGTCTGAATTGAGGCAAACGGCGATTTTTCTGCGAGTTTCAAATCTCAATTTTCAGGTTTGAAATCCGCACTTAACGAAATCCATCGGCTGATCGTCTTAACCAAGCTGCGAACAAACTTCGCAGCCAAGAAGGAGAAAAACTATGTTCGACATATTGGTTGAATCATCGAAGCGAAAAAACGGTAAACGCGCCAGCCGTTACTTTGTCGTGACCACGGCGATTTACGCGATTGCGTTGCTGGCCATTGGCATAGGAACTGTTATCAGCTTCAGCCCGGCGCTGGCTGAAGAATACAATTTGGCGGCAATGCTGATTCCGCCGGTTCCAAGCGCGCCATCAGCGCCGCAACCTGTTGCCAGATTGCAAAACACCGTCAGAGCGAACGCTCCTCTGGATATCTTTGCTCCACCAAAGAAGCTTGTTGACATTCTTCCTGTGGAGAATGTTGACCTCACTTTGAGGCCGCAACCACAAGTCAACAATTCTGGATTACCGCCGGGGGTTGGGCTGGTGAATGGCTGTATTGGCTGCAAAGTCACCAATGATGAAGTGGTGCCGCCCAAGCCTCCACCACCAATTGTGAAATCTGAAACTCCAAAGTCTGAAACCAAACCAGCAGGCACAACCAAAGTTTCAGAAGGCGTGTTGCAAGGCAGCGCGATAAAAAAACAGGTTCCGGTTTACTCAGCCATCGCCAAAGCCGCTCGGGCGTCAGGCATGGTTCAAGTCGTGGTGACGATTTCAGAAGAAGGAAGAGTGTTGGACGCTCAGGTCATCAACGGTCATCCGTTATTGCGACAGGCTGCGGTAGACGCTGCTCGGCAGTGGATTTTCACTCCGACCAAACTCAGCAATGTTCCGGTCAAAGTGCAGGGCGTGTTGAGTTTCAACTTTGTACTTCAGTAATTGGCCATTTGGTTCGCGGCTTTGCCGCCCGATGTGCGGAAATGGCTTTGCCTTTCCGCACATCGCAGTTGTGTTTTAGGGCTATGCCAGTGTGTCATTGCGAATTGAAACCGGTTGCGCGACGAAACGCTTCCACTACTTTGCCGTCTTTTTTGGTTCCTCGGCCTTTCAAGTATTCCACCAATTTTTCCAATTCTTTCGGCTCCCAATCCGGGCGGTACTTGTTGATCGAAGGCTCGAACTGGCTGACATGTTTGGTGATGGCTTTGATTTTCTGGTCAACGGTGTCGGTGATGTCTACCCAGTAATTGGATTCGGTGGCGGCGTAATAAAACATCATCAGCGGCACTTTGTAAGGTTTCAGCCCGTCTACTAGCAGATGTTCTGGATAGTACAAATGGAACTCTGCTGCGCGAATAGCGTCTGCCGTGTTGAACCCGCCCATTCGATGATCGCTCTTGTGCCAGCGTTCATACCATTCTCCGGGGTCAACGCTGAAAACCACGTCGGGGCGATATTGGCGAATCAGTTTTGTCGCCTGCCCACACAGAGCTTTCGGTTCGGCGTATTCCAGTTCGCCGTCGTTGTAACCCATCCAGATCAGGTTGGATTTGGGAACGCCTATGACTTCCATCGCGGCTTCTTCCTCGGCTTTACGAATGCGAGCCAGCCGTTCGCTGGTCATTTCCAGGTCGAACGAACCTTTGTTGTCGTTGGTGTAAATCACCACGATGATTTTGTTGCCGTTTTTGGCCAGCAACGACAACGTGCCTCCACAGCCGAACACATCATCGTCAGGGTGCGGCGTAAATACCATCACGGTTTTGCCTTTCCATTGTTCGACGCGGTCTTGCGCCTGAACGACACAGATCAGCAGCGCCAACGCGATCACAACACAACTCAATTTTTTCATTACATATTCCTCTTCGTGTTTTCTTCGTATGCCTTCGTGAGAAAAACATTCAAGGCTGTTCGGGTTTGTCTTTCAGCTTTCCAAGAATGCGGTAAATGTGAATCAAGCCTCGGTCAACCATTCGTTCGCCTGCGCCGACTTCGACGCGAGTCACAAGCGTGTTCCCGCCGTAACCTCCGGCGACCGCCGCGCTGATTGTTGGGAAGTAGCCGTAATAGCCGTTTGTGTAGCCAGTCATAAACGTCGTCGGAATTGGCGAGCGCGATTTCAGCAGCAACTGCAAACCGACGAATGGTTCGCCCGGTAAACCGACAATCGCAATTTGTTTGTTGATGACCAACGTTGTCACCGGTGCGGCAATTTCCGGCACGATGTAGCGCAAATAGCGTTTGGCCATCGCGGGCGGAAAAGCCAGCGTCATCATTTGACGCATCGAATCCAAATCCCAACGATTGCGAAAACGAAGCTCTTCGCTGAGGAAAGCGACTTCGGGCGTGACAGATGTTTCAGGCTTGATTGTCTTGGCTACACGAACGACTTCGCGGCCAAGCTGTTCGCCGATTTCAATTTTGATGGCGTCGGCGTTTTCCGCCAGCGGAGTTTTATCCATCATCGGATTGATGTCGCCGGGCGCGCCTTGCAGAAAGAAACAGATCGGTTTCTGGTCAAAGCTGGCTTCGACCAGCCTAGCCATCGCGCCGGGATAGTCCGCTGAGTATCGCAAATTGTCCGGCCCGAAAATCACAGGGTGACAGGCGTAATTGACCAGGATCGCCATGGGAGTTCCGTTCGTGTCATCTACACGAATCACACCTACAGTTGGATCAATAATTCCTGTCTGCTGGCCTGTGCTGTTGCGCCAGAGCATTTTGACCGAACCGTCTGATTGGATTACTCGGCGGTTGTGTCCGATGAATGTTTGGCCAAGCCCGACTCCGATGCGCGCAGGCTTTAGTTTTGAAACGGCTTCGCCAATCGAGTCGGCGATTTTTTCCAGCGCGCGTTGTTCCCACTCCGGCACGCCATCGTCGTAACTGTCATCAATCACCGGGCCGGAATGCGTGTGCGAAGCGATCAACATGACTTCGGCAACTGCATGCTGGCGTCGAGCTTTGTCGCGCAACCACGCAATTTGCGGCGGCCCGAAGCTGCGCCCAAGATCAAGCGTGATGACGGCAACGCTTTGACGACCGTCGTCCAACACCAGCACGCGAGCAAACAGCGGATCGAGTTTTCCGTTCGCCGGGCCGGAGCGATCAAAGTATCCCCACAACTCCACACCCAGTGGCGGCGTGATGTCCACGCGAGAAACTCCGGCGCGCAGGCTTTGTGCGTTGACAGCAATCGCCAGCACACACAACAGAATCATCAACAGAACAATTCGACGCATAAATTTTTCTCCCGATCAAAAGCTCGGTGATTTTTTCAATTTGCCCATCAACGTGAACAGGTTGACGATGTGGCGATCAATCATTGCTTCGCCTGCGCCGACTTCGATGTTGGTGCTGTAATTGGCTCCGTAACCGCCTTCAGCCGCGGCGCGAA
>JBGAPB010000038.1:14615-24784 GCA_044221525.1 Blastocatellia bacterium | reverse complement strand
CGGCATCGCCAAAGATGAGTTCATGGATAACGGCAACTGGCCTTATCAGCTTTACGTCCGCGAAGCCCGTCGTCTGGTCGGCGATTTCGTCGTCACGCAAAAAGACGTTCAGACCGAGTTGACCAAACCCGACGTGATTGCGATGGGCAGTTACAACAGCGATTCGCACAACGTGCAACGTTACGTCACGCCCGAAGGCCACGCTCAAAACGAAGGCAACATGGAAGTCGCCGTCACGCCCTATCAAATTCCGTATCGCATCTTGCTGCCGAAAAAATCCGAAGCGACGAACTTGTTCGTGCCGGTCTGTTTTTCCGCAAGCCACGTCACCTATTCAACGCTGCGAATGGAACCGCAATACATGATGATCGGGCAGGCGGCGGGCATCGCGGCGAAGATGGCGATTGAAAACAAAGTTTCAATCCAGGAGATCAACACCAAACAATTGAGCGACAAGCTGAAAAGCCTGGGCGCGGTGTTTGAATGGAAGAAGTAACGACTTCGCTTTCTTCGTCCCAGCGGGACGGCTGATTTTAGGCAGGTCGTTTACGGCCTGCTACGGCGTAGAAAAATGTTCGCGTCGCGTAGCGACGGCTGAATTTCGTCACCACCATAGAACATTCAAGCGTCACGACGTGACGCGATTGCTTGCCGAACGCTGTGCAGGCCGTAAACGACCTGCCTACATTCAAATGTCCCTACGGGACAATCAGACTGAGCAGCTACGATTGGAAAAAGCCTGAAACAACCAAATGAACAACTCTGACAATTCAATTTCTCGACGAACTTTTCTCGGCGTCGCCAGCGCGGTTTCGCTGGCTGCGTTCAACGTTGAAGCTGCTCCCGAATACGACTTATGCATTTATGGCGGAACCGCCGCCGCCGTAACCGCCGCAGTCCAGGCCAAACAGATGGGCAAAACCGTCATCATCGTTTCGCCAGACAAACATCTGGGCGGACTTTCCAGCGGCGGGCTTGGCTTCACAGACACCGGCAACAAAGCCGTCATCGGCGGTCTGGCGCGGGAGTTTTATCATCGCGTTTATCAGTACTATCAAAAGCCTGAAACCTGGCGCTGGGAACGACGCGAACAGTTCGGCAACAAGGGACAAGGCACGGTGGCTCTGGATGGCGAAAACCGCACGATGTGGATTTTCGAGCCGCACATAGCCGAAGCCGTCTTTGAAGACTTCATACGTGAATTCAAAATCCCAGTCGTCCGCAACGAATGGCTGAATCGCAAAACAGGCGTCCGCAAAGAAGGTTCGCGCATCGTTTCGATCAAAACGCTGAGCGGCAAAACCTACGCCGCGAAGATGTTCATTGACGCCACTTACGAAGGCGATTTGATGGCCGCCGCCGGAGTCAGCTATCACGTTGGCCGCGAATCCAAAGATCAATACAACGAACAATGGAACGGCGTGCAAACCGGTGTGCTGCATCACCGCCATCATTTTGGCGCGGTCAAAGAAAAGATCAGTCCGTACTGGATTCCGGGCGATCCGAAAAGCGGTGTGCTGCCCAGAATCTCAACCGCCAAGCCGGGCGAATACGGCGCAGCCGACAACAAAGTCCAAGCGTACTGCTTCCGCATGTGCTTGACCGACAAGGCTGAAAACCGAGTTCCCTTCCCCAAACCCGCCGGTTACGATCCGAAGCAATATGAATTGCTGTTGAGAGTTTTTCAGGCTGGCTGGCGCGAAACCTTCCAGAAATTTGACCGCATCCCGAACGGCAAAACCGACACGAACAATCACGGGCCGTTCAGCACCGACAACATCGGGATGAATTACGATTATCCCGACGCCAGCGACGAACGCCGCCGAGCGATCATTCTGGAACACGAGCAATACCAAAAAGGCTGGCTCTATTTCATCGCCAACGACCCGCGCATGCCGAAAGACGTGCAGGACGAATTTCGCCAGTGGGGTTTGGCGCGCGACGAATTCAAAGACAACGGCAACTGGCCTCATCAAATTTATGTCCGCGAAGCTCGGCGAATGATCGGCGCTTATGTCATGACGGAAAATGAATTGCTGAAAAAAAGGCCGACGCCGGATTCGGTCGGGATGGGTTCTTACGGCATTGATTCGCACAACATACAACGTTACATAGTCGGCAACGGGGCGGACGCTTACGTCCAAAACGAAGGCGATATTGGAGTTTCGACCAACGGCCCTTATCAGATTGCTTATGGCTCGCTGGTTCCGAAAAAAGGCCTGGTTGAAAACTTGCTTGTGCCTGTTGCCGTGTCCAGTTCCCATATTGCTTTTGGCAGCATTCGCATGGAACCGGTGTTTATGATTCTGGGTCAATCAGCGGCAACGGCTGCGGTGATGGCGATTGATGGCAAGCTGGCCGTGCAGGATGTGCCTTACGCGAAATTGCGAGAGCGAATGTTGCAGGATAAACAGGTGCTGGAAGTCAGCGGCGCAGCAAAATAATCGCCATCAGTCTTCCATTTCGACTTCAATCAAATCGTGGCTCTGTTTCGGAGTTCTGCCCAGAATCAACCAAGCGGTCGGCACTATCACCAAAACCATTCCCAGCAACGAAACCGCGTTCAAAGGGTGATTCCAGAACAACACATCAAAGACCAGACCGAACAGGATTTGCGACAAAGCGACCACCGAAATCTTTGAAGCGTGGCCTTTGGCAAAAGCCTGCGTCATTCCGATTTGCCCCGCGACGCCGGCCATACCAACCAGAACCAGCAATAACAGCGTGAACTTGTCGCTCAATTGAGCCGAATGATCCTTGAGGTTTGTCGCCAGCAAAAACAGGATCGTCGCCACGCTGGCTACGCCGGAAAAGTGAACAACAATGGCTCGCGGGTCTATGTGGTGCAAACGGTTCAGGCCGAGCATGGCTATCGAAGTGCAAAAGGCTCCGCACAACGCCATCAGGCAGGCAAACTTGCCGTCTTGAAAATGCGGCTGCTGAATCAGCACTATGCCGATGACGCTGATCAGCACAGCCATGGCGATTCCCGGCGTAGGTTTTTGCTTGAACACCAACCACAGAAACAGCGTCACCCAGATCGGAGCCGTGTTCATCAACGTCAGCGTGTCTGAAACCGGCAGATGCGCCAGAGCATAGAAGTTGCACAACATGCCGGTGCTGCCAGCCAGAGATCGCACCCACAAAGTCCGCGACCCGAACAAAACCAGTTTGACCCCGAAAGCTTTGGCAATCAGCAGCGAAAAGCAAAACGCCACCGCCGCGCGAGCAACGACAACCAATTGCCAGTCGCAACGTTCCCCCGCCAGATGACTGACCGCAGCCATCACCGCAAACGCCAACGACGCCCAGAGCATGTGAAAATATGCCGCTCTATCAATTGTGTGTAACTCATTCGGATTCACTTGGTCTTCACCTTTGTGAAGTCGAATTCGGCAGGTTCTGGTTTGGCGACTCTCAAGGGTTGCGTGTCGCCCGCTTCGGATTGTTTGCGTTTTAGCAGCGCCAACATTCGCTCAAGTTCTTTGGCGAATTTTGGATTGGTGGAAAGGTCGTGGAGTTCCGCCGGATCAGCTTTCAGATCGAAAAGCTGCCGTTTGTTGATTTGCGGATACACGATCAGTTTCCATTGACGGTCGCGCACGGCGCGCTGGACGTTGCGGTAAGCCGTGAAAATTTCCTGGCGGCGGGTTTTCTGTTTGCCCGTCAGCACTGGAACCAGACTCAGGCCTTCGACTTCGGCAGGTGTTTTCACTCCAGCCAGATCGCACATCGTCGGAAACAAATCTAACAGGTAAGCGAAAGCGTTGGAGCGTTTGTTTTTCGGAACACCCGGCCCGGCAATTATCAACGGAGTCTGCATGGAATGTTCGTAAAGATTCTGTTTGCCGAACAGCCCGTGGCTGCCGATGGCCAGTCCGTGATCGCTGGTAAAAATTATGATCGTGTTTTCGTACTGGCCGGACTTTTTCAGCGCATCGAGTATTCGCCCAACCTGAGCGTCCAGATAAGTAATGCAGGCGTAATAATCCGCCAGATGTTCGCGGACGATTTCAGGCGTGCGGGGCCACGGCGCAAGTTGTTCATCGCGCACAGTCAACTCTCCATTGTTGAAAGGATGCTGCGGCAAAAAGTTGGCTGGCAGCGGAAGTTTCGCCGCGTCATACATTGCGCGGAATTCCTTCGGAGCCAGACGCGGATCGTGCGGAAGCGTAAACGCCGCATAAAGCGCAAACGGTTTGTCGCCGCTTTGTCTCGCAATGAATTCGATGGCTGAATCGGTGAACAACTCCGTGGCGTGTTTGCCGGATTCGCGTTTGGCGGTCAGCTTGTGATCCGCGCCCATGTCTTGCACGGGCATCGTGTATGGATTGCTCATCCCGCCAAAGAAAACCGATTTGCCTTCAGCAAAAGTGTTGATGAACGACGGTTGCTGGTTGTGCCATTTGCCAATGCCAAAGGTTGCGTAACCGTTTTCAGCAAAGACTTGCGGCCAGGTGGTCTGGCCTTCCAGCTTTTCAGAAATGCGAAACAGAGTTCGCCCGCTCATCATCATCGCCCGCGAAGGAACGCAAACCGCTCCGTTATTCGCGCCCATGCAATAAGCCTGAGTGAACGTCGTGCCTTCGCCAACCAGCCGGTCCAGCGTCGGCGTCGTGATGTTTTGGTTGCCCAGCGCGTGAATAGTGTCGGCTCGCTGGTCGTCGCTGAATAGAAACAAAATATTTGGACGCTTCCGTGGCTTGGATTGCGAGCGTGAAAACGACGGCGTCACCAAAATCAAACTACACAGACAAATTGCCAACAGAATCTTTTTCATTTTTCCTCTAAAAAGTTCGTACGTAGTCCGACAAACTTCAGTTTGTCGCCGGTTTTCTCAACAAAGCTACTGGCCAAGACTTCGACAAACTGAAGTTTGTCGAACTCCAAACTTTTTCAGGCCAAAACTTCGCGCAGCACGTGTCCGTGAACATCGGTCAGCCGCCGGTTGGTGCCATTGTGATAATAAGTCAGCCGTTCGTGATCCAGCCCCAGCAGGTGCAAAACCGTCGCGTAAAAGTCATAAACCGTGGCGATGTTTTCGACAGCGCGACGACCCAATTCGTCCGTTGCGCCGTAACTGACGCCGCCTTTGACGCCTGCGCCCATCATCCAAACCGTGAAGCCGTCGGGGTTGTGATCGCGCCCGGTCGTTCCTTCCTGATGCGTAGGCATGCGGCCAAATTCAGTCGTCCATAACACCAACACATCGTTCAACATTCCACGCTGTTTCAAATCGCTGAGCAACGCCGCCGTCGGTTCGTCGAAGATCGGGCAATGGCGTTCGTAATCGGTTTTCAGTGTCCGATGAGCATCCCAATTCAACAGACCGTCAATTCCGCTGGCACGCGAAGCACAATACAAACTGACGTAACGAACTCCACGTTCAAGCAATCTTCTGGCCAGCAAACAATTACGAGCATAGGCAGACTTTAACGAGCTGGCGTCAGTCGTGCCATAAAGTTTGTGAACGTGCGCCGGTTCGCGGTTGAGGTCGGCGACTTCAGGCGCGGTCAGTTGCATCCTCGCCGCCAGTTCATAAGCCGACATTCGCGCGCGCAGTTCGCTTTCGCCGGGCTGACGATTGGCGTGCGCATCATTCAGCCGCCGCAAAAATTCCCGCGTAGCCATTTCTTCATCTTCAGAAACATCAGCCGGGCGATTCAAATTTCGCAAAGGTTGATGAGCCGCCAGCATGACTGCCTGATGTTGAGCAGGCAAAAAACCGCTTGCCCAATTCGCTTTGCCGTTCGGCGGTTCTCCGCGAACATCTGTAATCGCCACAAAAGTCGGCAGGTTGTCGTTCAAACTGCCCAGGGCATAACTGGCCCAGGCTCCGGCGGCGGGAAAACCTTCACGCACGAAACCTGTATTCATAAACACATTGCCCGGTCCGTGAGTGTTGCTGCGCGAAGTCATCGAATGAATAAAAGCCATGTCGTCGGCGTGACGGGCTACGTTCGGCAACAAAGTCGAAATCATCTTTCCGCCTTTGCCTGCGGGAGCAAACGGCCACGGAGATTTCATCAAATTGCCGTTCTTGCCCTGAAAAGTGACTTCGCTGGCCGCGCCGGGCATTGGCGTTCCGTCGAATTTTTCCAGCGAAGGTTTGTGATCCCACAAATCCAAATGCGAAGCCGCGCCGGGACAACAAATATGCAAAACCTGTTTGGCTTTGAGCGCATGATGCTGAATTCGCTGAGCCAGAATTTCATTGCTCAGCAAATCAGTCAGCGCAACGCCAGTCAAACCCATTGCCGTGTCGCGCAAAAAATGGCGGCGGGTTAAGGCAATAACAGTTTCGTCTGATTGCGACATCAGTTCGTTCCTCCGCGATTCACATAAGCGATATAAGCGTCGAACAAAATTTCCAGCGGCGCATCGCCGAAAATCACAAACAAAGTCCGTTCGCACCAATCGCGTATTTCAGATTCAGGCGTTCCATCCAAAATCGCCTGCTCGACGCTGGTTTCGCTCATGGCATAGGCCAGATAAGCATCCAGCGTCATCGGCAACGCGACTTCAAACTCTTCGTAACCGCTCAGCTTCAAACCATAACGACCATAATCCTGCGCCTGAACATCCATCGCATAACCTGGCGGCGAAGGATAACGCTGAGTGAATTCATCAAACCATTGCTGCAAACGATCATCGCGTTTACAGCGGCAGCCAGCGGAAAAGTCGTAAATGACCAGCGTTCCGTCAGCAGCCAAAACCCGTTCGGCTTCAGGAAAGAAAAGATCGCGGTCGGCGTAATTGATTGCTCCGGCGGCGGTAATCAAATCAAAGCGCCGAGTTGCCAGCGGCAATCGTTCGGCCTGGCTGACCAGAAACTCTGCTTTCGGCGCGACGGTTTTTCTGAACGCCAACATCGCGTGGACAGGTTCGATGCCAATCACCTTTTCAGCCAAAGGCTCCAACGCCGCTGTCGAAAGTCCTGCGCCGCAACCTACATCCAGTGCGTTCGGCAACTTGCCATTGATTCCCAGCCGTTCGCCAATTCGTTTGATGATGTGCTGATGAACCGGCGGGCGGTGATAAGCGTATCCGGCGGCCAGTCGCGTGCTCTCATAAATGCTTGTCGGTTTATCCATTGAATCAGTCAATTCAGGTAAAGCAATTCATTGGCGTTCAACAACGCGCGGCCAAAAGCTCGCCAGCCGTGTTTGGCAATCAAAGCCATCGCGGCATTCTCTTCTTCCGCCGAAGGTTGACGCTGAAATGTGAGCGCAAAAGCTCGGCGAACCTGAGAGGCGACGCCAGTTTCAGCCTTTACACGTTCGGCCAGCGCCTCAGCCATTGCCAGCGTGAACGAATGGTTTAACAACGTCAGAGCCTGCAACGGCGAAGTCGTGCTGATGCGGCTTGGAGTAGCTCCGGCGTTGTCGGGCAAATCGAAATCTGTCAGCCCATCAATCAACGAAGCGCGCGCGTTCTGGTGATAAACCGCCCGGCGATAAGTTTCCGGCGTATGCTGATCCAGCGGAACATAAGTCGCCACGTTGTCTTCCAGGTAACGATAAAGCCTGAAACCGGGGCCGCCCATTCGCAAATCCAGCTTGCCGCTGACAGCAAGCAATGTGTCGCGGATTTCTTCGGCTTCAAGCCTGCGGGGTGGAAAGCGCCACAACAAACGCGCATTTCCATCGGATCGCGCTGCGGCTTCACGGTAAGCGCCGCTCTGCCTGTAAGTTTGCGAAAGCAGAATTTCGCGGTGCAACGGTTTCAATCGCCAGCCATTGGCTTGCAGCCGTTTCGCCAACCAGTCCAATAGTTCAGGATGCGTAGGCCTGCCGCCCAAATAACCAAAGTCGCTGGGCGTATCAACCAGACCCGTTCCGAAGTGATAATGCCAAACTCGATTGGCCAGCACTCGCGCAGTCAGCGGGTTTTCGTCGCTGGCAATCCAGTTTGCCAAAGCCAGACGGCGTTCGGATTCAGGCGCATCGGCTGGCAGCGAAAACGGCTTCAACGTTCCATCCGGCGTAGCCAACACAGCCAGGCTGGACGGCACAATGTCAGCTCCACGCCGCGCCGGGTCGCCGCCTTTGTGAACATAAGTCGTCGCCTTAGGCTGATCGAACTTGCCAGCCCAAACCGTCGGCAATTGCGGAATAGCTTTCAACTCGCGGTTGATACGCCAGTTCGGTTTCGAGTGCGCGCAAAGTTTGCCGTTCGGTTTCGGTCGTCACCGTCGCCGCAAAGCGTTCGACCAACTGAGCTTCGTTGAAAGGCGGGCGCGCCAGCGAATCAGCCACCGGCTGCCACTCTTTACCGTCTGCTGAAACCAGCACCTGATATTCAGTGACGAACGGCCCCAGACCTGCTCCGATGTTGTCCGAACTGGCAGTGCGGTCGTGCGAAAAAACAATCCGTTCGAATGGTTTCGGTTTGCGCGAATTCCACAGTCAGTTCGGCAGGCGCAGCGATGAACCAGCGTTCGCCAAACTTGCCGTCGTTCACCAACGCGACTCCGTAAGAATCCAAAGCAGCCGCGTCTTCGCGCGCCGCCTTGCGCCAGTCGCTCCGCCGTTTGCCGCCAACGCGACGTTGCGTCTTGTCCAGACCAATTCATCCAGCGACGTTGACGGCGGATTTGTTTTCCTGAATGCGCCAGCATCTTCAAATTCATCGCGCAGACGGCTGAAAGCGATGTTCGTTGACGGCGGATAGCCAGAAATTAGCAGCTTTTTCTGAATGCGCCAGCGCGGCTTTTTCTTTAGTCAGTTCAGCGCGTCTGGTTTCCAGCGGACGCGCGGCCGAGCTTTGGCTTCAGGCGAAGCCAGCACGCGCTGCGTGAACGCCTTCAAACGCAGCGCGCAGCCGGTAATAATCTTCGGTTGGAATCGGATCGAATTTGTGATTTGGCAACGCGCGCAATTCACCGTCAGCCCAAGAAAAGCGGACTATGCTTTTGTCCAGCGCGGCTTTTTCCTTAGTCAGTTCAGCGCGACGTGTTTCCAGCGGGCGCGTTTGCTCAGCGTAACGAGCCTTGTCTTCAGACGAAGCCAGCACGCGCTCAGCGTGAGTGACGCCTTCAAACGCAGCGCGCAGCCGGTAGTAATCTTCGGTTGGAATAGGATCGAATTTGTGATTGTGGCAACGTGCGCAATTCACCGTCAGCCCCAAAAATGCGTTGCTGGTTGCCGTCACCAAATCGTCCAGCGTGTTGGCGCGAATGATTTGCTGCTGCACAGCATCCTGATTGCCAACGCTGTCATACGGGCCGCAAACCAGAAAAGCCGTGCCGACTTCGACCGCCGGATCGCCTTTGCCGACAACGTCTCCGGCCAGTTGTTCGATGATGAAGCGGTTGAACGGCTTGTCGTCGTTGAACGAACGAATCACGTAATCGCGGTAAGGCCAAAGGTTGTTGATGATGTGGTTCTGCTCGAAGCCTTTGCTTTCACCGAAACGCACCACGTCCAGCCAATGACGACCCCATTGTTCGCCGTAACGCGGGCTTTCAAGCAAACGATCCACCAGTTTTTCATAAGCCCGCGGGTCTTTGTCGGCAACAAAAGCTTCGACCTGTTCAGGCGTTGGCGGCAAACCTGTCAGATCGTAAGTCAGGCGGCGAATCAATTCGCGGCGTTCGGCTGGCGGATTCGGCTGCAAACCGCTCTCAGCCAGTTTGGCGAAAATGAATCGGTCAATCGGCGAACTTGACCAGTCGGCAGGAATGGATTTTACGGCTGGCGGTTCGACCGCTTTCAGAGGTTGCAACGACCACCAAGTAGCTTTGTCGGCGCGTTTGGCTTCGGCGGCTGGAAGCTTTCCGACAGCCTTCCCATCGTCTGGCCAAACCGCTCCGGTATCAATCCAGGCTTTCAGCAAAGCGATTTCGCGCGGCGTCAAACGCTCGCCGGTCGGAGGCATCATCTCGGATTTATCATTGCTGCTGACGCGGCGAATCAATTCGCTGCCCTGGCCATTGCCGGGAATGATCACCGCTCCGCCGCCGCCGCCTTTCAACGCAAAGGCTTTTTGATCCAGGCGTAAACCTGACTGTTGTTTGTTGGCTCCGTGGCATTCGATGCAGCGAGCGTGCAGCAGAGGGCGAATGTCGCGTTCAAAATCCACTGTTTGCCGGCGACTGAAAACAGCTTCGGCTGGCTCAACAATTGCGAACCAGCCGAACAACTGAATCACCGCAACAAACAGCAACC
>JBGAPB010000038.1:0-14567 GCA_044221525.1 Blastocatellia bacterium | reverse complement strand
TTGTCTTATTTGTTGGAAGCAGTCACACGCAAATTCTGTCCATCCAGCGTGTAATCAAACCAACCGATCATCATTTCTTCCCAGGTTTGAGGCCCCCAGCGAACTTCTTTAGTCGGGTCTGGGTTGAATTTGTTGCCGGTGGAATTGTCGTGGTGAGCAACACATTCCAGGCGACTGCCTTTCGGAGCGGCAACAGGAGTTTTCAACCAGTAATTTAACTGCCAGTTGAAATCGTACTTCGGAACATTCAGTACAACTTTCGACGTGCCGTCGGGAAGCACCAGCGTGTATTTGTAATCCTTGCCTCGCAGATGCATATGCGGCATGAAACCCCAGATGTGCGCGTCTTCGGCAAAGGTGAATGACGATTTCGATTCGTAATTGGCTTCGCCCGGCGGAATTACCAGGTCACGGGCGGTGGCTCCGCCTGAAGTGATGAACTGTTTTTCAACCGGCGCATTGGCGAATTTCAAACCTACGCTGGTGCGATCTTCGCCTGGAACTCCGTTGGTCGTGTAATGCATTTGAAAGATCAGCGCGGAGCCTTTTTTGACCAGTTTTGCCATGCCTGGTTTCAGTGTCAGCGGACTCATGCCGGGTGCCCAACCAATCAGCATGCTGTCGCGGTTGCGATTGGCATTGGCTGTGCTGGCGTTCCCCGTCCGCTGCTGGTTTTCGCCAACAGCTAAGTTCCGAGTCAACAACCCTTCGGGCGGCAATTGACCGTTGACCGGTTCAACGACGCTGACAATCACGTGATGAACCAGAGCCGGATTGCCGCGTTTGATTTCGGCGGCCTGTATGTATTTGTCTTCGGTGAAGTTGGTGTGAACAACGAAGTGCTGGTAATCAACCGTGCCGTCGGTTGGAATCTTGTACGATTGTGGCAGCGGGAATTCTACGTCAGGTTTGCCGATGGCCCAACCTTCCTGGCGAAGTTTCGGAGCGGCTGGCAGGTCTTTAGGGTCGCCTTCATTCGCTCCCTGATCCACCCAGGCGACAATGGTGTCAATGTCTTTTTGAGACAAGCGGCGGTCGTTGGCGAATTCTCCGTGTTTCGGGTCGGCGTACCAGGGAGGCATGGTGCGATTGGCGACGACTTCGCGTATGGACTTGGCCCACGGACGAGTTTGTTTGTAACTCAACAACGCCATCGGCGCGGTTTCTCCTGGCTGATGACATCCGGCGCAGTTATTGAAAATGATCGGCGCGACATCTTTTGAAAATGTCAGTTGAGCCGCGATTTTTCCGTTGGCGTTTCCGGCTTTCTGAATCAGAAAAGCTCCGGTCAGCGCCAGGCATAAAGCGAGACTAAAGGCGTAACTTCGTTTCATTGCTGTTCTCTCCTGAGTTATTTGGTCGGTTGGCGTTCGAATCAGTGCGCGACTGTCGTGGCACTGACCCAGCTTATTTCTTCAAATATTGATCAAACCATTCAATCGCCAGCTTGATGGCGCGTTCGCGTTCGGCTCCATAAATGCCGTAATGAGTAATGCCGGGAACCAGCACGTACTTTTTGTCTTTGCTTGGAATTCGTTCGTAAGCCAAATGCCCGTGATCTTTGTTGTCGAACAGTTCTTCTTTTTCTGCGTCAATAATCAGCACAGCACAGTTCGTCAATTTTGCGGCATCTTCGACCGGAGCATAACGCAGCAGTTTGTCGCGAACCGGAGCGCCAATCAGATTGCCAATGGCTTTTTGAAACGGTGGAGGGTAGCCAATTTCGCCGCGAGCGCGCTTGGTGGCTTCCTCGTTCGCCTGCTTTATTTGAGCTTCAACCGCTCCGGCTGAAGTTGAGACGGCTTTCGGACGCGAATCGAAAGACCCAACCTGACTAACAATGACTTTGATGCGAGGATCGCGCGCCGCAACATAAAGCACGTGACCACCGGAATAGCTGGAACCTCGCAATGCAACCCGGCTGGCATCAACCATCGGCTCGGCCATCGCCCAATGAACCACGTTGAACCAGTCCGTGGTCATTTCCAGCGGATCAACCACGCCGCGAACTTCCTGAACTTCGGCGGTGAATTTGCGAGCCTCTCTCATTTCGTCGGCGCTTTTCCATTCAGGAGCTTTGCCAACCAGAATCAGCCGCGAATCACTTTCACCCCAGCCACGATAATCGAAGTTGACGACCAGATAACCGGCTTCGGCCAGTTTGACTCCGTCCCAGCGAAAACCTGCTGCGGTTCCTCCCCAACCATGAGCCTGAATCACAGTCGGCAACTTTTTGCCCGCGTTCGATTTCAACGAAAACAATTCGGCGTGCAATCGAACTCCTTCGCTGATGATGTTGGCACTGCGGAAATCTATGTTGTCCGGGACTTTGTAAGCCGAAGCCAGTTGCGGCACGGCTTGAACGGCAGACTCTGCCCAAACCGATGGGTCAAGCCGTGGCCATAGCCCAAAAGCCGCAGCCATAACAACGACACAATACCCGACACGGAAGGTCTTCTTGCTCATCCTGATTTTTCTCCTGTTTAGCTGCCTGTTCAGGCCGTTAGATGATCTGACCCCAGAATTGACAAGTCAGAAGTCACCGGATACCTTCCGGCTTCAAAAAATAATTGGCGAAGCGATCTGCGATGCCGTCTAAATGATTGCCGCAACTTTGCCTTTCGACTTCTTCACAGTCAAGCTTTTCAAAGCGTTTTTCCAAATTTAGCTATGGTTGCCAGACGTTTCATCATTTCCGGCATGGTTCAAGGCGTGGGTTATCGCTTCTTCGCGATGCGAGCGGCGGCCCGCCATCAGGTGCTTGGCACTGTCCGCAACCTGCCCGACGACCGCGTCGAAGTCATAGCCGAAGGCGACCGCGACGCAATGGATCAATTCAAAAACGATCTGGCTACAGGGCCGATGATGGCCGAAGTCACCGACCTGGAAGAAACCGATTTGACCGTCACAGGTCGTTACCGCGACTTTAGAATTGACCACTAAAAATCAAACCGATCAAAGCAAGGAGAACTTCACTCAATGTCCGTTGATTCAAAAATCGAACAGGAACTGAAAACCCTGATCCGCGAAGTGCCAGACTTCCCCAAACCCGGCATTCTGTTTTACGACATCACCACTCTGTTGAAACATCCAACTGGACTGAAAACCGTGCTGGATCAAATGACTGCCAAATACAAAGGCCATGCGATTGATACTGTCATCGGCATAGAATCGCGCGGATTTATCTTCGCGCCTTACATTGCCGCTCAACTTGGAGCCGGTTTCGTGCCTGTCCGTAAACCGAAAAAGCTGCCTGCTGAAAAAGAAAGCATCAGTTATGAATTGGAATACGGGACAGACACTCTGGAAATTCACAAAGATGCTGTCGGCAAAGACCACAACGTCATCATCATTGACGACCTGCTGGCGACAGGCGGAACCGCCAAAGCCGTCACCCAGTTGGTGGAAAAACTTGGCGGCAATATCGTCGGACTGTCGTTTGTGGTCGAACTGGAGTTTTTGCCAGGACGCGAAAAGCTGGCTGGTTATGATGTGTTCTCGCTGTTAAGATACGCCTCGTAGTTTTAACAGGGCTTGTAGCTCAGGTGGATAGAGCGACTGCCTCCTAAGCAGTAGGCCGCTGGTTCGAGTCCAGCCAAGCCCATCATTAACCATATTGGACTTAGGCCGTGTCGTTAGCCCGCGGTTATGTCCTGATGGAAAAACTAAAAGCCTTTAGAGTGTAGAGAAACTTTGAATTGCCTGCATGTACTGGGCGCGTTCGAAAGCGGATGGGTCAGCGCAATGCTGCTGACTCATGCTGCCCTGCATTTGTTGTACGCTTTCGTATTCGTGGTCTTCCATCCATTCGCGCATGCCGCGTTCAATCACGCTGATCTGATCAATCCCGCGTTCCAGTAAAACAGAACATAATTGCGTCACGCTTGCTCCTGCCATCAGCATCTTCAAAGCGTCTTCCGCTGTGTGGATTCCACTTGTGGCGGCCAGATCAGCGGCAATGCGTCCGTACAAAATAGCTATCCAGCGCATCGGTAAGCGCAAGGATTGCCGTCGGCTGAGCAGCACATTGGTTCGCACTTCCAGATGTTCCAGATCAATGTCCGGCTGATAGAAACGGTTGAAAAGCACCAGACCGTTTGCGCCCGCATCAACCAACCGGCCGGCCATATTGGCAAAGCTGCTGAAATATGGGCTGAGTTTGACTGCAACGGGAATCGTCACGACTGATTTAACCAATTGCAAAATGTCCAAATAGATTTGTTCGACCTGGGTTGAAGTCAGCGCCGGGTCGGTTGGAATGTAATAAATGTTCAATTCCAATGCATCTGCTCCGGCCTGCTCGATTTGCCTGGCGCAATCAGTCCAGCCACCGGCGGAATCACCATTCAAACTGGCGATGATCGGAATCTCAACAGCCTTTTTCGATTGACGGATGTGGTTAAGGTAATTTTCCGGCCCGTGTTCGAACGATTCCGGTTCTGGGAAAAAGGTCAGCGCCTCGGCATAACTCTCTGTGCCGTGCGTCAGGTGATGATGCAATTCGAAGCCTTCGCGCACCAATTGTTCTTCAAACAGTGAATAGAGAACGATGGCCGATGCTCCTGCGTCTTCCATGCGTCGAATGTTGCCGAGTTCCTGCGACAGCGGCGAAGCTGATGGCACCAACGGCGTGCGCAGATTCAAGCCCAGATATGTTGTCGTCAAATCCATTTCAAAGACTCCTTATTCACATTTTTGCCAAAACCGCACCGTCTTTGTGTTCGACGGTTTTCGTCTCGCCATCGAATTTCCTTGCGGCCAGATATTCGTAAAACTTCCGCCGCCGAGTTACGTCTTCCTGCGCTTCTTTGAATAACCGCTTGGCTTCTTCCGGCTTGCTCTTGGCCAGCATTCGAAATCGGTTTTCCATGTTCAGATAGTTTTCGACTGGAATCTTTGGCGGATGCGAGTCCAGCGTCAGAGGATTTTGGCCGTGTTTAGCCAGTTCGGGATTGAAGCGATAAAGCAGCCATTGGCCTGAATCCACCGCAGCTTTTTGATTCTGCATCCCGGTTGTCATATTGATTCCGTGCGCGATGCAGTGGCTGTAGGCGATGATCAGCGACGGACCGTCATACGCCTCTGCTTCCAGAAATGCTTTCAGCGTCTGTTCGTCGCGCGCGCCCATTGCGACACTGGCGACGTAAATGTTGCCGTAACTCATGGCAATCATTCCCAAGTCTTTCTTGGCTGCGGGCTTTCCGCCTGCCGCGAATTTGGCAACGGCAGAACGCGGTGTGGCTTTAGACATCTGTCCGCCAGTGTTGGAATAAACCTCTGTGTCCAACACCAGAACTTTGACGTTATGCCCGCTGGCAAGCACGTGATCGAGTCCTCCAAAACCTATGTCATAAGCCCAGCCGTCGCCGCCGACAATCCAGACGCTTTTGCGTACCAACGTATCGGCAAGCGTCAACAACCTGTGCGCTTCAGGCAAATCAGTCTCGCGAAGCCTGGATTTCAGCGCAGCCACTCTTTGGCGCTGTTCGTAAATTCCGGCCTCGTCTTTTTGATCAGCTTCCAGGATTTCAGTTGCCAGTTCTTGGCCAACTGACACAGAAAGCCGCTTCAACAACTCGACGGCATATTGCTGTTGTTTGTCCAGCGAAAGCCGGAAGCCAAGGCCGAATTCAGCGTTGTCTTCAAACAGCGAATTCGCCCAAGCCGGGCCGCGCCCCTCAGCGTTCGTGGTGTAGGGGGTAGTCGGCAGATTGCCGCCGTAAATCGAAGAGCATCCTGTCGCGTTCGCAATCACCGCGCGGTCGCCGAACAGTTGCGTCATCAGTTTGATGTAAGGCGTTTCGCCGCAACCCGAACAGGCGCCGGAAAATTCAAACAACGGTTCCTGGATTTGCTGCTGGCGAATGTTGGAGATTTTGATCAGCCGCCGGTCGAGTTCGGGAAGCTTCAGAAAGAAATCCCAGTTGTCTCGTTCGGCGGCGCGTAACGGCGGTTGCGGTTCCATATTCAGAGCTTTCAACCGAGTCTGAGTTTTGTTTTTGGCAGGGCAGATGTTCACGCAAATGCCGCAGCCTGTGCAGTCTTCCGGCGCAACCTGAATCGAATATTTCAGGCCTTGAAATTCACGATCTTTGGCTTCGCTGGTTTTGAAGGTTTGCGGTGCGTCTTCCAGAAATTTTGGCTCGTAAGCCTTGATGCGTATTGTGCCGTGCGGGCAAACCATTGCGCATTTGCCACATTGAATACAGACCTGCGAGTCCCAAACTGGAATTTCCATCGCCAGATTTCGTTTTTCCCACTTGGCTGTCGCCGTTGGATAGGCTCCATCACAAGGCAGCAAGCTGACCGGCAAACTGTCACCGCAACCGCCGATGATTGGCCCCAGAACGTTACGCACAAACTGAGGAGCCTCAACAGATACGGCTGCGCTCAAGCTGATTTGACTGTCGGCAGTTTCAGGGATTTTGACTTCGTACAGGTGTTCAACCGACGAATCCACAGCATTTAGGTTCATCTGGACGATTTCGCCGCCTTTTTTGCCGTAGCTTTTTTCGATGGATTCCTTGATTGCAGAAATGGCTTCGTCCCTGGGCATTATGCTGGTGATAGCGAAAAAACAGACTTGCATAACGGTGTTGATCTGCCGACCCATTCCGCTTTCGCGAGCCACGCGGTCAGCATCAATTACAAAGAATTTCGCCTGCTTTTGGATAAGATGTTCCTGAGCCGTTCGTGGCAAATGATGCCAAACCTCGTTGAGCGAAAGTGAGGTGTTGAGTAAAAACGTCCCGCCTGGCAACAGCACTTTCAGCATATCGTGCCGTTCCAGAAAGACCGGTTGATGACAGGCGACGAAATGCGCCTGGCTGATCAGGTAAGTTGAGTGGATCGGCCGTGGTCCGAAACGCAGATGCGAAACGGTTTCGGAGCCAGACTTTTTCGAATCGTATACGAAATAACCTTGTGCATAATTGTCAGTTTTTTCGCCGATGATCTTGATTGAGTTTTTGTTTGCGCCAACCGTGCCGTCTGAACCGAGACCATAAAAGACGGCGCGCATTACGTCGTCCGGCTCTGTCGAAAAATCAGAGTCGTAATCAAGACTGGTTTTCGTCACATCGTCTTGGATACCAATGGTGAAATGATTCTTTGGGCGGGCAAGTAAAAGCTGTTCGTAAATACTTTTGACCATCGCCGGTGTGAATTCTTTAGATGAAAGTCCATAGCGTCCGCCGACGATTTTGGGGAAGTTGGTTAACGCTCCCCAGCCATTATCAACCGCTTCGTGAAGAGCCGTCACCGCGTCCAGATAAAGCGGTTCGCCCGCGCCGCCCGGTTCCTTTGTCCGATCAAGAACGGCTATGGATTTGGTGGTTGACGGCAAAGCCTCGGCAAAACGCTTTGCGTCGAATGGGCGATAGAGGCGAACTTTGACAACGCCGACTTTTTCGCCGCGCGCGTTCAGGGCATCTACCGTTTCGTGAACGGTTTCCGCACCGGAACCCATTAGCACGATGACCCGTTCGGCGTCCGGCGCTCCGTGGTATTCGTAAAGCCTGTATTGCCGACCGGTCAGTTCTGCGAATTTGTTCATCTCACGTTCGACGATTACCGAGCATTCTTCATAGAACGAATTGACCGTTTCGCGAGCCTGGAAATAAACGTCTGGGTTCTGCGCCGTGCCGCGCAAGACTGGGTGATCAGGCGAAAGCGCGCGGGCGCGATGTTGCTCGACCCACATATCATCAATCATTGCGTGCAGAGTTTCGTCCGGCAACAACTCGATTTTGGCTATCTCATGAGATGTTCGGAACCCGTCAAAAAAGTGCAGAAACGGAATGCGCGATTCAAGAGTCGCTGCCTGAGCGATCAATGCAAAGTCCTGGGCTTCCTGAACCGACGCCGAGCAGAGCATTGCCCAGCCAGTCGCTCGCGCAGCCATTACATCGCTGTGATCACCGAAAATGGAAAGTCCCTGTGCCGCCAAAGACCGTGCCGCGACGTGAATAACCGCCGAGGTCAATTCTCCGGCGATCTTGTACATATTCGGGATCATCAACAGCAGTCCCTGCGACGCTGTAAAAGTCGTCGTAAGCGAACCGGTCTGCAATGCGCCGTGTACTACTCCAGCCGCGCCAGCTTCGCTCTGCATTTCAACAACCGCCGGAACAGTTCCCCACAAATTTGGCTTTGATTGCGCTGACCAGGCATCGGCCCATTCGCCCATTGGCGAGGCAGGCGTGATGGGATAAATAGCGATTACTTCATTTAACCGGTAAGCGACTTCCGCGACAGCTTCGTTCGCGTCAATCGTAAGGAAGTTTTTTGTCATTGTTCGGGTCCTCTCATTCGGCGGTTTCGCTGGCACTCAACTCTGAGCAATGCCCGTGCCTGTGTGATGGTGAGTATAGCTGGCAGGAAATGGCACCAAATTAAAAGCGTTATCCCCTTCCCCCTTTTCTCGAATCAATCCGGTGCGAAAAATCACTCGCAGTTATGCGGCAAAATCCGCATTGTGGGTTCAGGCAAGCTATGGGGAAACAGCTTTTGATTAATCAGACAAGAGTCGCGTCTTTAACTATATTAACGGCAATGACTTTGTATTCCGGCGTGCCAACATAACCGTCGCGGTAAGGACTGGTAACGTGATTCAAAAACGCTTCCGCGGTATGGAAGGTGGTAAACAGTTCACCGGATTTGACGGACGAATTGATTTTTATAGGTAGCATTGCTTCGCCATACCTGCTTTGGACGCGAACGCAATCACCGTCGAAGATGTTCAGTCGCTTCGCGTCTTCCGCTGAAATATCCAGCCAATCAAATGGCCTCAGCACATTGTTCTTTGTTCGCATGGTCATTGTTCCGGAATTGAATTGATGAAGCGTGCGGCCTGTCACCAGCAAAAATGGATATTCAGTATTTGTCGCTTCCTGTGTGGCGTGAAACTCAACTCGGCGCAGTATGGCCTTTTTACCAATGGGGAAGGCTTCGCTATGCAAAACCTCAGTGCCTGGGTGACCTTCAGACGGACACGGCCATTGCAACCCTGCCTGTTCGATTCGGGCATAACTGATTCCGCTACCAGCCTTCCACACTTGCCGGACTTCGTTCCAAATATCTTCGGCGGATTCAAATTTGAAATGCTCACCTTTGCCCATTGCCCTGGCTACATCACAAATGATCTCCCAGTCTGATTTCGAATTGCCAATTGGGGAGATGGTTTTGCGAATGCGCTGGACACGGCGCTCGGCATTCATAAAGGTGCCGTCTTTTTCAAACGAAGACGCAGCAGGCAGAAAGACATGGCCGAATTCGCGAGCCGTTTCGTTCAAAAACATATCCTGAACAACAACAAAATCAAGATTTTGCAACGCGCGCCGAGTCGCATGAACGTCAGCGTTGGTCAGCAAAATGTCGTAACCGATAGCCCACAACGCTTTCAACTTTTCATCGGCGGCGGCATCCATCATCCGCATCAAATTCAATCCCTGATTGGTTGGAACAGGAGCCTGCCAAATGTTTTCAAATGGCTCTCGCCCGTCGGCGATGGAAACATACCCGGTCAGGTTGCCCGGTTCGCATCCCATGTGCGCGGAGCCTTGCACGTTGTTTTGTCCGCGCATTGGGTTGACGCCAGCTCCGCGCTTGCCAATGTTGCCGGTGATCAAGGCCAGGTTGACCAGGCACATGACGCCTTCGGTGCCTTGCGTATGCTCTGTCATTCCCAAACCGTGAGCGCAGAAAGCTGGCCCGGTTGTGGCGTACAGACGCGCAGCCTGGCGAATTGCTTCGGCTTCAACCCCACAAATGGGCGCAACTTTTTCAGGAGTGTAATCATGAACGAAGTGGCAAAACTCTTCCCATTCAGCTACTCGGTTTTGCACGAAGGCTTCGTCATAAAGCTTCTCTTCGACAATTGTGCAAGCCATTGCGTTCAACAGCGGCACGTTGGTTCCCGGTTTTAGCTGTAAATGAATGTCCGCGTAATCGGTCAATTCGATTCGCCGGGGATCAATCACAATCAGCTTTGCGCCATGCAGAGTGGCTTGTTTGATTCGGGCGCCGATGATCGGATGGTTTTCCGTTGAGTTTGTGCCGCAAACCAGGATCAGGCCTGCCTGTTCGATGTCGTCGTATGAATTGGTTGCCGCGCCGGTCCCCAATGTCATCTTCATTGCCGTTGCGGTTGGAGCGTGGCAAACGCGGGCGCAACAATCCACGTTGTTTGTTCCAATCGCCACTCGGGCGAACTTTTGAGCCAGATAATTTTCTTCGTTCGTGGCACGCGCCGAACCGAGCACGCCGATGCTGTCCGGGCCGTGCTGCCCGGCAATGGCTTGCAATTTTTCAGCGGTAAAGCGAACCGCTTCTTCCCAGGAAACAGTTTCCCATTCTCCGTTTTTGCGAATCATCGGTTCGGTGACGCGGTCAGGAGCATAAACAAAATCAAAAGCGTACCGGCCTTTGACGCACAAATGGCCTTTGTTGACCAGGGCATCCATCGCAGGGCGAACCTGAATCAATTGCCCGTTACGTGTGCCCGCCTCCATTTCGCAACCAGTTCCGCAGTATGGGCAAGTTGTCTTGGTCCAATCGGTGGGGACGCCAAATGCCAAAATGGATTGATCTTCCAGCGCTCCGGTTGGACAGGTGTCCACGCAAGCACCGCAACTGACACAGGAGCTTTCGAGCAATGTCGTTCCCGAATCCGGCATAATTCGAGTTTCAGCCCCCCGGTGCAGAACTTCCCACACGAATTGTCCCTGTACTTCGCGGCAGATTCGCACGCATCGGTAACAATCAATGCATTGAGACATATCCACGTGAATGTATGGGTGCGAATCGTCAATAAGGTTTGGATCGGATTCGCCAAAACAGCATTCATCCAAACCGTAATCTCGTAAATAACGATGGAACGGTTTGTCGGGAAACTGTTTGACGGCGTTAGCCGGATAATGTTGCGCCGTCATCGCCAACAGCGCGCGCCGTTCGTCTTCCAAAGCCGGCGTGTGAGTTTCTATTACCATCCCCTCAGCCAACGGCGTGACGCAGGCAGCCGCCGGATGCGACCAGCCTTCAATCTCTACCAAACACATGCGGCAATCACCGCATGATTTCAGCCGTTCGTCATGACATAGCGTTGGCACATTCAATCCGACAGAACGCAATGCTTGTAAAACTGTTACGCCGTCTTTCGCCTGATAAGAATGATTGTTGATTTGAACTCTAAGCATATTCAGGACAGACCCCGCCCTATTCAATTCCGTTTCGCAGATTTCCCTTTTACCTCATCCACTGTCAGAGCAATTTCGAGACCAGCAGTTTTCTTTGAATTTGCTGCATCTTGAGCGCTCCATTCGATTCTGATCGAGGATTTTTCCGCAGTTGAAAGACAAAGGGCTAAATTTTCCCAACTTCTTTTGGCAAAAATTAGTACTTAAGGTCACAACACCGCCCACTCGGACATTGCCTGGTACGGCCTCTCAATTGCAGATGGCCATGCCATGGTGAGGGTGAAAGGTCGGAATTGGGAGCCAGGCAAATTCATAAGGTAAGTTGAGGAGGTCTATATGTTTGAACAAGCAAAAGCAAAAATAGTGGAGGAAGGAATGATTAAAAAAGCAGTTCATGCGGGCGGACAGATTGCCCAGGCCGGATTTGAAGCGGCGCGTGTAAAAGACAAGCTTTCTCACGCAGTCGAAGATGGGGTCAGTGCGACAAAGCGAGCCATCAAACACAGCCGATATGCCGCAGAAGATTTTGTTGATGAGACGGCTCATCGCATCAAACGCGATCCGTTGCGCTCAGTTGCCATCACCTTTGGCATAGGGCTGGGTATTGGGGTCGTGGTTGGCTGGCTGGCTAATAGAAAAGTCTGTAAGGGCTAAAACAGTCATCGAAAGGGTTCTGAAATGGGAAGCCGCTGGCAGTGCGCTGGTCGTGGCTAGTTCGCTGATTTTTTTACTGCGCGCCACGCACACCATCGCAACACAAGCTAAAAGCAAGATTGACAGTAGCTCGTAATGACACTTGGGCTTGGCGAAACTCTACGATTTCTGATAAAGCTTTCCTCAACGACACATTAGGTGTGTCCAACGGCGTCCTTACGCAGAATTGGTTTGATAGTTTTATTCTATGGCAGGAACGCCGCTTTCAAAGATCGAGGATGAATGTACTTTGCCATTTCAAAGGCAGTCTAAAACGTCGCGGTTTCCGCGCTCGCGTTTTCATCAAAACCAAAGTTAAAAATCAGGAGACTCGCATGTCCAAATTAACCCGCAGAGAATGGAGCAAGCTTGCGCTCGGCTCTTTGGCCGCCGCAACTTTGCCGTATGAAACTTTTGCTGCTCAAAAACTCAACTCCAAAGTAAAAGGCGTCCAGCTTGGCGCGCAAAGTTACAGCTTCCGCGACCGTTCGATGGATGAAGCCATCAAAGCTTTCGCCGAAACCGGTCTCAGCACGTGTGAATTATGGTCTGGCCATCTGGAACCGAAAGGCGTGGATCGTGCCGGGTTACGCACCTGGCGCACGACAACGCCGCTAAGCTTTTTCACGCTGGCTGGCGAAAAGTTCAAAAAAGCCGGCATTGAGCTGTACGCGCTGAATTACAGCTTCCGCGAAGATTTCACCGACGAGGAAATCAATCGAGGCTTTGAAATCGCCAAAGCTCTGGGCGCGAAAGCAATCACTGCTTCGTCAAATGTTTCCACCGCCAAACGCATTGACCCTTTCGCCAAGAAACACAAAATGCGCGTAGGCATGCACAACCATTCAAACATTCGCCCGAACGAATTCGCTACGCCGGATGATTTCACCAAAGCGATGGCTGGCAATTCTGAATACATCTGCATAAACCTGGACATAGGCCATTTCACCGCCGCAGGTTTTGACGCCGTTGATTACCTGAAGAAAAACGCCGGTCGCATAGTCACGCTACACATCAAGGATCGCAAAAAGAATCAGGGCGACAACGTAGTCTTTGGCCAGGGCGACACTCCGATCAAGGAAGTCCTGTTGGCACTGCAAAAAGGCGGCTGGAAGATTCCCGCTAACATCGAATACGAATACAAAGGCGCAGACACTGTCGCCGAAGTGAAAAGGTGTTACGAGTATTGCCGCAAGGCGCTCGGAGCTTGAGGCCATGTTTCACCGCAGAGGCGCAGAGGTTTCGCATAGATTTTCAATGCCAAGCTCTCTGCGTTTTCTCGGCGTTCTCTGCGCCTCTGTGGTGAAGATTCTTCTCGCCTTCAATCACCCAGACTTTGTCCACCTTGAGGTAAGCCCGATGAAACCAACAAAATTCTTTGCTGTCATTGCCCTGACTTTTTTGTCAATTGTCTCGCTTGACCGTTCAAGCGTCGCCAGCCAGTCGAAAAGCGATCTGGCCTCGAAAGCTCAGAGCGTGCTGTCGCAAACCTCCGGCACGTTGAAGCTCTCAGGGTTGAACATGTCCGTTCAAGTTCTGCGTGACGAATGGGGCATCGCGCACATTTATGCCAAATCTCAGGATGATCTTTTCTTCGCCCAGGGTTTTGTCGCGGCGCAAGACCGGCTGTGGCAGATGGATTTGTGGCGGCGTCAGGGCGAAGGCAAGTTGGCCGAAATTCTTGGAGCAAGCGCCGTTGAACGCGACCGTTTCGCGCGGCTGGTTCGGTATCGTGGAGACATGAAAGCCGAATATGAATCTTACGCGCCGGACGCCAAACAAATCATCGAAGCTTTTGTCCGCGGCGTGAACGCGCAAATCGCGCTGGTCAAAACATCCGGCAAACTGCCGATTGAATTTCAGCTTGCCGGTTACGAGCCTGAAGCTTGGACGCCTGAAGTTTGCTTGACTCGAATGGCCGGGTACGTGATGACGCGCAACGCGACAACTGAAATTCAACGGGCAGTTCTGGCGCGTGAATTCGGCAAGGAGTTCGTTGACCAGTGGATGGAAACCGACCCCAAGCGCAAGCTGGAACTCCCAGAAGGCTTAGACCTGGCAGGCATTGATTCAAAGATTCTGGCCGGAGCCACAGCCGCCGGAGCCGCGGTCAATTTCGCTCCGAACCCCAATTCAAACGACGGCAGCAACAACTGGGTGATTGACGGCACGATGAGCGCGACCGGCAAACCTCTGTTGGCAAACGATCCGCATCGCCAGATCGCGTTGCCCAGCTTGCGATATATGGTTCACCTGAACGCTCCCGGTTGGAACGTGATCGGCGCTGGCGAACCTTCGCTGCCCGGAGTCGCAGCCGGCCACAACGAACGAGTCGGATTCGGTTTCACGATTGTAGGCATTGACCAGCAAGACCTTTACGTTGAAGAAACCAACCCCGCCAATCCGAACGAATATCACTGGCAAGGCAAATGGCAGCCGATGCGTGTCGAACGCGAACAGCTAAAAGTAAAAGGCGAGCCTGCGCCGCGCGAAGTTGAATTGAAGTTCACTCAGCACGGCCCAGTGATTTACGAAGACGCCAAATTGCATCGCGCTTATTCGTTGAAGTGGGTTGGCAGCGAGCCGGGCACTGCCGGGTATCTGGCTTCGCTGTCGCTGAATCGCGCACAGAACTGGCCTGAGTTTTTGAAGGCTTTGGAACGTTGGAAAGTGCCATCG
>JBGAPB010000037.1:0-25148 GCA_044221525.1 Blastocatellia bacterium | reverse complement strand
CCTTCGCCTTTGCACCGGGACACTGAAGCAGAGCAATTCGTTCTTTTTCGCGCGCGGCACTACGGATTCGATGATCGCCTGGATGATCTGCTGTCCCATCGGCTCTTGTGGATTCAGGACTCCGTATTGCATCGGTCGGCGAGGGACTGCGTTGAAAAAGCTGGCGAAACGTTCGGAGTCTGCGCCAAAAACGTAAAGCTCTTTTCCGTTGCGGTGATAAACCATCTTGTTCTGTTGCAGGATGGCTTCAGTCATTTTCGAGTAGGGAACTCCGACAAAAGCGTTAAGCTGCGTTTGCGCTTTGTGGCCGCTGGCTCCGCCGGCCATGACTATGCGACTGGTTCCGACATCAAGTCCCAATGCGGTGACATCACCTTCACCATTTTCAGCAGTTTTTGTTTTATTCTCTTCAGCCATTTTTCCTCCGATACGATTTTTGTTGGTTGGTTTATTTCCAGAAGCGACCAGCAATGGTGGCCGTATGAATGCAGGAGCAACCGGGAGTTTTATTGCTTTTCCGGGTTGCTGAATAGGTTTTCAATTATGGTTGCCGGTTTCGGCTGAGTCTGCCGAACCAGACGACTGTGATGCAACAATCGTTTTTCCGTTTGCATCAAGCCGCAGTCTGCGAGTTTTTTCCAGTTGGGAAAGATAACGGTCTCGTAATTTTCTTCTCAGGACTTCGACGTTGGCGCGTAATTTTTCAGCCAGTTTATTGAATTCGTCCTCGGCGGCTATAGCTCCGGGCCAAAGAGTACGGTCTAGTTTGTCCAAAATTTCTTCGTCGTATGTGAAACCGTAATCGGCCATGTTCGCAGGAGAAGTTTTGTACTTATCTGACAATCCCATTGCTTCAAATGGGAAATTACGAACCCAGTCGTGGTGAAACGCTATCAGCATCTTGTCTGGATTGACCGATACCAAACCATGGTCGTGCAATTAGCATCATCAATATTGTATTTGCTGCGCAAGACATTAGTCAGCGCACGCCCGGCGGTGATCTGCGCCTCGGTCAATGTTTCCTGAAGCGATTCGCCGTTGAACTTCGATTCAAAACAAATTCCCAAAAAGCTCTCGTTCAGGCCCACATAATCGTATTTGCTGTCAGCCCAGATTGAATGACCGGCGTGATGCGCTGCGTGATCATCTCGCACAACACGATAAATTTCGCCGTAACGATCAATCAAGTAATTGTATGCTTTGATGTCCCGGATATAACCCAATGCGCCTTTTGAGTTCTTCAGGATCGAGTCGTTGTTGTCACTGGAAAATTGAGCCATCTTCGCCTTCGTTTGTGTGATAGACGATTCCAATGGGGTTGTGGCGAAGTTCGCCGCTTTCGGCGTCAGAGCCGCGCGGGATCAAAAAGTAGGCACGCTGGTGATTGTCAGTTTCGTGGCTGGTCAGGATTCTGCAACCGTTGCTGTAACGTTCGAATTCGTTGGTGCGCTCAACCATCCATACTTTTTCCGCCTGAAAACCAGGCAGGTACTTGGCAGTGGTGGTAGTGAAATCGTTTGGATTTTGTCCGGCTTGAGTGACGATAATCGGCGCTTTCCCGCTTTTGTACTTTTTGGACAGATAGGTGTTTACGCCATGTGCCGACCAGCTCACCAGGGAGTAAAGCCCGAAAAGAATCAGTCCGGCCATCGCGACTCCGGCAACATAAAAAGCATGACGGGTTTGGTGAATAAACGAATACGCGCGGGCCGAGAGCGGGATTTGAAGCTCCTGTATTGCCTGCTGATTTTTCGCCGAGAGATACGGCAATACCGCTTGCAGTTCTTCCAAAACTGCACCATAAAACCTGGCCTCAAGCATCCAAGAGTAAAATGGAGTTTTTTCAAGAAAGCGAAAATGACGAAGCGAATGAAGTAATTGCTCCTGGCGTTCGTTTTGTCTTGATAGTGTATTGTTTAGAAAGCGTAAGCGCGCAGGCGGGCTGTCAAAGAGTACGGCATAGCGTTCGACAATCTTTGAGTAAAGTTGAGCCGCATCTGCATTACTGCGACTGGATGCGCCATTACCATCCGCGTTTTGCCGACGTTGCTGGGAGGATCGCTGGTTGTGAAGACCTATGATCTCTGTTTTCAATTCACTACACTTCCGCTGCGAAAAATGATGGCAAGGCTCAATTGCCCGACATCTTGGAATCGTTGGGTTTACTTGCCAATGGTCGTCACTATGTAATCCTGCAAAATGCCTTTGGACTTTAACTGACTAGCATGACTAATTGCGTCTTCTCGTGACTTAAAGCCACCTATCTGCACTCTGTACCAGGTTCCTTTGCCAGGAATATCTACCTTGACGCTACGCGCATCCTCGCCTTTAGAACGAAGCGAGTTGACGCGCTCGTTGGCTTGGCCCTGATCGTTAAATGAAGCGACCTGAATGGTCAAGCTGCCCTGCTTTGGCGCAGACACCGGAGCTTCAATTGCTGGAGCTGGTTTTGGAGAAGACGCATGACCGCTTTTTCCATTTACTGGAACGATGTCAATTTTTTGGCCAGATGGCTGGTTAGTTTGTATCGGTTCAGTTGATTTTGGAGCCTCCGGCACCGGATTTGTAACGGGCGGTTTGGCGGCGGGAAGTCCAGCCTCCGGGCTAGGAACTGATGCCGGCGGAAGCTGAGCTGAATTCGGAGTATTGCTGGAAATACGGTCATTCAGACCATGTTGCCGACTGGAAATCTTGTCATACAGCAAGTAGTAAGCCAGTACGCTTAGCAGGCCGAAAACCAATACAACCATGCTTACACGCAGTAATAAGGCGCCTCGATTGGCAGAAAAGCCGCCCGCTTGATCTTGTTCATAATCGTTGCTTTCCGGTAAAACCGGCCAGCCCATAAATTCAGGTTCTGGAACTTCTTCGTAATCTTGAGTTGAGCGTTGTTTGCTGGTGCCAGTTGGAAACCCTTCGATTGGCCCAGTAGGTTTTTTTTCCTGCTGTTGCAAATCATAAGGAGTAGTAGGGGCTTCGTAATTTGGCATGGCAAATACATCTTCAAACTTGGTTGTCGGCTCATTGCTGTGAGGGGCTGTTGGTTGGGTTTGTCGCGGAATGTCCAATACATCATCGAAGTCATCACCAATGCGTGTGGCATAAACGTCACGGTTGGGAGCAATGGGAGGGGGGGGCAAGGGCTGGCTGTTGCCGACATTTCCTACGAATGGCAAGCGCGCCGTTTGCCTTTTGCCGTTTGCTTCCAGGCCTGCTCCTTGATCCGGCTTAATTTCAATTATGGTGGCGCACCTGGCGCACACCACACGGGAAGAATCCGCTTGATTCTCGAATTGGCATTTCGGACAAATGACTTTCATATCCTTACTCCCACAATGTATTAGTTACAAGCACGATTCGCACGGCCAATGTTCAAAATCAGAATTCATCTTGTTGCGCATCCTGACGAGAATCGTCAAATTGCGATCAACTGCGATGCTGACGGTGTTGCGCACGGGAAGGCTGGCCGGATTGTCGTTTTTGTCATCTAAAGACGCCAAATTAATCACGGGGGTATTCAAACAACTAAGGTAGCGCCTAAAATTTAAGACCTAAGAGAATGAGTAAAAGAGCTGTTTCTGACCTATTTGAAAATTGCGGCAATCAGTGCCCCAATTGATGTTCGTTAGCGAAGTAAACACTTAACTTAACCAACCGGAAGTGGATTGTAGCGCGAGAGATAGGGTGAGGCAAGACAAAAGTCGGCTGCTGGATTAGCCGGGATTGTTATTGAGTGCCAAGCACTAATTCCTTTCTAGCTGATCGAAATGACAGAGGGGAATTAGTGCCTGGTTTGGGTTTAGAGCGGTTCTGTCAGGCCGCTAAAACTGTTCCATCGTTGAGGAACCTGGTCAGTTCATGGTTGTTTGGCGTTATATTGCCGCGTTTGTAATCAATTAAACCACGCTGGCGGAACTCGATCATCATTCCGGTGACGACTTCGCGGGTAGAGCCGATTAGTTCGGCTAATTCTTCGTGAGTCAACCGCACGCTCGTCTCCCCGTGTCGTAATGCTTCTTCAGATAAATCCAGTAATGAGCGAGCCAGTCGTGTGTGATTGTTTTCAAATACCAGTGATTCAATTTGGCGATAAGCCCCGGCGAGTTGTCTGGTGACATATTGCATTGCTTTCTGCATCAACGCCGGGTCACGACGGGCGACGTTCCAAAAATCGCCGATTCGAACCAATGCGACTCTTGTAGTATCGAGCGCCACGGCTTCTTCGCTTCTGCGAGCCTCAGTCGAGCCGCAGGCAAGTGCCAACTCCCCAAAAATGTCTCCACCATAGCGAATGGAAACGATTTTCTGCTCGCCTTCGGTGGATGTCCGCAAAATTTTCACCCGACCTTTCAGCACAACATAAAGATGTGTAGCAGGGTCTTCAAGTGAATATACTGTCATTCCTCGCCAAAAAGTCTTTTCTATGTGTGGCAGGTTAAGCAGGTTTGGAAAAGTGGTTTGCCAGGCTTGCTCGGTTTGACAATAATTCACGGCTAGATTGGTTGCTGTAGCCATCATTTCAACTCCCTCCTTCTCAGGTTCGCAATCAGATTTCGTCTGTCTGGTTCTGCTAAGTTCGCCGTTTGATTGTCCAGGCGGCTAATGTGTTCAACTACCGGTTTAGCAAGAGTTTGCGACAACTTTTCATTCTCGGATTCTGATAAATTAGAGACAATCAGAACAACATGTTTTGAAGTTTGATAGGCTCCAAGGGCAAGCTCCCTGTTGTTTGCTTTTTGCAGGCCAACAAGGCTTGCGTCAAGCGGGGTTTGCCTATCAACTTTTAGTGCTCGGCCATCACGTTTTGCAACTAGCAAAGAGATCAGGTTATCGCCGCGGGTATAAACCAAATGAGCAAAACGTCTGGAGTCGGACTGGCATACATGAGCGGCGCGCAAAGTTAAACCTTCCGCCCCTGACGATGCCACCCTGTCCAGTTCCAAGCAGGCTTCATCAAATTCTCTGACTGAGTCAGGCATCGCGGCTGGTTTTGTTGACGACAGGAAATGCGTCGCACAATTGCGATGGTCGTCAGCGGATTCGGCTATCAGGGTATCGCTTAATTGGAATGCCTCAACTGTTGGTGTTTGGGTTTTCAAGTAAAACGAAGCTCCAATAACCAAAAACAGGATTACCGTCGAAACCGGTATCAAAACTCGAAAACTAAAAAATTCCGCCAATCGGTCTCGCCAATTTATTGAGCGGTTCTTTGCCGACGAATTTGGCTTGTAAGCTTCATCATGCAATCGTGAGCGCAAACGCTCACAAGCTTCATCACTCATTCGCTCGTTCAAGCAGGCGCGACGCAAAGATTCACGCATATTACGCCGCGAAGCCATCTCGGAGCGGCAAGATAAACAGTGTTCTGCATGTTGCAGTATCTGATGATTAGTCTCGACCGCCAGTTCCTGGCACAAATAAGAGTCGAGCAGTTCTTTGTAATTGCGGCAATCCATATATATTTCAGGTGTGGGGTGATCTGCCTCCTCAGTTTGAAACTTTGTAACCGGCTTCCCGAGCATAATTTACTAGATCTGTTCGCAGAGTTTTTCTTCCACGGTGCAGGCGCGACATGACTGTGCCAATCGGGATTTCCATAACATCCGCGATTTCGCGGTACGATAGTTCCTCCACATCAGCCAGTATTATTGGAATTTGGAAATCGCGCGGCAATCGTTCAAGCGCGGTCAAAACTTCTTCTTCGGTCAAATTTTGAGGCGTTGGCGGGTCGTAGGCCAATGTTTCGGCTATGATTTCTTCAGTCGGAACAAGTTGTAGCCTGTCTCGGCGTTGGTTGCTGTAATGAACGTTGAACATAATTTTGTACAGCCACGCCCGAAGATTTGTTCCAAGCTCAAAACGGTGAAACGATCTCCAAGCCTGCAAAAAAGTTTCTTGAACCAAATCCTCGGCTTTTGCCTGATTTCGACAAAGCCGCAGCCCGACACGGTAAAGCTGGTCGGCAAAGCCTAATGCTTCCGCTTCAAATGTCTCCAGTTTTTGTAAGTTTTGCTCGCTGTTTCGGATCAAAACCTTGATCCCCTTGGTTTTTTTTCTTTCGTACCGTTGCCTTCCGCTACATTTATAACCCACGAGGTTGAAATTATTCCCTGGGTCGAAATTATCTTTGAGAGGTTTTTGACCCAAACTTTCTGCTTAAAAATTGTTGTGGTTGAACTTTTTGGAATCGGCTCCTATAATCCGCGACTTTCCATCAGACGAATAATCGGAGGAATTACAACAGTGGCATACGCAATCATCCGCACAGGCGGGAAACAGTTCCGTGTTAGCCAAGGCGAAGTCGTGCGGGTCCCTTCCATCGCCGATAAAAATGCTGGCGACTCGGTCGAGTTTGAAGTTTTAACAGCGGGAGACGACAACGGAGTTCGCATTGGCAATCCAACGGTTGCCGGGGCCAGCGTCACAGGCACGGTAGTCAAGCATGGGCGCGGGGCGAAGATCATCGTCTTTAAATTCAAACGCCGTAAACATTTCAAAAAGACCAAAGGTCATCGTCAGGGATTTACCGAAGTTAAAATCGAATCTGTGGTTTAGCCCAGAGAAGGAGTTTTGAAAAATGGCACATAAAAAAGGTGTAGGAAGTTCACGTAACGGGCGCGATTCCAATGCACAGCGATTGGGAGTCAAAAGGTTTGGTGGTCAGTTGGTTTCTGGCGGATCTATTTTGGTTCGTCAAAACGGAACCAAATTCAAACCTGGCACCAACGTTGGCATGGGTAGCGACCACACTCTATTTGCCACCGTCACAGGTGTCGTGAAGTTTGAAGACAAAGGTCGCCAAGGGCGATTTATTAGTGTTTACCCGGCGGAGTAGCGATCAGGTTCGATGTCTGGTGATCAATTGTTGGTCAAACTGCCGACTTCTAAATCACTGACCATCGTTTACTGCCAATAATGTTAATTGACCGCGCTAGAATTCATGTGCGTGGCGGAAATGGCGGCAACGGATGCTTGGCTTTTCGCCGTGAGAAATTTGTGCCGCGTGGGGGGCCTTCCGGCGGCGACGGCGGGCGAGGAGGCTCGGTCTTTATCGAGTCAACTGAAGGGCTGAACACGCTGCTTCATTTCCGCTATAACCCTGAGTATGTTGCTGATAGAGGGCGGCATGGTGAAGGAAGTAACCGGCACGGTTCTGACGCTAAAGATGTCGTGATCAAAGTGCCGGTTGGCACTTTGATCACTGACGAGCTAACAGGGGAACTGCTTTTTGACTTCACCGAGCCAGGGCAACGTCTTAAGGTCGTTTCCGGCGGACGTGGTGGGCGTGGCAATGCTCAATTTGCTACGCCTACAAATCGTGCCCCTCGTTACCACGAAGAGGGCAAGTTGGGCGGTGAACGCTGGTTAGTTCTGGAGCTCAAACTGATTGCCGATGTTGGTTTGGTAGGATTGCCAAATGCCGGTAAATCAACCTTGATTTCCAGAATTTCAGCCGCACGCCCCAAGATAGCTGATTACCCGTTTACTACGCTGGAACCGAATTTGGGCGTCGTTGACCTAGGTGATTTCAAAAGCTTTGTCGTTGCCGACATCCCGGGGCTAATCGAGGGGGCTCATACAGGCGCCGGGCTTGGCGACCGTTTTCTACGCCACATTGAACGGACAAAAGTTCTGCTACATCTGGTTGATATTTCAGGTTCGTCTCAAAATCCAATAAAAGACTATCTGACGATATCGCATGAGCTTGAAGAGTACAGTCGTGATGTCGCTAGCAAACCAAAAATTGTAGTCGCTACCAAGTTGGATGCTATAGACGACGAAGAGCGATTGAAAGAGTTTGAGCAGTTTTGTCGGCAGCGGGGACTGGAATTCCATTCAATTTCAGCGGCATCCGGCAAAGGGTTGAAGGAATTGCTGCGTGGCATAGAACGGCGTCTGAATGAGTTTAACCTCGAAGAAGAAACGGCAGAGCAGTTTGGGAAACTGCCCACTGTCAACACTGGGTAAGGCCAATGCTGAATGAGGCCAACGATGAGCCAATAAGGCGGCGAATCGCAGTTTACGGTGGGACGTTTGACCCGATCCACAATGGCCATATGCGAGTGGCCGAAGCTATCTTAAAAGCTTTTTCAATGGATCAGTTGCTGTTCGTTCCTGCATTTGTTCCACCTCATAAGCGAGGCCTTGATATTTCATCACCGTTTCACCGAATGGCGATGTTGACACTGTCAACTGCTGACCAACCGCAAATGTTGGTGTCGCCTATTGAGCTTGAAGCCCCGCAGAGGCCTTACACAATTGAAACGCTTGGCAGGCTGCAGGCTGAATTTGACAATTCACAATTGTTTTTTGTGATGGGGGCGGATTCTTTCCGCGACGTGGTTTCGTGGAGAGAGCACGAACGATTGCTGACTGAATATAACGTGATAGTTGCAACGCGGCCTGGATACCCGAAGTATGGAAGTGACGTAGGTATTGCTTTGCATCTTGCCCCAAACCTTCAATCCATCTGTGTTGATTTGCGAGGTGGAAGGTTTCCGTTAACGGAAAATTTCACATCGCCGCACATTTATTTGACCGATTATGTGGCAATGGATGTATCAGCAACACAGATTCGATTGGCTGTCGAACAGGATCAGCCGATAGAAAATTTCGTTCCGCGGCAAGTTGCTGCGTACATCGAAAAATATCGGCTTTACCGAAAGAGTTAATGACTACAGTTGTTGAAGAAAAACCTGAACGGAATCTTGTAGAAATGTCGTCTGAAGATCAAGCGATCTTTGAACAGGTAAAACTGGCTGCTGGCTGTGCTGGCGAAAAGAAGGCGCTGGATATACTGGTGCTGCGATTATCGGCGATTACGGAATTCACAGATTATTTTATTATCTGTTCTGGCAGTTCTACCCGGCAAACTCAATCAATTGCTGACGAAATCAGGGATCAGTTGAAACAATCAAAAGTTCGCCCTTTGCATACTGAGGGCTACAATACTGGCGAGTGGATTTTAATTGATTACGGAATTTTCGTTGTTCATGTCTTTACTGAAAAGTCGCGCCAGTTTTACGACCTTGAGCGGTTGTGGCGAGACGCCGAACGAGTAGAAGTTTGAAATTTCATTTCGTCTGGATAGGTAAAACCAAAGATAATAATTGCGCTGCTCTGGTGACTGACTATTTGGTTCGGATTAAACGTTTCGCTCATTCCGATCTGAGTGAGTTGAAAGAGCAAGGCAGCGCTGATGAGCGCCGAGTGGTAGCTGCTGAAAGTGTGAAAATACTTAATGCTATTGAGAAAGATGATTTTGTTGTCTTGATGGATGAGCGTGGTTTAGCAATGACTTCTCTGGAACTGGCAGAGTTTATCGGCACACGCCAACAATCAGGCACAAAGCGTCTGGCTTTTGTAATCGGAGGTTTTGCTGGAGTCAGTGATGAAGTCAGGCAGCGAGCCAATCTGGAGCTGTCTTTGTCGCGAATGACGTTGACGCACGAACTAGCCAGAGTGATTTTGACTGAGCAAGTTTATCGTGCATTTACGATATTAGCTGGCTTGCCTTATCACAAATTCTGAAGTTTAATCGCCGACTTCAAAAGCCCTGATTCTTGAAATTTGGGAGAAGAGTGGATGGACAAAAAGAAACTGAAAATTTATCACGATCGTTTGATTGCGGAGCGTGGCGCTCTGTCTGGAGTGGTCGGGCGCACCGAAGATTACGGACGAGAAGCCGATACCGAAGCAACCCAGGACCCTGCTGATAAAGCCTCGAACTCGTATACCAAAGAACTGCTTTTTAGCCAGTCAACCAATGACAGGCTAATCCTGACTCAGATTGAAGAGGCGATCCAGCGCATTGAAGATGAAGAGTATGGTGTATGTACTAACTGCGGAAACGAGATATTGCCTAAGCGCCTGGAGGCCTTGCCGTGGGTTCGTTATTGTATCAATTGTCAAGAATTGGCTGAAAAGGGACTGCTTGACGACGAAGAAGAGTGAGGTCAGCAGAATTCTATATTTCTATTGTAAGACTATGGGCTACTTACATAAAAGGTGGCTACCAGAGTTGACTGAGGTTCATGTTTCGGGTAAAACTAAGCTCGCTTCTGATCCTCGTTGTAAATTTTAGTTGTAGCAGTAATTTAAGCCTTAAAAATTCTTGCCGGTTACGGTAATTTTAAGCTAAGCTGCAACTCCGGTGAGCCGCTTCAGGCTCGGTTGAAGTTCTAGTAATCAAGTTTATAAACCCTCTCTCGTCTGAGCGACTGTAGTTCTGGCGTGGGTGGAAAATAAAACTAATTGTTCACGGGAGGAACCATAATGCGTAAGCCAACTATGTTTCGGAAGGCGTTGACTGTTGCTGTAGTAGTGGCTGTCAGTAGCTTCTATTCGTTGGTGACTACTTCGGTGTTCGCGCAAACTGCGGTCAAGGCTGCAGGCGAATTGTCTGTAACTGGTAGCGTCACAATCAATGGCACAGCAGCGATTTCCGGCGCGACGGTATTTAGTGAAAGCAAAATCAAGACCGCTCGCAATGGAATGGCGACGGTCAGTCTGGGCAAATTGGGGCGTGTCCAACTTGGCCCTGAATCGGAAATGACTATTAGCTTTGCCGATAGCAAGATTGGTGGCAATCTTATTGCTGGCAGAGCCGTCGTTAGCTCACCTGCTGGTGTGGCTATCAATGTTGCAACAGCGGAAGGTGTTGCGACAGCTGATGGAAAGAATGCGTCAACACTTACGATTGATGTCACTTGTGGCAATACACGGGTGGCTGCAAGCCGCAGCGATGCTAAAGTCGCTTCCGGCAGTAAGGTTGAGTATGTTGCAGCCGGTAGCGAGGTATCCGTTGGCTCGCAAAGCGCTCCACGTTGCGCTCGGCTATCAACTGCTAATCAGGGTGCGGGGCTTAGCCCCGGCGCAATCGCTGCTCTTATTATCGCCGGTGTCGGTGGCGCTGTGGCCGGTATAGTTGCCGCTTCGCAATCAGATAACGTGACACCAAGTTCAATTGTCGTTAGCGGATTCCGTCCATAACTGCAATTAAGCTTCCAGGCATAATCTGGCAGCAAAACTGGCAAATTGACGCTGCGCCGGAGTCACTCGGTTATCGAATGATTCCGGCGCATTGTTTAGATAAAGACTAAAAGATTGAAAACGCCCTCTGTGATAGTCCAGATTCGTACCGCTGCCCACCCTCACCGAAATGGTCGCGAATCTTACTTCAGGTCTTACCGCGATGACTCATTGTAAATTCTCTTTTTCTACTAGACTGACTTTGTTTCTCGCCTTCTTGTTGATAAGTGTTTCTACTGCTATAGCCCAGCAAGAGCAGATAGCGTCGGGTAATTCCTCTGCAAACGGTTCAGCACGGCCAAGTCGTGATTACAAAATTGGACCAGGTGACGTTTTGGTTATTACAGTTGCCGGTGAAACTGATCTTAAAGGAACTAAAGTCAAAGTTTCGCAAGAAGGCACAATTGAGCTTTTGTACATAGATCACAGTGTTAAACTTGCCGGTTTGACTGAGCAACAAGCCACGGAGCTTTTGCGAAAAGAATTCATAGTCATTCTTAAAGAACCTCAAGTTACGATCTTCATCGAAGAATATAACGCCCAGAAAGTCTCAATAGCAGGAGCCGTCAATAAGCCAAAGCAAATAGCATTAAATCGCGAAATGAGGGTTTATGATTTGATCAGTGACGCAGGTGGCCTAACCGACAAGGCGGGCAATGTGATTCAACTGGTGCGTTTTCAGCCGACTGAAAGCCTGGAAGTTATTAGCCTCAATGATTTGGTTCGTAAGCCGGAGTTGAATCGCGTACTCCGTGATGGAGACATGATCAATGTTCCAGAAGCTGGAATAATTTATGTGACTGGAAACGGTGTGAATAAGCCTGGTCCGTTTCCGCTTAAAGAACCGATCAAGTTGACGGCGGCAATTGCACTGGCAGGTGGTCTGTCGGAAGATGCAAAAAAGAAAGAGGTTCATCTGGTTCGCTCCAATGGACCGGATCAAACTTCTGCCACTGACACGGTTATTAATTTTAGCGACATTGAAAAAGACGCGACTAAAGACATCGTGCTCAAGCCTTATGACGTAGTGATGGTTCCTGAATCCACTCGCGGCAAACAGACCCGCTCGTTGATCCAGGCTTTTGCTGGAGGATTATCCAGCGCGCTGGGCTGGGGAGTTTTCAGATAAAAAGCAGGCCATTATTGTTGTAACGACACCATTACTCGATTACCAAACACCTAAACGCATTTGAATGAACAACTACGACGATAATCAAACTGCTCTCACCAGCATTCCCCAATCGAATAGAGACTTGGGTAAAGAGGCAAGAAAAGTTGGCGGTTATCCAGCTTATAGCCGTTACCCTGCAGTTGATGTTGAAAAGAATTCCGTACGTGAATACTTCCGCATCATTCGCCGCCACAAATGGATAGTTTTGGCGACATTGGTAGTTCTGGTGACCATTGTGACCATTGGAACCATGTTGACGAAACCGGTTTACCGGGCTGAAGCCAAGCTGGAAATTGGCCGCGAAACAGAGCGTGTGGCACAGGGCAGGCAAATTCTTGAATCGGAAAGTGCCAGCGTCTTCAACCCTTTCTTTTTGCAAACTCAAGTAGATATTTTGCACAGCCGTGATTTGGCGCGCCGTGTGATTCAAAAACTGAATTTGTCGGAGAATGATGAATTCAGGCTGAAGAATGCGGATAAGCTGTCGGAAAATGAACGAGAAGTCCGTCTGGTCAACGCATTTCAGGGAAGATATGACGTGTCGGTTGGCAGACAGACCAAAGTTGTGACGCTGACTTTCGATGCCTACAATCCAAAATTAGCGGCGGAAGCGGCTAACACCACAGCATCCGAATACATCACCTGGTCAATGGAAAGCCGATTGCAAGGGGTCAGCAAAGCCAAAGAGTTTTTGGCTGATCGTGTAAAAGAAGCTGAAGCTGCTCTACGCCAAGCCGAAGCCGAGCAGCAGCTATATCTGTCGGTTCACCGAATCATTTCTTCGTCCGAGGACAAAGGCAACATCACAGTTGATCGCACTTCCGAACTGAATCGTCAATTAGTCGAGTTGCAGAACGAGCGCCGTCTGGCCGAGGCCGTTTACAACCGCAGCCGGGAAGTCGCGGCGGATGAACTGCCGCAAGTTATAACTGATGGAACGGTCCAGGCCTTGACCCGTGAGTTGAGCAAACAGAAACAGGAACTGGCTAATCTACTGGCCAAATATCAGCCGACTTACCCGGCGGTAAAACAGGTTCTTGAACAGGTCAAGCAACTTGAAACCCAGCTTACAGACCATAAAGCTAAGATCATCAAAAATATCGAAACACAGTATCAAGTGGCTAAAAGGCGCGAAGCGGATTTGATAGCCTCATTTGGCCAATCGAAAAACGAAGCTATCCAACAAAACCGCGAGTCGTCTGAACTGAGTTTGATCAAGCAGAAGATCGAAACCAATCGGAAGAATTTTGAAGACTTGCAGGGGCGATTGCGACAGGCTGAGGTTGAAAGTGATTTCAGTCCGTCGAACATTCGCCGCGTTCAGGAAGCTGAAGTTCCAATAGCTCCGGTCAAGCCAAACAAAGCTTTGAACATTGGCCTGAGTGTGTTGATTGGCTTGGCGCTGGGAATTGGATTGGCCTTCTTCCTGGAATACCTGAATAACACGATCAATACGGCTGAAGACGTTGAACGAATCGTGCAATTGCCTTCGCTTGGCGGCATTCCGTCTTTGCAAAGCCTGGCTAAAAACAAGATGCTGGGGATCAGCGCGGCCAACAGAAACGGCAATGGCAAAAAGAGCACAGCTTTGACCGCCATGAGCAACGAACTGCTTTCTGGGCATGATCCGCTCTCGTCTTTTGCAGAGAGCTATCGCGCGCTGAGAACTTCGCTGTTATTGTCGTCGGCTGAACATGCTCCGCGAACAATGCTTATCACCAGCAGTCATCCGGCTGAGGGCAAAACCACGATTGTTGCCAACACGGCAATTTCACTGGCCCAGACTGGCGCTAAAGTGCTGGTGCTGGACGCAGACATGCGTCGCCCGCGCTGCCACAAAATTCTGAGCACGAAGAATGACGCTGGACTTTCGACTTACTTGTCGCGCGAAGTGCCGGTGGACAAGGTGATAATTCAACACGACATACCGAATCTTTATGTGATGCCTGCCGGCCCTGTGCCGCCGAACCCCTCGGAATTGCTCAGTTCAATCAAGATGCGCTATCTGGTTTCAGAGCTTCAGGAGCGATTCGATCACATCATCATTGATTCGCCACCCGTTATTCACGTTACCGATGCGTTGATAATTTCGCCGCACGTTGACGGAGTCGTTATAGTGGTCAAGAGCAACCACACTCCACGCGAAGCTGTTCAGCGGGCAAAACAGGCTTTGGCAGACGTGAACGCCAAACTCTTTGGAGTCGTGCTCAACTGCATTGATTTGAACACAGAAAGTTACTACTACAATTACAAGTACGCCTACTATCACAGTCACGAAGAAAGTAGTTCTTGAAAATCAAAGGGCAAAAGGCAAATCTCAAAAGGCAAAAGTTAGGCGCACGCCTCTTTCATTTTTGATATTTGCCTTTTGTCTTTTGCCTTTTGATTTATGTCCAAACGCCTCCCTTTGTTCATTGCCGTCCTGACCCTTTCTGTGTGGGTCGGAAATTTCATAGCTAAAAACTATATTGCCAGTGCGCTGATCGCTTATGGTCAAGCTGGCGGACAAAATGCCGAAAGCCTTGATCTGGCAGTCAGATACGCTCCTGCAAATGCCGAGGTACTGGCTGCGCGAGCGCGTTTTTTACTCAATCAGGCGGACTCGCCGCGTGTTGCCGAAGCCATCACTGATCTGCAAAAAGCTGTTCAGGCTTCACCCAACGATTACCGTTACTGGCTGGAGCTTGGCAAAGCTTACGACGCGAACGGGCAAACATCAGAGGCCGAAACCTCAATGCAGCGAGCGGTCGCACTTGCGCCCAGATATTTTGAAGCTCGCTGGGCGTTGGCTAACTTCAGATTGCGGGCAGGGAAGACCGAAGCGTCGCTGGATGATTTCCGCGATGCTGTTGCTTTGTCCGGTTCGCTTTATGGCAATGCTTCGCCACCGCCAGACCGATTGGCGACGCTCAATGCTTACAACGCAATTTCCGGCGCGTTGGGAATGAACCTGGAAGCGTTGCGCCGAGTTACTCCAGCCGACTCTGCTGCTCAGGCTTATTTGGCAGAATTTCTTTCCGGTCACGATGCAATGGATCAGGCGCTGGAAATCTGGCGTCGCTTACCGGCTGAAAACTCCATCACTTACCGGACTTTGGTCGCGCAATTGGTTCGGGAACTTCAATCCAAAAACCGTTTCAGAGAAGCCAGCCAGGTTTGGCAAAAGTTTTCTGTGTCGGAAGGCTTTCCCGTTGGCGAAGGCGACAACTTGATTGCGAATGGAGGTTTCGAGCTGACGCCTTTGCGCGAAAAATATGCGACGGAGGTTGACCTTGGCGAAGGCTTTGACTGGGCGATTCGCCGCCATCCCGAAGTCCGAGCCACTCGCAGCGACCTCGCAGCCCATTCCGGCTCTTACGTTTTGCATCTATCGTTCATCGCTTCAATGAGTTCCGGCTTTGGCGAAATTTCGCAACTGATAGCAGTTGAACCTTCCCGCCAATATAAGTTGAGCTATTTTGTAAAAACTAAAAACATCCCTTCTTCGCCCGCTGAAACTCCGTTTATCGGAATCACCGACGCGGCCAACCCTGATCTGTTCAATTTGCGCGCAGTTGTGCCGAGCGGGACGAATGATTGGAGCGAACAGGCCATTTCTTTTTCAGTTCCTGAAAACACTCTCGGATTGCGTCTGACGATTCACGCGCCACAGTTGAAGACAATTGATAACCTTCGCATTGCCGAATTGTGGCTGGACGATTTCAAATTGAGTCAGCAATGAGCACAAAGAATTCAAAACTTGAAAGCTTCATCTTCGCTGATTTAATCGTCACGGCGATGCTTGCCGTGCTGGCTTACGGAACGGTCGAGCCGTGGTCGTTGGCTTTGTTTGAACTGAATGCTTTGGTCATCGCCGTACTTTTGACCGCTCGCTTTACCTTCGATTCAAAATCCGATTTTGGAAACTGGCGACTGGCTTTGCCGCTGCTGACGCTGACTGCGTGGGGCGCAACCCAGTCTGCTGTGCCGTCTCTTTCCTTCGATCATCAAGCCACCAAAGAAGCGACGGTCAAGTGGCTGGCAATGGCAATTTACTTCATTGCTGCACTTCACACGTTGCGAAGCTCAGAGCGGCGAAAAAAGGTTCTGCTCACGTTGGCTATCTTTGGGTTTGCAGTCTCGGTTTTTGCCATCGTTCAGCGACTGACTTACAACGGCAAAATGTACTGGGTGCGACCGGTTTCGATTTATATCGCCCCTTATGGGCCTTATGGAAATTACAACCACTTTGCCGGTTTGGTTGAATTGATTTTGCCTCTGCCGCTTGCCTTTCTGTTGTTTGCCAGAATCAAATTCGAGCAGCGACTGATCTGGTTGATTGGCGTAGTGATGATGGCAGTGGCCTTGGTTTTTTCAGGGTCGCGCGGAGGAATTCTGGCTTTGGGCGTCGAACTGCTGGCGATGATGCTGATTGCAGTCTGGGCACAGCGCCGCGGATTGAGCGATGAAATCAGTCTGGCGGGAAACAAACTGATTGCCGCCGGAGCGTTGGCTGCGGTTTTGTTGCTGGTGATGTGGATCGGTTATGAGCCTTTGGCCAATCGCTTCAACATGCTGCGACAAGGTTCCAGTGAATATTCACTGGTGACGCGGACCGAATACTGGCGCGGTGCTTGGCAGATGATTCAAGATCATCCTTTATCCGGTGTGGGGCTTGGTGCATTTCAGACCGCTTATCCGGCTTATGGACGTTCGTCAGTGAAGAATGAAAGGCTGGAACATACGCACAACGATTACCTTCAATTGCTGACCGATGCCGGATTGGTTGGCGGTTTGATCGGCTTGTGGTTCTTGTTTGAGTTGTTTCGCGGGCTTCGTCGGCAGTTTCAACAACTCGACCGAATGCGCAGCAATGACCGCTCACTTATTCTTGGAGGTTTCGTGGCCTTGCTGGGAATAGCGGTTCACAGCTTCCTGGACTTCAACTTGCAGATTGCGGCTAATGCTCTACTATTCCTGCTCGTTTTGGCACTGACAGTTTCACCGAAAAGTACGAAAGAAGAATTTTGACGATGAAAGTTCCTTTGCTTGATTTGGTTGCGCAGCACCAGACCATCCGTGATGAAGTCATGGCCGAAGTGACGCGCGTTTTTGACACCCAGCAGTTTGTCATGAGTGCGGATGTCACCAGCTTTGAAAGCGAGATTGCCGAATACTGCCAGGTTAAACATGCTATTGGCTGTGCTTCGGGGTCGGACGCTTTGCTGATGGCGCTGATGGCGCTTGGCGTTGGGCCGGGCGATGAAGTCATCACAACGGCTTACACTTTTTTTGCGACAGCCAGCGCGATTACACGGCTTGGCGCTCGACCGGTTTTCCTGGATATTGACCGCGACGATTTCAATCTGAACGTTGCTCTGCTGGAAGGCGCAATCACTCCACAAACAAAAGCGATTCTGCCGGTTCATCTTTATGGCCAGTGTGCGCGAATGGACGCGATCTTGTCGGTTGCGGCCAAACACAACCTGCCGGTTGTCGAAGATGCTGCTCAGGCCATCGGCTCTGAATTCCGAGGGCGACGCGCAGGTTCGATGGGAGTCATTGGCTGTTTCAGTTTTTTCCCCTCAAAAAATCTTGGCGGAGCGGGTGACGGCGGATTGATGGTGACGAACGATGATGAGCTTGCGGCCAGGCTTCGCATGTTGCGAGTCCACGGAATGGAGCCGAAGTATTACCATCAGGTCGTTGGAATTTGCAGTCGCCTGGACGGATTGCAAGCCGCCGTCTTGCGCGTGAAGTTGCGCCACCTGGAAAAGTGGACTGAAGCTCGTCGAGCAAATGCTGAGCGATACGGCCAGCTTTTCAAAGCGGCAGGCTTGACTGAAATAATAGCGCCGAAAGTTCATGACGATTGCCGCCACATCTTTCACCAGTATACCGTTCGCTGTCAGCGTCGCGACGAACTGAAAGCACACCTGCAAGCGGCAGGCATAGGAGTTGAAATTTATTACCCTGTGCCGCTGCATCAACAACAGTGCTTTGAGTTTTTGGGCTACAAATCCGGCGACTTGCCTGTCACTGAACAAGCTGCGCTGGAATGTTTGTCGTTGCCGATTTACCCGGAACTGACCGCCGAACAACAGCAATACGTGGTTGAAAAGATCGCGGAATTTTACAAAGATTGAGGAAGGCGACGGCGAAATGGCTTCGATTTACGGCGGCGCAGTGGCAATCATCAAAGGCTTGTTCAACCTCACTGGATTGGACGTTACCAGAGCAAGCCGGAATCCAGGTCGAACCTTGTTGGGATTGCGTCATTTGCCGATTCGTTCGGTGGTTGATGTCGGAGCCAACACAGGGCAGTTCGCGCGACACATCATCCAATTTTTCCCCCAAGCCAAACTTTACTGTTTCGAACCGCTGGCTGAACCTTTCGCCACGTTACAGAAATGGGCGCAAGCTCAAAACGGGCGGGTGAGTGCGTTCAATGTCGCTTTGGGAGCCGAAGAAGGCGAAGCAAATATGTTTCGACACGTCGAGCACAGCGCGTCGTCTTCGTTGTTGGCGACAACCGAAGTTTGCAACCAACTTTACCCGCAAACCCGAACGCAGGATTCCGTGCCGGTAAAACTGACAACTTTGGATGCTGCGTTGAGCGGTCAGAATTTGCAGGCCGAAATTCTGGTCAAACTCGATACGCAGGGTTACGAACGTCAGGTGATTCAAGGCGCAAGGAAGACACTGAGTCAAGCCTGCGCCGTTATTGTCGAAATCAACCTGTTCAAGCTTTACGATCAACAACCTTCGTTCATTGAACTGGCTGCGATGCTGAACGAGCTTGGATTCAGGTATGCCGGAAATCTGGATCAGACATGTTCGCCCACGGGCGAGGTTGTTTACGTTGACGCTGTATTTTTGAAATAAGTAAAGAGTTCAGAGTTCACGCTTCAGCGTGTTCTTTGAGCTTTGGCACGCTGAAGCGTGAACTCTGTACATCTATGGAATTGCCGCAACAAACGGATAAACACACACGATTGGCCGAACGGCTGACCGCTGCCGCGAACTCAATGAACAGAGGGCGTTTCAGGCGAACGCTCAGCCGTCCGCGAAAAATGGTTTATCCCAAAATGTTGCAATGGGCGGGCAACACAACCGAAGTCACCGCCATGACTTTTTGGGGCGAACCAATTCTGGTTATTTTGCCTGAACTGATTTCGCTGACAATCTGGCGTTATGGATTTTTTGAAGAAGACGTTTGCCGATTCATGCTCAGAGTGTTGCGGCCTGGCATGAACTTCGTGGACATAGGCGCGCATTTCGGGTTCTTCACGCGTTTGGGTTCTTATCTGGTTGGCGACACCGGACGAGTTCTTTCCTTTGAACCTACGCCAAATACTTTTGGCCAGTTGATGCGAAACACCGTCGGCAGCGACAACGTCCTGATTCACAACTGTGCGGCTTACAGCAGCGAAACCGAACTGACGCTGCGAGACTTTGGGCTGGAGTATTCCGCCTTCAATTCGGCTTTTGGAATGCGAGAAGGGGATTCAAAGACCGGTCGCCAGGGCATAGAGTTCCAAACTCGCGCGCGAAAAGTAGACGACGTAATCAAAGAGCGAGGTTTGCCGGTCGTTGATCTGGTCAAAATTGACGCTGAAAGTTCAGAACTTCATGTGCTGCAAGGAATGACAGAAATTATCAAACGCGACCATCCGCGAATCATTCTGGAAACCGGAGATTTCGGTTTGGACGGAGTTCCAAAAACTGCCGAGTTGATTGGCTGGCTGCGCGATTTTGGCTACGAGCCTTTTGAGATCGGACGCGACAACGTTTTGCGTCCGGCTGCAAGGACGAAGTTCGACTTTGTCGGCAGCAACCTGCTTTTTAGCGTGTCTGGAACGCCAAGCCTGGAGGCTTGATGGCCAATCGGCGTTTGCTCATCAATGCTGGAATGTCCGTCGTACAGATTCTGGCGATGAGCGTTTTGTTGTGGCTCTTGTACAGGTTTTTGCTGCGCTCCATCGGCGTGGAAATGCTTGGAGTTTGGTCTTTGACTTTGGCTGCGGCGGTTGCGGCGCGCGCAGGCGATCTGGGTTTTTCAGCCAGCGTAGTCAAATACGTGGCCTCGCATCTGGCCCGCGGCGACGAAACACGAGCGGCGCAAGTGGTTGAAACCGCTGCGCTTTCGGCGGGGGCTTTGACCGGTTTGATTTCGTTGGCTGCCTTTCCGCTCTTGCGCTGGGGGCTGGCGCATCTGCTGAAAAACGAATCGCTTCAGGCCGCTGAAAACCTGCTGCCATACGCGCTTGGCTATCTTTGCCTGAGTTCCGTGGCTGGAGTTTTTCAATCTGCCTTTGACGGTTGTCAGCAAATGGCCGCTCGCAGTTTGCTGGTCATCGCTGGTGAGGCAGTTCATCTGGCGCTGTGTTACTGGCTGGTTCCGCGTCACGGTCTGCTGGGTTTGGCTTATGCTCGACTGACTCAGACGGCAATCTTTCTGGCCATCAACTGGCTGATGCTGAAAAGATTTTTGCTGGAGCTTGGCTGGTTGCCGATTCGTTGGCGACTGGCGGCCTTTCGCGAAATGATGGTTTACGGGTTGAACGCGCAAATAGTCTGGCTGGTAAGTTTGCTGCACGACCCATTGACTAAAAGTTTGTTGGTGACTTTTGGCGGAACTGCGTTGGTTGGATATTACGAAATGGCCAGCCGCCTGGTCAGCCAGCTTCGTACGGCGATCATTGCCGCCAACCAATCTCTGGTTCCTGTGATTGCAGGTTTGCACGAAGAGCAACCAGACGCGACCAGCCGGCTTTATCGAGAATCTTACCGGCTGCTTTTCTTTTTCGGAGTTCCATTGTTTGCTTTGCTTGGGGCATCGCTTCCTGTGATTTCCGAACTTTGGATAGGGCATTACGAAAAACGATTTGTGCTTTGTGCAGCGTTGCTGGTGGCAGGATGGTTGGGTAATTTGTTGAGCGCGCCAGCTTACTTCGTCAACCTTGGAATCGGCGAATTGCGATGGAATACCATCAGCCATCTGGTGCTCGGAGCGTTGAATCTGGTTTTGGGATGGTCGCTTGGCAAAATCTTCGGCGGTTATGGAGTCGCCGCTGCCAGCGCGCTGGCTTTGATTATCAGCGGAGCCACGGTCATCGCGGCTTATCATTTGAAATGGAATGTGTCGTTTGCTGAGTTGCTGCCGCCCGCCAGTTTTCGGCTGCTGGTGTCTGGCGTTTTGGGTTCTCTGGCGGGAGTGATGGGTTATTACAAAATGCGGCCAGCAATTGAGTTATGGCAGGTTGCCGGATTGGTAGCATTGCTCAGCGGCTCGCTAATCATTGCGTCCGCCTGGTTTCACCCGACACGAAAGCGGCTGAGTGACTGGCTGACATCAACTTTGAGCAAAGCGTGACCAGCGACAGTTTCAAAACTTTACGTCGTACCTTCCAGACAAGGTGTAGCTGAAAGGGTTCGTAGAAGTCAGCGAGTCTCTATGCGAGAAGAGGGCCTGACGCAAACGTTGGCTCCATTTGATTCGACGGCAGAATTCTTTGTAGGTTTCTTCGCGCCAGTTGAAATCGTGACGCCAAACTCGCTGAGGTGAGATGTAGCGATGGACTGAATCCAGAATGACACTGCCATAGTTTTCAGACTCGGCGTCGTAAGTCGGGTCATAGCGATTGGCCAGGAATGTGATGTCACGGTCTTTGGCTTCTTTTGCCAGTGATTCGATAGTGCGGTTGTAAGTTTCGGCGCATAGGCTTAGGCCGAAGTTACGATAATCGCTTTGCCCAATATCCATAATCGGTCGGACTTGCAGCGTATTGATCGAATAATGACCGTAGACTTTGAAGAAGTCGGCAAGTTCATCCAGATTGTCGGGGTTGACGGTGTAATTGAAACGCAGATTTGGCGCGGGCTTTTTTTTAGCCAGCGTGGCGAACTGGCTGAGCAATTCGTGGAATCGTTCGTAAGAAGCATTGACCATCAATCGTTCGTAAGTTTCCTGTTTCACGCCGTGAACGGAAAGTGATAGTTCATTCAAACCGTAATCGAATAAACGTTCCAGGTGCTCTGCCGTAATCAACTGACCGCTAGATGTCAGGCCGACAAAAGGGACTTTATATTCTTTTGCCAGTTTCACCAGATTGGGATAGTCCTTGTACAAGGTCGGCTCAGCGCCGCAACCGATGACCAGTTGGACGGCTTTGGGAAAGAACATTTCCGCCAGTCGGTCAATCTCTTCCGGTTTGAAGATGCCTTTGTTGTCTTTACGAAACTGGTCGTCGCTGAAATAGCACATCTGGCAACGGAGATTGCACGCCATGACTGGATCGAAACGCAGAAAAAGATGGCGCAGTTTGAGATGATGCGCAGCTAGAACGGCGGCAAACTTCACCCGGTGATTTTTGACCAGCCGATTTAGTTGAATGATGCGATAGAGGGAGTTCATTGTCATAAGTTCAATTGTATTGGTGAGGAGTGTATGCCGAAAGGGGAGCGGATCAAGTGGTTACGATAACAAGATGTTTTTAGCACACGGCACGACTCCTCGCAAAGAACCTGATGTTCTGGTCGGACGCAATCAAAAATCGAAAAGTGAATTCATGAACCCAGACTTAAAGCGACTCAATGTAGGTTGCGGCGATGTGCCGACAATCGGTTGGGCGAATTATGACAATTCGATAAGTTTACGTTTGGCGCAATACCCGTTACTTGTGACGATCTTGCGCAACACCGGCTTGATTTCAGAAAAACAACGGCGATTTATGGAGCTTGTGCGAGAGCATGACATCCGTTACGCAAATGTTGTTGGACACATTCCTGAGCCAAATGGCTCCGTCGGAGTTTTGTATTCTTGTCATATGCTTGAACACCTTGAGCGTTCAGAAGCCGAATCGTTTTTGCTCGAAGCCCGGCGAGTGCTTTCTCCAGGCGGAATAATACGAATTGTTGTGCCCGATTTGCGGCATCATGTCGAGGCTTATATGAGAGAAGCCGATGCCGATTCATTTATGGAAAGTCTTTATGTAGCCGTTCCGAAGCCTGTGGGGTTGGGTGGGATGCTCAAGTATTTGCTGGTTGGGGAGCGTCACCATCTGTGGATGTATGACGGCAAATCGTTGTGTCGTTTATTGCAGCAGGCCGGATTCAAAGATGCCCAAGTATTGCCGCCGGGAAAGACGACGATTCATGATCCTGGCCAACTCGATCTGTTTGAGCGCGACGAGGAAAGCGTTTACGTTGAAGCCGTTAATCCGTGATTTACCTGACTAGCGGTGATTGTAGGTTTCAATTGAGCGCGGAAATCGAACCCGGTTAGCCAGCAGCGATTCACGCAGGATTCGAATCAGATAGTGCGGCAGGTTTTTCAATCGCCATCCGGCGAAAATCAGTTGATCATCAAGCCCTGGCTTTAGTTCAGGCTTGTTGAAGATTCGGTCGGCTTCAAGCTCAGTCAGGCTCAGGCCGCGATTGCTGAACTGCTTTTCGTGCAATCGAAAACAGGCGACGGAAGGGCCAGCCAGATGTACGAAGCGCAAACCCGCAAGTAATGCCCGTACATAAAAATCACCATCGGCACGATAAACAAAAGACTCATCAAATCCCTGAAGTTGTTTATAAACGCGGCGGCGAAAGATGGCAGTTTGTTGCGCGAAGCCCATGCAGCGTTTGCGGAATAGCGGCAAGAGTTGAGACGGCTGAGCTGCCGCCAGCGAATAAACAAATCGCCCCTGACCATCTGAATAATCGCAATTGCCATATATGACATCGGCATTCGTAGCCTCACCGCACTCAATCAGCCTGTCAAAACTATCAGGGTAAATCCAATCATCAGAATTTAGATAAGCCATCCACTCGCTGTCACCCCCGCGCAGCCCGGCATTGATGGCGCGGTACATATTTCCGGGCGGAACATAAATCACCCGAACCTGCCATCTTTTGCATATTTCCAAAGTGCCATCTGTAGAGCCGCTGTCGGCGACGATAATTTCGATGTCACTGGTTTGTTGGCTGCTCAGAGAAAGCAGCGTTGCATCGAGCGTGGTGGCACTGTTGAGCGTAGGGACGACGCAACGAATAGTTGGTGCTGTGGTCACTTCACTCCTTCAGAAGAGGTAGCCAACCGGTCAAATGCAAGCGAACGTGGCGTGATAGGGAGAACGGCGGTAGAAAAGCTTTGTGCGCGACGACAAGCAACCCAGCCTGTGGCCATAAAGATGGACCACAGCGGGGTATAACTTACCTGTACAAGATAAAAGACCGAGCCGGTCAAAAACATTGCCGAGGCAAAACGCCAATCGTCTCCGTTGTCATCCTGCGTATTGCGAAAACGTCGAGATAAAAAACGAAGCCCGTTCCAGCTTGCAATTACCTGAGCCAGCCATAGCGCCAGACTGATCAATCCACCATTACCCATTTCAAGCAATGGGCCATGATATGGCGGGCTGTTGATGCCTGTTTCAGGGGTCCATATCAGGCTATACAAACCGGGGGGAACGTAATCAGAGGCGGGCAGCGGTATCAACCCCGGCCCCGTGCCGAGCAAGGCATAAAGTGGTTGGTCGAGCAGGAATAGCAAGGCACAGGCATCAAACACATCCAGACGGTACGCAATCTCCTGACCAAAAGTACCGGGAGGAATTCCGGCCAACTTATAATCAGGGTCGAAGCGTAAACTTAGTGTCTGAACGGCCAGGTCAAATTGTTGAGGTAGCAGTACAGAAGTCAGAAACGCAATTGTTAGTGCCGCCGCTACAACTCCAGCCATTGTTAGCCGTTCGCTGTTGGAAAAGAAAACCAGTGCTACCACCGTCCCGGCGATGAACAGCGCGATTGAACTTGCCGAGTACGTCAGCAATAACGTTACAACGTTAACCAGCAGAAGAGCTGGCCACAAACGCGAAATTTGCCGCCGCCCGATGAGCAGGATCATTACGCCATAAGCGCAATTCAGCCCCAGGGCGCGTGGCTCGCCGACAAGTCCCCTGGCACGTCCCAG
>JBGAPB010000036.1:0-24961 GCA_044221525.1 Blastocatellia bacterium | reverse complement strand
CGAACCTTGCCAGTACGCGCCCAAAGCCGTTAATGGAGTTCCGGTGTAGGTGTTGTCCACCGCTGTTCCCTGAGAAGTCAGTGTGCCAGTGGTTGGATCGGCGAAGGCTGTGGTTCCGTCGTTTCTGAGAAACAATTCCCAGGTATCAGTGGATGGCGTGTAGGTGACGCGTATGCTCAAATACTCTGTTCCGAAATCCGTCAAGCCAGTGGTATTGGACGTGATTATATTGGCCAGTGTCCCTTGTAACCCATTGGTAAACTTAGCCAATCTAATTGGGTCGGTTGCGCCTGATTGCCCTAAAACAACGGCGTATCCATTACCTCCCGTCGCTGCCGTTGTGGAAGTTGTTCCCAAAACAAATGCAACGCCATACGATCCAGAGGCAAATCCAGCCGGGTCGGTGCGGATTTGACGCATATTAAAATTCCAGGTGACAGTTGCGGCGTTTGAACTCAGCGTGGTGTTGTAAGGGGAGAGAAACGAAGCCGTCGAAGTGCTGGCAAAGCCCCAACCGAGGACATTGGCAGTAGCAGTGGCATCATTCGTTAATTCAAGCTGCGCAGGAGAAGGATTTCTTCTTGCACCCCAATCAGCGCCGGAACTGGTTACACTGAAACTGCTGGCACCGATTGCTCCACTCGTCGTGAATGTGGCGCTGGTGTTAGCACTAAAGTCATCAGAAAAGACGGTGGTTGCCGCTGCTCCGACTTTGTTGTTAACGAAAGCGTAGAAAAAAGTCGCGATCAGCATGCATGATGCCGCAAGGATAAGGCCTGTTCGTTTCATGAACCCTCCGCAAGTCGAGTGAGAATGTTGGCTTTGCATTGAGCGAAGCCGTCTGATTTGTTTTGAAAACTGTTCGCAATTCGAGCTTTCGAGATTGAATTGTTGTGAAGAAATTCAGTGTGAGGAAAACTCGCGGGCGCAGTTTACGTTCTGACTTGCCATTGCGTCCAGCCTTAGCCACCGGTTAAGTGTTATTTCTTCGCAAAATTGGCAAAATCAGCAGGGGCACTTCAGGCAAATCTCGTAAGAATCCAAAGCAATTGGGCATAGCAAGAAGAGCCAAAAAGATAGCTGCCAAGGATGATGCAAAGACTTCCGCCAAGAGCAATGCGTAAATTCAATACCTGAAAAAAGAGATTTTGCGCTTCCAGCCTCTGTTTGCCGGGAGCGCAATTTTATTTTCAAAGACAAAAAAAGCCCGCTGATGAAAAATCAACAGCGGGCATTCATGGTAAGGAGAGAGAAAAAATCGTTGGCAGATTTTTCCAGGTCAGCCGTTTCTTTTAATTGGGCTGCTTAGAGAGGCTTTTTCTTATCGTCTTTCTTGTCGTCTTTTCTGTCATTACCACGAGGCTCGTTTTTACCTTTGTCCGGTTTAGGTTGTTCTTTCACCTTCTCCGGAGGTTTCTTTTCCTGTCCCAGCCACTGAACATTTGCGGAGGCGTTAAAGGCCAACGCTGTAGTAATTGAAACCGCAAAAATAATCTTCTTGATTGCTTTCATAACTTCCCCCTTCTGCCCAAGCTTTCATTTTTGGTATGCCTGCTGAACGCCGTGTAAGGGGACGATCATTCCTCGCTTAATTGTCGCCACTTGCTTGGACGGTGGCGATCTTAGCAGATAAATCTTACGTGCTAAAAACAGCTTCGTTGCACCCTTTCCTTGAGCAATGGGTGTGCCATCAAACGCGCGCATTTCTTCAATGACGGAATTGCTTGGTTAGCAACAGTTAGCGCACTTCCAGAGGAGTTAAGGCTGGCTTAAGCCCAGGCAGCAGTTGACTGGCAGAGTCAGTCAACTAACGATATGGGATGCTTGATGAAGTTAATCGTCGGTTGCCGCGCTAATTGGAATTTGAAATGGCCAGCTATCTGTGCTTCGTGACCAGAGCAGAAAACTGACAATTCCAATTATCAAGGCGATTAAGCTGCCTGCAATCATCCAGGGTTCCAGTGTCAGGTAAATGAACAGCCAGCCTATCAATGCAATCAAGCTAGGTATCGGATAAAGCCAGATGCGATAGGGCCGGTGAAGTTGCGGCGCATTTTTTCTCAGCAAGGTGATTGCGATGATCTGTCCGATGAACTGCACCAGAATTCTGAGCGCAATCAGAGCGTCAATCACTGTTCCAAGTGTAAAAAAGCTGCATACAATTGCAATCGCTCCAATGACAAGCAGTGAAACATAAGGGAAGTTGTGTTTAGGATGCAGCTTGCCGAAAACCTTGAAAAAGTATCCATCACGCGCAGCCGCGAACGGGATCCTGGAATATCCAAGCAACAAGGCGAAGCAGGAACCGAAAGCCGTCCACAAAATCATGATCGTGACTGCGATAGCTACCGGACGGCCATAAATTCGTTCCATCATTACTGATACTACAAAATCTGAAATCTGCTTTGTGGTTTCCGCCGGAACGAATTGACGCCATGGAACTACGCCAATGATCGAAAGATTGATCAGAATGTAGATCAAAGCGACGGCTATTACGCTGATGATGATCGAGCGGGGAATTGTCCGGCCTGGGTTTTTGACTTCGTCGCCGATGTAGCAAATGTCGTAATAGCCAAGATAATCGTAAACCCCTATTCTGGAAGCTGCGCCAAGTCCAAAAAGAAAACCAGCTGAAAAATTGAAAGCTCCCGGCGGAAAGTCAAAAGCGATCTTCGGGTCGAAGTGCATGGCTCCGGTGAAAATGACCAGCCCCGTGGTCATCAAAGTGCCGATCCACAAACTGACTGTAATTTTGCCGATATGAGTAATCTGCCGATAGAGCAAGGCAATATTGATTGTTCCAATGACAATCACGATCAGATTTTTAGACGCATCAGGCCAGATGTAATTTAGATATTGAGCAAAGCCGATGTAACCGGAAGCGATCTCGAATGGGCCGCTGACGATGAACTGCCAAATGAACAGGAACGCCATCAATCGGCCAAAAGTCTTACTGCCGAAACCTTCGCGCAAATAAATATAACTGCCACCGGAACCGGGCATTGCCGCTCCAAGCTCGCTCCAAACCATACCGTCAGGTATGACAATCAGAACGGCTATCAACCAACCGAGCATGGCCTGTGGCCCACCAAGCGCGGTCATCAACAATGGAATAGTTAAAAACGGCCCGATGCCAATCATGTTCGACATGTTCAACGCCGTGGCCTGGAGTGTTCCGAAATGGCGAACCAGGTGTGGTTGGTTGTTAGTTGTTGTTGGTTGGTTCATCGTCAGTCCAGAAGTTCTAAAAAGTTAGTCAGAATTCTTTCGGTTATTCCCCAGATCAAGCCTTGTTCAGTTGGATAAGCGGGCAATTTTTGCATCGCGTTGCCGGATTTCCATCGGTATTCGCCTGAACGACCATCACGTTTAAGCCACCCAACCTGAATCCAAAAAGCTGTGACAACCTCATCACTGAACCGAAATTCGTATTGAGGCGGAACGAGAGCGACCAACGGTGTGATTTCAATTTGGGGCAATCCAGGGTTTTTTGGAGCGATCAACGGCAATTGGCCGACGAACTCGCCGCCGCTCAGTAAATCAACTCCGATTTCTTCATGAGTTTCTCGGGCGGCAGTCGCCAGCAAGTCGGCGTCTTCAGGTTCGGCGCGTCCACCTGGCAAGGCCAGATGCCCAGACCACGGATCGCCCTCACGATCAGCGCGTTTGATGATTAACAATTCCGCCGCGTTATGTGATTCACGCAACAGCAGAGTTACGGCAGCTTGTCGAATGCGCGCAGTTTCGATCTGAAGGTTGTGTGGCGGAGCAAGCCGTTCGCTCAGGCGGCGGCGTATTAACTCTAAATCGCTCATCGTCGGTACTTTATTGCTTTTGTGTCTTGGTAAAGTTTAGTGTGAAAACCGCGTCAGCATAGTGAGCGTGCCCAATCAAGTCAAACTTAGGATCCGCTGAAAGGCCTTTCAGCATTAAGCTGGAATGAATGCTTGACACTATGCGTCGGCTAAGTTTTGAATGCCTGTTAGAGATGGAGAAGGATCATTATGAACTTACATAAGTCTGAAGATAAATTCCGCATCGTAAGGTTCGGAGCCGGGGTGTTTTTGTTTATAAGCTTGTTGGCTGCGGCCAACATAGTATTGAAAAAAAGCCAGGCAGCTAGTCTATTTACCGACCAGTTTTCAACAATCGTCGCAGAAGAAGTCTTGCTGACAGATGATGGAACCTCTGAAACAGTGATATCAGGCGATGCTGTAATTGCGGTTAATCGGTTGACGCCGACTGTTTACCCGGCGACGTTGCAAGCGATTCGCCTGACAATCCCACGTGTGCAGGGAATCCCAACCCCTGTGGGATCGCCAATCAAGCTGGTTGCCTTTGTCGGAGCGGCGGGTACAAGCAGGCCAGCGGCCAGCCCTACCTTTGTCGTCAATCAGACAGTCAGTGTGCCAGAGTCGGCAACCACCGGATTTGTTGACTTTACGATTACTGATGGCCCGACGATCACGTCCGGAGATTTTTATGTTGGTTTCCAGACTCCAAATCCATTTGGAGGAGTGGTTTTCCCGGTTGATCTGAATGGAACTCAACAGCAACGTGCTTTTGCTTCGACCAATAATGGAGCGACTTTTATCGGGCCTTTGACGCTGCAGGGCACTGCGACTCCTGTCAATTTGCTGATTCGCGCTGTTGTTACGAATGATGTTCCAAATACTGCACGGATTAACGTTCCGACATCACTCAGTTTCGGCAGTTCCACCGTCGGAGTCGCGCAGCAGCAAAACCTGCCCATTTCAAATTTCGGAGGCGCTGCGCTGACTATCACCAATATATCTTCCAACAACTCTCAATTCACTCTTGTCTCGCCTTCGTTGCCCTTGACGATTGCCGCTGGGGGGCAGTCGCAAATCGCCGTGCGCTTCACGCCCACAGGCGCAGGAATCCGCAACGGAACTCTGACGATTGCCAGCAATGATCCAACGAAACCTTCAACCAGCGTCTCGCTCAGTGGTTTAGGCGGGACTGCCACTCAGCCAACGACTGCCTTTCTAACTTCGGGGTCGGCTGTCGCTGGTTTGATTGGAGCGCCGTCTTCAGGGTCGGGAACTTTGTTCGCCACTCAGTACGCGATTTTTGTCCCGCCCGGAGTCACGCAATTGAAGCTGGACCTGTCCGGAACCCAAGACGTTGACCTGTTTGCACGGTTCAATCAGCGCGTGACGGTTTCTGGCAGTGCTGTGCAGGCCGATCACGGCTCAACCAACAATCCCGGCTTGCCAGAGACAATTGTCATTACGTCTGGCGGATCGCCCGCGCTTCAATCCGGTTTGTATTACATTGCCGCGGTTAATTTTGGGCCTAGCGCAGCGACTTTTACTTTGACCGCAACAATGACAGGCGGGACAGTGCCGGGGGCGGCTGCCGCAGTTTCCTCTGCCAGTTTTCTGGGGACGGAAACTTCGGCTGAGCAGATTGTCGCTTTATTTGGTGCAAACCTGGCGACTGGAGTTCAGGTGGCCGACACAGTGCCTTTGCCAACAACTCTTTTGGGTACTACGGTCAAGGTCAGGGACAGCGCGGGAACCGAACGCTCAGCGCCGCTCTTCTTTGTTTCGGGAGGCCAGATCAATGCAATGATTCCTACCGGAACGGCCAATGGCTCGGCGCAGTTCGTCATAACCAGCGGCGATGGAAAAGTCTCAGTGGGAACAATTCAAATTTCCAATGTAGCTCCGGGGTTGTTTGCCGCAAATGCCAACGGCGCGGGGGTGGCTGCCGCCACTGCATTGCGTGTGCGGGCAGACGGTTCTCAAAGTTTTGAACCGGTGGCAAGTTTTGATGCGGCTCAAAGCCGTTTTGTATCTGTACCCATTGATCTTGGCCCAGATACCGATCAGGTTTTTCTGGTGCTCAATGGGACTGGAATTCGCGGGCGCAGCTCACTTGCAGCGGTGACTGCCACAGTAGGAGGCACGGCAGCTCGAGTAGATTACGCCGGGTTGCAAGGTGTCTTTGTCGGACTTGATCAAATCAACGTCCTATTACCTCGCAGCGTTATTGGTCGTGGCGAAGTTGATGTGGTTTTAACCGTAGACGGAAAATTGGCGAATACAGTCAAAGCTAATATCAAATAAAGCGATGGGGCGATCATAAATTTTGAGTGGATATTTAAGCGCTACGAGATTAATCCTCTGAGCGTAACAAGGTGCTATACTGCGAAAATGAGCGAACAATCTAAAACTACATACACTAATGCAATTTTTATTTTAGCTGGTACTACTGGCGAATATACGGCGGCGCGTCAACAACTGAAACTTACTCCTATGCAGGCTTATTGGCTGACAGGAGTCTCCAGACTAAAAGGTCTTTCAAAACCAAAAGTTTATCGCGTTGGAAGTTGGCGAAATTTGGCGAGACTAAAAGCGATTGAAGCGGCCTTGTCTGAGACTCAAGCGGAGGTTATTGATTTGGATTGAGGCAGACCTGGAAAATTGAGGCTTCTCGGCAAATGGTGACTTAATGCGTTGATGATTACAAAAATCGTCGTCGCATTTTTTGATTGGCTGGCCACTTTAGGCGCTTGGGTAAGTAAGGCTGTAATTTAGCGAATAAGTGGCCGCAGCATTTCCAGTCTACGGGCGATTTCTGCGCTGGTCATTGAGCGAAACCGGTTGGGAACCATGGCCCGTGAAGTGGCTTCGCGGGCAGCGACCAGTTCTTGGTATTCGACAGCCAGGTCGTCGCGCGCCGGAGTGAATTCCGAGGCGACGAAAGCCAGGTCTTCATTGGTCACTTTCTCATGCTCGGCGATGCGGGCTATGCGCCGGGCGCGGATCAAAATAGATTCAATGTCAGCGCCAGACAAATGAAGCTGGCTGTTTATGACTGGCCCCCAGTTGGTGATTTGGTGGTCAATCTTGTTTTTTGAAGCCATTACTTCGGCTATTTCCCGGCGTTCGTCAGGAGTTTCAGGGTAAAAAAGCGCGATGTGTTCTTCGCAACGACCTTGCCGTTTCAGGTCAATCGGCAATCTGTCAGGCCGCGAAGTCATTAGTATCCACAGGATTTTGCCGCGATTGGCGGTGTTGCTCATGGCGGCAGCGATCTTGGAAAAGACTCGGCTGTTGACGCCGGAATCGCCGTCGGTTTCACGGTTGCCGAGCGCGGCGTCAGCTTCGTCAATCAGCACGACAATTGGAGCCAGCGATTGCAGTAGACTGAGTATTTTTTCCAGATTGGCTTCTGTCGAACCAACCCATTTATCTCGAAAGTTTTTGAACTCCACGACATTCAGGCCGCAGTCTTTGGCGAAACATTCTGACAAAAAAGTTTTGCCAGTGCCGACAGGGCCGCAAATCAGAATTCCCATTGGAGCTTCTTCGCGGTTGCCCTGTTTAATGGTTCCGGCAATGTCGCGCAGATAATCTTTGGCTTCGCGCATACCGCCTACGCTGTCCAAACCATGTCGCGGAGTGACGAATTCAATCAAACCGGCGCACTCGGTTTCAATGATCTCTTTTTTCTTCAGCCTGACATCGGCAAACGTCAAACCGTCGTCGGATTCGCGGGCTGCGCAAAGCAGCGAACGCAGATGAACAAGGTTCAACCCTGAAGTCAGCTCAGCGACCTGCTCCTGCGACATTTCAATCTTCTCAATCGGATAAGCGGCCAAAAATTCTTTGATGTAATCCAGTCTTTCGTCTTCGTCAGGGTAAGGAATTCTGATGGTTGCGAGCCTGGAATTTTCTCGCACACGTGGATGTACGTCTGAGAGCGATTCGGCAATCAGAATCACCAGATTATCTGAGTCGGTGAAGCGCGGTGTCGTTAACCAGCGTTGAATTGAAACCAGCGAATTGCGGTCTTCGCCGGACATGTGGCCAATGGTGGCCGCCGGGAAGATCGTTTCCAGAAAATTGATGACGACGGCGTTCTTGTCTGAAAAGTAAAGAAAACGCTCAATCATTGGAAGCGCACGCGGCGGATCGGCTGGCAATTGAGCGGCAGTTTTGGCGTTGATTAATGGATCGGCTACGCGCTGTTGAGCCACAAAGGCTCGCATCGTTTCTTCGGAATCAAAGGTGATGCCTTCGCTGCGGTTATAAAGCACGATGCGTTTGTTGCCGAGCAATTCCTGTTGGAGAAAGGCAAGCAGGGAGACAAAGCCATTACGGCTTCGCGTCAAATCATAAATGTTCTGATGAAGGAGGAAATGGCTGGCTTCACCTGCTCGGTATTTGCGCGCGATTTCTTCAGCCCAGCCTGGCAGTTCGATGGCAACGGGTGATTGCGCCGGTTTCGACATAGGTCAATCCTCAGTCGTTGGGCGCCGCAAAGGGCACATTGGAATAGAAGAGTGATAAATAATGAACTTCATCACTCTTCTATGATTGTTTCTTTATTGCTTCTCTGAGTTTGACGACGGCGTTTTTGGGGCCGGCGGCTGGGCAGGGAAGCTGAATGTTATGAAACAGGTAATGGGATTTTTGTCTGTTTCAAACAGCGATTTGGGAAACTCCCATTTTTGAGCTGCTTCAACGGCGATCTTGTTGATTTCGGGGAAAGTGGAGTATGAAACATCTGCGTTTGAAACCTTGCCTTCAGGCGAAATTTCCACACGAACACGAGCGCTGCCTCCTAAACCTGCATTGCGCAGCGCGACAGGCATTTCAGGCAAGACTTTCTTTGTAGCAGTTTCCTGAAGTTCAACCGATTGACGTTCGTCAACAAGCCGCACGGGCGTTGTTGTGGTATCAAGATCAACCGAGAACGCAAAAAGCAGATAAATGTCAGAGCCGTCGAAACTTTCAACCGGCACGTTAGGGCGCACGAAATTGACGAAGTCAGTTGAGCGCATCTTCAAGTTTCGAACAGCAAAGAAATAAGTTTTTCCGCTTTCAACTTCCAGCGGGTTAATCGAAAACCCGAGCGGTTTATTCGTGCGCTCATCTGAAAAGTGAAGCGCGATTTCCGGTACCAAAGTCGTGCCTGGTGTAACTCCATCGCCGTAGCTTTGCGCGCCAAAAAGTTGTATCTCGATGTCGCGCCCGTCTTTCTGCTTGACCAGCGAGATGATGGCGGGTTTTGAAGTTCGGAAAACTTTTCTGTAATCCGACCTTAAAAGGTCAATTTCAAATTCCGGATAAAGTTTTTTGAAAGTTTTTGTCCACTGATCGTAATTGCCCAGGCTGGCGGTTGACATGCGAAACACTTGATCGTTTAGGTCTTCGTAGCTTCCACGTTTGACCGTCATTTGGAAAGTCCGTGTGGTGACGTGAATAGGGCGAGTCGCCAGATTCTCAATCGAATGGTCTACGTGCTTGGTTGTGTCCTGGGCAGCCACTGTTAAAAATGTCATCGAAGCCATCAGAACGACGGCTAAGAGTATTGAAGTCCTTGAAAAAATGCATCGGGGAAGTAGCTGTATCATTTATTTGATACCTCCAAAGTGAGAATTGCGTGAGAGGGGTAACGCGAAAGGTACGAATATGAAATTTCTAGCGCTGTTTCACCTACCAGCGGTGCGCACTGCGGGCATCATTTCACGGTTAATCGAATCCAGTTGCCCCATAATAGGGGCCGTTTGCTGCAAAATTTCTTTGGTCATTTCGATGGATGAAAGAAGGGAGTCGAAATCCATTGAAAGAATGTGTTCCGGGCTTGGCATGGTCACGACCTGATCGTTAACCAGCCCAAAGAAGTTTTCAATCATCTGCAATTGAGCTTCGACTCGTTTGACGCTGCGTTCAATATCGTCAAAGGTTTGCAGACGTCGCTGCAAAATTTCCACATTCTTTTCATGTAGTGGACGAGTTTCAGCCTCGGCAAATTGCAGGGTTCGTTGGGCAGTTCGCAATTGATTTTCGACGGCTTGGCGGTTGATGGTCTTGAGATGATTTTTTCGTCGCCGATATTCGTCAAGCAAGTCAACAAAAGATTCCCAAGTTGCTTCCAGCTCTCGAATCTGCGGCGGTTCATCCGACAAACGCGCGAATTTTTTGTAGTTGCTGCCGATCTGATTTTTCATCCAGCTTAGGTATTCAACAGCCTCGCGTTCGCGCGGATCGAACTGTCTGATCATTTCCAGTCGCTGTTTACGGCGATGATCGTCGAACAAATGCCGCGAGCGACGATCAACTATCTTACGGTAAAAGCTAGAGGCCGGAACCGTCGCCAGATAGGCTCCTTCAGCAATCAAAGCTCCGGCTAAAACCATCGTCGGTTCCAAAAAACCGGTTGTTGCCGAATACGCTGCTGCTGCGCATGAAAGTAACAACCCGCCGATGTTTACCGGTTCTTTCAGTGCTTCTTTAATATAGGAGATCTTTAACTCCATAAAAGATTTGGATCGTTAGTTCTTGGTGGTTAATGGCAGGAACAGCCCAACCATCAACCACCAATTTATGGTTGTTACTCTGTCAGTTTGCGTTCCTGGGGCAGGTAATCAGCCGCCCCAAGCGTGCGGTCTGCGTTAACCGCCGGGGCACCTTCTCCAAGAGCAGTTGAGGCGGCAGGTGGAGCCAAGCCCAATTGTTGTTTGTAAGCCAAAAGCGCATCTTGCGCTTCAACGTTGGCCAGTTCTCTTTCTATTCCCTGCATGCGGGAATCAAGACTGGTGGAGGCCAACTCAGCCCTGGCTTCTGCGGAGGCAGATCGGTTGGCGATCTTTTCTCGCATGTCGTCGAAGGTTTGAGAAGTGTCGCCCATTTGGAAACTTGCCATGGTCGAAGCCAGCCGCTCCTGCATCTGAGCCTGTTTGTTGGCCGAGATTAGTTGCATTGCTTCAGCCTGACGTTTTCTCACGTTCGTCATGTAATTGTCGAAGTACTCTCTCGCTTTCGCCGATGCGACTTTGGCCGACTCATGGTTCTGTTGACTGGTTGCCAATGCTCGTTGAGCAATCTGCAATTCGCCTATCAGTGCAGTGGCAATATCGTCCTTGCCCACGCGGATGGCGGCTTTTATTTTGTTGTCGAGATCAGTCAATTTGGCTTGATTGGCCTGGATTTCGCGGTCGAGACGTTTCTCGGTTGCCATCACTTGCGCGACATTTTCGCGCATTTTCGGCACTTCGTCGTTCATGTCGCGCATCAACTGCTGAAGAATCAATTCAGGGTCTTCGGCGCTGTCAATCAATCCACCAAAGATCGAACGAAACAGCCGTTTGAGACGATTCCACATGGTTTTGATTTTCTCCTGAAAAACAATGGGGCGGAACTTTATTGGGCTTCAGCAACTGACAGTTGCCGCTGCGGGACTACAAAAGTTTTCCGCGGGGTTCACAGCCTGTCTATCTCTCTTTGAGACGATGGTGATACGTTGCCGGGAACACAACAGTTCGCTGACTTGTCTAATGTCAGCAAAGATTTTTTGTGAATTTGAGCCTCTACCAATTCGCTCATTCCCGAACGGTGTGGAGTATACCAGCAGCATTTAGCGTTGTCACACAACGGTTTTCAAGACTAATTGATTGCATCAGAAAGTCTTCTTCCTGTAATCTTGACGCGGTTTCATCGCACAACACTTAATACTTGCCCGCCAGGCGAGACTTCGAAAACCCGAACGTCATCCAATTTTAGTTGATGCCCCCAAAATATCCGGCTCTAACTGTTACTTCGGACTTCCAATCGCTAGATAATACCGTTGAGCGGGATTCAGCTTATAGGCGGAGGCTCTTTATCCAATGTCTGTAGAGAATTTATCAGGAACAAGCAGGTATTCTACAAAAGCCACGAATAGCGTGACTGATGTCCTGTTACAGTCAAAAAGTCAGGAGGATGGTGAATCGGGTAGTCAGAGTGATGAGCTGTTTCGGGGAATTATTGCTGACCGCAATCGGTCTGAGCTTCTGATGATAGGGCAAGTGGAAATTTTTGAGTTGATTGCGACCGGGCAGTCACTGTCTGTCGTGCTTGATCGTATTGCCCGGTTGGTAGAAGAGGTTGCGGGAAATCTTCACTGCGTTATCTTTCAACTTGATCCCAAAGGCGAAGTTCTGTCTGCCAAAGCTGCTCCAAGTGTGAAGAAGGAATTTGTGGAAGCCCTTCAGTCCTTGCCCGTTGGGCTACGTTCAGGTACTTGCGGTGCTTGTATAGTCACTGGGGAGCCTCAAATCAGCCTTGATGTTACAAAGGATTCGCGCTGGGCAGATCATCAGGAACTTGTTCTCGGCAATGGAGTCCGTTCTTCCTGGTCAATCCCTATTTTTGATGCGAATAGTAAACCACTCGGAACGATCAGTTTGCTCTATGACCATTTGCACGACCCAGAACCTCACGAAATTGATTTCATCAATGTAGCAGCTCATCAGGCGAGCATTGCTATTGAACGCTCTCGCACTGAGCAAAAATTACAAGCAAGTGAGGCGCGGTTTCGTGCGCTGATAGAAAGTAGCGTCCGGCTGTTTACAGAATCCTTGGCTATGAGCCGGAAGAGATAATCGGAAAAACAGCGTCAGAGCGCATACATCCTGATGACTGGAAGATGCTAACTGCCAGAGCCTATGCTTTGGCGGATATCCACGGAGGTAGAGATACGATACGTTACAGAGTCAGGCACAAAAATGGTGACTGGCTTTGGGTTGAAGCCGCTTTTACCAATTTGCTGCACGAGCCAAGCGTTCAAGCCCTGGTTGTCAATTTTCGCGACATTACACAAAGTAAACTGGCCGAAGACGCACTGCGTGTTTCAGAAGAACGATACCGAACCCTGGTCGCTTCACTGGACGAGGGGATAATTTTGATGGATGAGAATGCCGTGCTTCTCGCCTCCAATGCCAGCGCAGAGCAAATACTTGGCCTGACTGTGGAACAGATTAAGAACCGAACTTTGTTTGACCCTGATTGGTTTGCTATTCGCGAAGACGGTTCGCCATTTGAGACTGATGATTTTCCTGCCGCTATTACTCTTCGCACTGGCGAACCTTGCTCTAATGTCGTCATGGGAGTGAAGAAAATAGACAATCGAATTGTTTGGATATCTATTAACACTCGCCCGCTTTTTCATGAAGCTGAAAAGAAGCCTTATGCGGTTGTTATCTCCATCAACGATATTACAGAACGCTTGAAGGCGCAGACTGAACTGCGCGATTCTGAAGAGCGATTTTCAATTGCTTTCAAATCCAGCCCCTGTCCGATGGCTTTACTGACGTTTCCTGAAGGGCGGTTTACTAACGTCAATGATGCGTGGCAGCAGACCTATGGCTATTCGCTTGAAGAAGTAAGCGGAAGAACTTCCTCAGATATAAAACTGTGGAAGGATGAAACCAAACGTGACGAGATGTATCGGCGGTTGATTCAGAATGGAGAAATCCGCAATTTTGAAACAGTCGGGTTGTCTAAAAATGGTGAAGAGATTGTTGATTTGACTTCAGCAGAAATTATCGAATTTGGCGGCAGGAAATACCAGCTTTCATCTTTTTACGACATTACCGAACGTAAGCTTGCCGAGCGTGCTTTGCGGGAATCGGAAGAACGTTATCGCCTGCTTTTCGAGCACAGTTTTGCCGGGATTACACGGCTTAAAGCTAATGGAGAGTTGATTGAATGGAATGACGCTGTAACTCGGATGTTTGGTTGCAGTTCGCGAGAGGAGTTTATCGCTGCACTTGAGTCAAACCTTTTCTTTGACCTGGCTGATCGGCAACGACTAATCAATAAGTTAATTGAGAAGGGGAGTTTGCGAAATTGGGAAATAAAAATGAAGCGGCTGGATGGTTCTACAATTTGGGCTTTGATAAATGCATCAATCTTTTACCCAACTGCAGGCGGTGAGCCATTGTTGGAGGCCATAGTTCTGGATATTACCGAGCGAAAGCTGACTGAACAGGAGCTGCAGCAGTTGTACGCACAGTCGCGCGCGCTTTTGGCACGGCTTGAAACAGTGCGCGAAGAAGAGCGTGCCCACCTTGCACGGGAGATTCACGATAACCTTGGACAAATGATGACTGGTCTCAAGCTGGACTTTTCCTGGCTGGAAAAAAGAATGGTGCGCATGAAGGAAGAAAATCTGCGTCAGGAAATGAAGCCAAAGCTTGGCGAAATCGCCCAGCTTTTGGAAGAGACAATCCAAACAGTTCGCAACATCGCCACCGATTTGCGCCCCGGGGTGCTTGACGCTCTTGGATTACGCGCGGCAATTGACTGGCAAGTCCGCGAATTCGAGCGGCGTAATGGCATTACTTGTTTCAGCAAACTTTGCCAGGACCCAAAACATTTGCCGCGAGAAACAGCCACTGCTTTGTTTCGGATTCTACAGGAAATCCTGACGAACATTACTCGTCACGCAAAGGCTGACTTGGTTAAGGTAGAGATGACGAAAACTGTTAGCGAAATTCGATTGATGGTTGCTGACAATGGGATTGGCCTGTCAGAAGGGCAGGCTTGCAGTCCGAAGTCGCTGGGCTTGCTTGGCATGCGTGAGCGCGCGCTGATTATGGGGGGAAGCGTAACCGTGGAGAGTGAGAGGGAGGGCGGGACTACTGTCAAAGTGCGAATGCCTATAAAATAATAAAATCGGCTGGTAATAAAATCGGCTGGCAGGCTTCAAAACACGCCAGCCGATTCCAGAGAATTTCAATTGGTTGGTGGTTCATTTTTTGGCAATTAAGCAGCTTGCAGCACTGCCAGTTGGTCGTTTAACAATCTGGACATCACGGAAGCCTACCCAACGTAGTAAGCCCATTGTTTCTTCAACTTCTTGCTCAGTGAAGCCGGGAGCCAACTGAAAAGCTTTATTCGGCTCCTTCATCCGTAAACATAAAATCAGAAATCCGTTTTTATTCAGGACACGCCGAATTTCTGTCAGATTGTGTTCAGCGTTTGGCCAGAGCTGATAATTGTTCACTGCCAGGATTTTATCGAATCGCCCAAATTCGTATGGGATGTCGGCTACACTTGCCTGGCTCAATTCAACATGGCCTGATTCGATCAATTTTTTATTGCGTCTGGCCGCTTGGCGAACCATGACATCTGAAAGATCAATTCCGGCTGTGAAACCACTTTTTGCGAGTGTCGCAATCATCTGAATTGCCTGGCCATGACCAAAGCCAATTTCCAAAACCTGGTCTTCAGGCTGAACATCAAGAACTTCTACAGCAAAGCGATTCATTCCTGAATTTTTGATCGCCATCAACTGGCCAGCCAGCCAGCCTAGTTTTCCTTGCGGACAGGCGAACTGAGCTTTCCATCCCTGGAATTTGCCATGAGATTGGCAAGGCGAGTGAGAAGGCTGAACAAAAGGTTGCGAGAAATTGGCCTGCGAATTCATTTATCCCTCCGTGGAGCGCCGTGATGCTCGCATATTGCAGAGCACTGGCAATTACTTTTGGTTTTTCAGCAGCCGTTTCCACTCGTCGCCTTCGAAGAAGGAACGAACCTGACTCAAAGTTTCCGCTGCTTCGCGCATCTTCTTGTCCGTCGTTCCAACACTGCTTTTTGACAGCAGGTTTTCTTCGCGACGATTCATGGCCTCAACGGCCTTTTTGCCCTGTGAAGTCAAGCGGACAAACGCAGAGCGTTTATGGGCGGGGTTTTCTACGAATTCAACGAAGCCTTCGTCAGCCAATTGATTGATCAATATTTGCACATGCTGCCTGGAAACCGCACGTTCACGAGCCATTTGCGGTACGGTGTGCTTACCTGGCCTGCTCAAGTTGCGCAGAATGCTTCTCAATGCGCCGGACATTTCACCCTGCTGGTGAACTTCATCAGCTACGATTTTCAGACGGTGAAAGAGCGACGCAGTTTCGTTGATCAATAAGTTGAATGCGGACTCTGCTTTTTCAAATTCTTTTGCTTTACGGGCGGAAGAAAGATTCTTTTCTTTGTTCATTATATTTTGTGCCAGCGACAAGCAGTCTGTCATTATGACAAGTCACTTGTCAATTTGAATTTTGCCTGATGTGGAGTTTCAGTCAGTAATTTCTGCGACTGGTAAAGCAGAGATCAGGTCCTGCTTTATCCAATTTTGATCTTTGAACCTTCGAAATAATAAAGGCGGATAGCGCGGGTTGATGGAGAGAATCCATTCAGACATGACTGGTTGTCAAGCTGAGTCCCCGGGCGAAGTTTGAGACATAATTACTGGTGGCGGAGCTACAACCGAGGGGCGTCTCTGGAGCTACTTTGCCTGCACACATTCCGATAGCGCCCAAAAAGAAAGCGAAGTTGACGGCCTCACCAGAGCCACTTAGAATCCAGTTTCATTCACAGGCAGACAAGCGGTTCCAAAGCTGCCATCACCAGAGAAAGATTATCGGGAGATTTCAAATAGATGCGACGTGACATCACGGGTTGGTACAGCGAAAGACTGTTTCAGGAAATGCCACTTGTGGCTTATGGGCATTACGGGCCGCCGATTTTGATGCTGCCGACTGCGGCTGCGGATTTTTTGGAATACGAACGGTTTCATCTGATTGACTCCATCAAACCCTGGCTGGATAACGGCAAGGCAAAGGCTTATTCGATCAACAGCGTCAATCGGTTGGCATTGTTGAATAACAACGCTGCTCCACAGGAAAAGGTTGAATGGCTGAATCGTTATGACAGTTATATTGTTAACGAAGTTTTGCCCCTGATTCGTCAGGATTGTAAAGGCGACGTCAAACCACTTGTCGCCGGAATCAGTTTGGGAGCATATCTGGCGGCGAACACTTTCTTTCGTCATCCTGATTTGTTTGGCGGCGTGATTGCGATGAGCGGCAGTTACGATATTCGCAGCTACATGGATGGTTACTACAACGAAAGCGTTTATTTTCATAACCCGGTTGATTACTTGTCCCACCTGAATGACGATTATCATCTGCCAATTCTGCGGAATGGCGGCAAGCAGATCATTCTGTTTTCGGGACAAGGGGCATACGAAGCGCCGGATCGCACACGCGCTCTGTCGAACATCTTAAATAGCAAAGGCATTCCGCATTGGCTGGATGTCTGGGGGAATGATGTTAATCACGACTGGCCGTGGTGGCGGAAAGCGATGCCGCATTACTTCGGCAAACTGTTTGGTTGATTACAAAGCGCGAATGGCGGTTTAAGTTATTATGGCGCTCGTTTTCAAATGTTCCGTTTACTCACTTAACACCAACAAGCTTGGGAAAGGACGAATATTATTATGAAAAAGATACTCTTTGCATTGACGATTGCCTGTGTTCTGGTGGTTTCAGCCGCTGCTCATGGTGCTCACGATAAAAAACACGATAACAAGCAAACTGCGGCTAAAGGGAAAAGTACTAAAGTTGAATTTCAAGGCAAGGGCGATGGTGTCGAAACCTGCCCGGTAAGTGGCGAACCGATCTCCAGCAAAGATCATAAAGCTCAGATGTTTGGACGCACGGTTTATTTCTGCTGTGCAGATTGCCTGGCCGAAGCCAAAAAATCTCCGGCGATGTACATTAAGAAAACTCACAAGGAGCAATTGGCTGCAATCAAGGGAGCCAAGCCTGTTGAACACGGCGACCACCATGAGATGCCTGCCAAAGAGAAAGCCGGGGCCGAACATGATCATCACGCAATGGCTCAGGACAAATCAGCCGGAACCGAAACAAAGTTTTTGGGTAAAGGCGACGGCATCGAAACCTGTCCTGTGATGGGTGGAGCAGTGGACAAGAGCAAGAAGTACGAAGTGGACGGTTACGAATTTTATGTTTGCTGCACTGATTGTGTTGAGACCATCAAAAAGAACCCAGCCGCCTATCTGAAAAATTACAAAGCAAAGCAGCAAACTGCTTTTATGGGTAAAGGAGATGGCATCGAAACCTGCCCAGTTACTGGCGAAGCCGTTGATAAGAAGTTGAAGCACGAAGTTGATGGCCAGACGTTTTATGTCTGCTGTGATGGCTGTGTTGAAACGATCAAAAAGAACCCAGCGGCCTATCTAAAGAACTACAAAGCGAGCAAGTAAGCTTGAAGCTCAGCGGTATTCAAAAACGGCGAGGTTTGGAATTTATCCGGCCTCGCCGTTTTGTTCTTCTCAACTGAGAATTTCGATTACTCGTGGAATGTCGTTGCTTTCGCGCAATCGAATGCCGAACAGCCCGATCTTAAAAAAGACTCCTGGTGGATAAATTACTAGGCGGCCAAGCTCAGTAATTTCGTGGTCACGTTTTTGTATTGCACCGGGGCGTTCTTTGGCATTAAGTGAGTTCAGCCTTAAAGCGAAGTTCCAGGCGGAATTGCGCGCAACTCGCATACTGAAATTGATGATTGCGTCGTTTGCACTGGGGTCAATCTTTTCCAAAAACTTTATCCAGGGCGAAACTTCGCCGATTTCATCCTGTACTGGCTGAACCAACTCAGCCAGTATCGTGTTGATTGTTTCAAAATCTTGCTTGAGCGAAGGCAGTTCATCCCCTGGACAAGTTTCCTGCGCAGCAATACCCAAATCCAGATTGATGTGCGCGTTGATACCTATCAGTAAGTCTTGAAGAATCAGCGGACGCCATCTTTCCGCTGTTTCAAACGACAACTGCCAACATTCACTTGGCTGCAATCCTTGTTTGTGCTGTTCGTAAGCTGTCAGGTAGCGATTAGCGAAATTCACATCCAGCCTCTCCATTCGTTCGCCGTTTTGAAAACGACCTTGCTGGATTCCTTCCTTAACGCGGATCGTGACTTTGCGATAGAGCGCCGCGAAATAACCAAGTCGGCTTGGGCGTCGAATGGCATCTTCAATAATTGCAGTGAGTTGAGCGATTACTTCGTCAATTGTCTTGGCCATAGTGATTGATTTGTTTAATGGGTTTATTTGTTTGAGCCAGCTTGATTGAAAACTACATCAGCAAGCTTGACAGGTTGCTGACCGCTCGGTAAGTCTAGCCGCCCGAATCAAAACACGCAAAAAATGGAGCATAAATTTGAGTTGGCAACCCGAAGTTGAAGAAATCAAACGCCGCGTCGAACTGGCAAAACAAATGGGTGGTGAAGCAAACGTTGCTCGCCAACAAGCAAATGGCAGATTGACTGTGCGTGAGCGAATTGATCGTTTGCTGGACGACGGGTCTTTTCGCGAAACCGGCGCGCTGGCTGGCAAAGCAGCTTATGTTGATGGCGAGTTGATCGAATTCATGCCGTCGAACTTTGTTTGCGGCTTGGGACGAATCAACAATCGCCGAGTGGTTGTTGGCGGCGACGACTTCACCGTTCGTGGCGGAGCTGCTGACGCAGCCATTGGTCACAAGATGACTTATTCCGAACGAATGGCGCGCGAACTGAAACTGCCGCTGGTTCGATTGGTTGACGGCACTGGCGGAGGCGGCAGCGTCAAAATGCTGGAAACGATGGGGCGAACTTACGTTCCTGCGAATCCGGGGTGGGACATTGTCGTGGCTTCCTTGTCTGAAATTCCTGTGGTGGCTGCGGCGTTGGGGCCTTGCGCAGGGCTTGGAGCCGTGCGCGTCGTAAACTCGCATTTTTCGGTTATGGTCAAAGGCGTCAGCCAGTTGTTTGTCGCCGGGCCGCCGGTTGTCATTCGCGGAGTCGGCGAAAACGTCACCAAAGAAGAGCTTGGCGGTTCGGACATTCATGCTCACGGCAGTGGTTGTGTGGACAACGAAGTCGAATCCGAAGACGAAGCATTTGCCCAAATTCGTCGTTTTCTTTCTTACCTGCCACAGAACGTCTGGAAAATTCCTCCGCGAATTGATAGCGATGATGATCCATCACGAAGCGAAGAAGAACTGCTTTCGATCATTCCACGTGACCGGCGAATGGCCTATGACGTGCGACGAATTTTGAGCTTGGTGCTTGACCGCGATTCGTTTTTTGAAATCGGCAAGTTTTACGGACGGCCTTTGGTGACGGGTTTGGCGAGGTTGAATGGGTATGCGGTTGGAGTTTTAGCTGGCGATCCCAAACAAGGTGGCGGCGCATTGGATGCTGACGGCAGCGAGAAAATGACGCGCTTTGCCGACCTCTGCAACACTTTTCATTTGCCTGTTGTGAACTTCGTGGATCAGCCAGGATTTCTGATCGGAACTCGTGCCGAGCGTATGGGAACTGCTCGATACGGAGCGCGAGCGATGGCGGCGGTTTATCAAGCCAAAATTCCTTGGTGTTCGATAATTTTGCGAAGAGTGTTTGGAGTCGCCGGAGCCGCGCACGGAAACGCTCAAGCGTTGAACTTCCGTTACACCTGGCCGAGTGGCGATTGGGGATCATTGCCGATTGAAGGCGGCGTAATGGCTGCTTACAAACGCGACATCGAATCTGCTCCAGACCCGGAAGCTCGACGGCGAGAGATCGAAGAGAAGTTAAACGAACTGCGCTCGCCGTTTCGAACCGCCGAAGCTTTCGGCATCGAAGAAATCATTGATCCGCGCGACACGCGCCATTTGCTATGCGATTGGGTGGAAATGGCCTATGACTTATTGCCAACGCAGCTTGGTGTGACGCTGCATGGCTTCCGGCCTTAGTACCGGGGGCGGTAGCGACCTGGTTGATTCGTGAAACTCGCTCATCGGAAACGACCAGGTCGCTACCGCTTCCCGTACCGCATCTTATAGCGTTCGCAAATGAAAGCCGCCGTCCACGTTGAAGACTTCGCCGGTTGAGAAAGGGAAGTCGCCGCGAGCGATGGCGGCGACGGCTCGGCCAACATCTTCGGGCAAGCCCCAGCGGCGAATCGGCCACGCGCCTTGTTCAATCATTTTGTCGTACTTTTCCTTTACGCCTTCGGTCATATCTGTGGCAATGACGCCGGGGCGAACTTCGTAAACATTGATGCCGAATTCCGCCAGACGCGCAGCAAACAACGAAGTCATCATTGCCAGCCCAGCTTTTGCCACGCAGTAATCTCCGCGATTGACCGAAGCCGTGTAAGCCGACACCGAAGTGATCGTCACAATCTGCGGCAAACCAAACGGAGTCGCGCCGATTTTGATTTGCTCGATCATTTGATTGGCGATGGCTTGAGTTAGAAAGTACGGCCCTTTCAGGTTGATGTTGATCAACCTGTCGAATGATTCTTCGCCAGCTTCCAACAGGTCTGCGCGGACGTTCGGAGCGACTCCGGCGTTGTTGACCAGCAAATCAATTCTCCCAAAAGTTGAAAGCGTTTCAGCGACCAGCCGCGCGCGATCTTCGGCAACGGAGACATCGGCTTTAATTGTGATGCCTTCGCCGCCAGCAGAGCGCACCAACTGTAAACACTCTTCAGCCGCAGCCGAATTGCCAGCGTAGTTGATGACGACGGCGTGGCCTAGTTTAGCCAGTTCGATTGCGATGCCTCGACCAATGCCACGTCCAGCGCCTGTAACCATGGAAACCGATATGTTGTTCATTACCTCGTCTCCACTGAATCCGGCGAAGGCAAGTCTTCTTCGGTTGGACCGTCCTGCCAAGTTTTTGCCCAGTTTGGCAGCGAATCTTCAGGATAAGGCTTCACCACAGCAGGCAATTGTGTTTCGCTCAGCACGTCCAGAGCTTTGTGCAAAGCTTCGACGAAAAAGTATTCGCCGAACAGCACTGCTTCGTGAACGCCCAGATTTTTGTGAATGTGGTAAACACCGCCGTTCAGGATGCCTTCAAAGCCCGGCGTCAGACTGCCCAAGTATTTTTCGGAAAGAGTCTTCAGAGAAGTAAACGCGAAATCCCGATAAGCGCGCGATTTAGTTTTGTCCGGCGTGACTTCAGCCAGATCCAGCAAGCCTGAAGCCGCAATTGCACAGGCCGAAGTATCTACCTGAGATTTCGCCAGCGCGCCGCTTTCGGGCGCGTCGTAATCCCAAGGTGTAACTCCATCTGCTGGCGTGTTTTCCAGGTAGTAATCGGCATTGAGCATGGCGGTTTGCAGGTATTCAATTTGTCCGCTTTGCAAAAACGACCGAGTGAAACCATAAAGCGACCAAGCCAGGCCGCGGCTCCAGCAGGAATCTCCGCGATAGCCTTGATGAGTTGACTGACGCAGGCATTCGCCTGAGTTCAAATCGAAGATCGCTTCGTGCGAAGTCGAGCCGTCTCCGCGAACCAGAGTTCGCCGCGTGGTCATGCAATGTTTGTGTGCGATGTCCAGCAAATGATCGTCTTCGGTTTCAAGGCCCGCGTGAAAGATCGTGCCGACGTTCATCATGATGTCTATGAACAGGGAAGCGGGTTCGACGAACGAGCGCAGGTATTGCCCCTTTTCCATAAACCGCATCGCCATCGTTTTGCCCGCTTGAACCAGCAAAGGGTTAATGTGTTCAGCGGGACCGCCAAGTTCCAGCCATCGCAGATGAGTCGAAAAGAACAGAAAACCCAAATCGTGAACGGCCCTGTCGTACTGGCGTTCTTCCAGCTGCGTCGTATAACGAGTTGCACTGTCAATCCAGTCTTCATCGCCAGTGGCTTCGGCAAATATAAACATCATTCCGGGATAGAAACCATCGCACCAATGAGTCCATCGTTTGCGATCCTGGCCGAACTGTCCGTTGACCGTGTACATCGGGTAATAATCCGCTGGGTATTTTTTCAGTAGAGAACTGACCTGGCTCTGAGCAAAGTCGAAAGCGTTTTCCAGAGTCGCGAGTAAGGATTTCTGCTCGTGCATTGAGCTTGGCATTTATTCAATCTCCAATAAATTCGGCTGACAGGAGCAAAAGCCACTGTCAGCCGTGAGTCAAAGGTACGGGTGATACCTCTATGTTTTTTGGTTCAGGAAAACTTTAGTCGCCAGAGACGGCAACCGCGCCAGTGCCTTCTTCCTTCTTGCTGTTCAAGCCGCCAAGCTGAACAAGTTTCTGTTCGGCTCCGGCTTTCTTCAGCACGGACTGCATATACAGTTTACGCATCGCGGCCTGTTCTTCTTTGGCAGTTTGCGGCAAGACGCCTTTTTCGCGGCCACGACCGGAATCGTCGGCGTTGACGTTCAGGCGATGAGCCGTGTCAGCAAGACTGACGCTGTGATTGTTGGCGAAAATTTCGTGACGGCCATGCTCTTGGTACCACTTGGAGACAGTGGCGTTCTGGTGCATGTTTTCGATGATGTTACGCCAGCCGATCCCTGTGTTGTAAGCGCAGAAGCTGATTTCGCCTTCCTGAGTGCCGTAAGGAATGATGCACATTTCAGTGCGGCGGAAGTCGTAGTTGAACAAATCCTGGAACCACATCCCCGCGATGAACAGGAAGTTCCAGCGATCTTTGCGGCGCTTGACCACGTCGTCAATTGTGCGGTCAGGAGTAGATTTGCCGTAATCCTTGCCTGAAAGTCCGAAGGTTTTGTCGAACTTCTGAAGCAGGTCAGTCAGTTTGAACTGGCTTGGAGCTTTGAATGAATTGTAATTCTTCAGCAGGGCCAGACCCATCAATCCGTTTGAAATCCACTTGCTGCGGCCTGCATCCGTAATCTTACGCATATCGCCGATCAAGCCGGGAATGTTGATGAAATCCGGCACCGGAGCCATTTCCTTGGTTTCCTTGTCAATCATGACAGCCGTGCCGACTCCGCAGTTCGGGTGGCAACCGCAACTCATCTGTCCCCATTCACGATCCGGGCCGTGAGCCATATCGGCGAAGTCAGCAAACGCCGACATCAGCGAAATCGGGAACCAGTCTTTGTGCGGGTCGGTGATGCCGACCTGTTTCTGAACATCGTGAGCCATGTGCGACAGCGTGTAACGTTGACGCAGACGACGGTCGTCTGTGATGTCTTCGTCGCGTCCGGTGAACGAAACCGGCTGGAACGAAATGAAGCCGATTTTCTTCGGGTTATCCAGCGCGAAGCGAATGACGGGACCGACTTCGTCGTTGTTGACGGTGTTGACCAGCGTCGTCACCAACACAATTTCGACGCCTGCTTCGTGCAGGTTATCAATCGCTTTCAACTTAACATCGAACAGGTTGCCCACCTGACGATGGCTGTTGGCGGCGTTGCCAATGCCATCGAATTGCAGGTAAACGTAACGCAAACCGGCTTCGGCAGCTTTGCGGCAGAACTCTTTGGATTTTGCGAACTCAATGCCGTTGGTTGCAGCCTGAACTGAGTTGTAGCCGACTTTGCGCGAGTACCGAACCGCGTCCAGGAAGTATGGCGACAGTGTGGGTTCGCCGCCCGAAAACTGAACCGACATTTGGCGGCGCGGTTTGACCTGAATGGCGTTGTCCAGAATTTCCTGGATTTCTTCCCAAGCAAGTTCGTGAACGAAGCCGACCTGATTAGCGTCCATAAAGCATGGGTCGCACATCATGTTGCAGCGATTTGTAAGATCAATCGTCAACACTGAACCGCGTCCGTATTTGATGGTGGACGAAGCGTGATGGTGAACGTGTTTGTCGTTGTGGGCGTCAATGTCGCGGCCCGGATACATTGTTTCGACATGTTCCAGAAACTTGGCGTCAACGGCCATCATGTCTTCGATGTGACCATGAACCGGGCAGTCTTTCAGCATCCAGATTTCATTATTGCGCTCAATAATGGTGGCTTTGATTTCGCCCGGACGTTCCTGAATGACCTGCCACGGGTCTTCGCCGTGTTCAATGATACGGCTGCGAGCTTCTTTGACACACTTTGGGCAAAGGCTGTCGGTCACACGTGGCCAACCCAAAGTTGGTTTGGTCTTTTGCCAGGATTTTTGGATCGGTTTATCCGACCACTTTGGAATAAATGATTCGTTCGGGTTGAACTGATTGAAAAACTGAATGGTGTTAAAGATGGCTCCGGCTGTCACCGACAGGCCTTTTTCAACATACTTGATAGGTTTCATAACTTTCCTCGTTTTTGTGCGTTGGTTTTAACTTCCAAGCGCGCCCAACTGGGACACACATAAATCCAAGTCAATCTGGTCTGACAGTATTTTTGTCACCAAATTGGCCGATCAATATTTTAGTTACTGCTGACTTTGACCGGACGTGAAAATCACTAAAAATGATTGCTTCTGATACTAATTCATAGGTTTGAAGCACTGCTTGCATAAAGTGGGCCACAAACCTCATATCGCAGAATTAGTTTCCAACTTTGATGATATATCAAAAGCATTGGCATAAACCCTTTATTTACTTCAGGAAAAGGATTCATCGCCAATCACTCT
>JBGAPB010000035.1:0-25395 GCA_044221525.1 Blastocatellia bacterium | reverse complement strand
GGCAATGGTCAGGGCGGTCGCGAGCACGGCCAGAAGTGCGATCAACTGCCCGGCGCACGCGACATCTCGAACCCGGAGCATCGCGCCTTCATCGCTGATATCTGGGGCATTGACGAAAAAGAAATGCCTGGTGCGGGCGTAGACGCTTACGAACTGATTCGCAAGATTGACCGTGGCGAAATCAAAGGGCTGCTATCGCTCTGCTTCAACCCGCTGGTTTCGCTGCCCGACAACAAGTTTGTCAGGCAGGCGCTGGAAAAGCTGGAGTTTTATGTCGCGATAGATTTCTTCCTGAACGAAACAGCACATCACGCAGACATTGTGCTGCCCGGTTCGCTGCACGAAGAGGACGAAGGCATCGTCACTCAAATCGAAGGGCGCGTCATCAAGATCAATCAGGCGATTGACCCGCCCGGCGAGGCCAAACAGGACTGGCGCATTATTCAGGACATTGCCAAAGCATTGGGACGCGAGCGCGGTTTCACCTTCACACAACCGCGCGAAATACTGGATGAATTGCGGCGAGCGTCGAAAGGCGGCATCGCCGATTACTCAGGCATCAGCTACGAAAAGATCGAAATGCAGAGTGGCGTTTTCTGGCCTTGCCCCGGCGACGATCATGCGGGGACGCCTCGTTTGTTCGAGCCGGGTTCGTGGAACCCTGTGGCCAAGGGGACTGGGCCGTTTTATTTTCCAGACGGCAAAGCCCGCTTCAACGTCGCGCCTTACACGCCGCCCGCCGAAGATGTGGACGACGAATATCCAATCATCCTGACTACAGGCCGCGTGGTCAGCCAGTTTCTTTCCGGTACGCAAACGCGCCGCATCGGGCCACTGGTCAATCAGTACCCGGAACCGCGTCTCGAACTGCATCCGCAATTGGCTGAAAAGCTTGGAATCAAAGACGGCGATTGGGCGACGGCGGAATCGCGGCGCGGGACGATTACGCTCCAGGCGCAAGTCGTGACGACCATCCGCCCCGACACGATCTTCATTCCGTACCATTGGCCGGGCAAAAAGAGCGCGAATCAACTGACCATCTCCGCGCAAGACCCAATCTCGAAAATTCCCGAATACAAGGTTTGTGCCGTGCGCGTGCGTAAAGCGAATGAGGGGGAAAAACCATAGTGTCCATTCTTTCCCATATGGAGTTTTTCATTGACCCGAACCGCTGCATCGGTTGCCAATCGTGTGTTCAAGCCTGTGGAGAGTGCGACACGCACAAAGGGCATCCGATGATTCATCTGGAATACATTGACCGCGCGCATTCGGTGCAAACAGTGCCGGTGGTTTGCATGCATTGCGACCAGCCGACTTGCGCCGAAGTCTGTCCGGCGGATGCAATCAAACGTACCGAAGACGGCGTGGTACAGACGGCGCGCAAACCGCGTTGCATCGCCTGCAACAACTGTGTGCTGGCCTGTCCGTTTGGTGTGCCGAAAATGCAGGTGGAATTTCACCTGATGATGAAGTGCGATATGTGCTACGACCGCACTTCGGCAGGCAAAAAGCCAATGTGCGCGACGGTCTGTCCCAGCCAGGCGCTATTTTTCGGCACACGCGAAGAAGTCGAACGATTGCGGCCGCGTTCGACGCCCGTCAATCAATTTCAATTCGGCAATCAAACCATCACGACGAAGGTCAATATGATGACGCCCAAAGTTGCGCGCGCCGAATATGTGGACGTGACAGCAGCGATGAGCGAGCAGTCCATCGGTAAGGAAATTGAGTTCACCATCCTGACGAATAGTTTTGATAACGAAGAGGCAACGCAATGATTTCCCACAATCGTGAACAGATTACCATTCCGCCAAACGGCCAACCGCCGGAGCAGCAACCGCAGTGGCGAAAGGATTTTCCGATTGATTGGCCGGAAGATCATTACGTCGCTAGGCGCGATTTCACGAAGTTCATGGTGCTGACCAGTTTTGCTTTTGTCGCTGGTCAGGCGTGGATCATCGTCCAAAATTTTCTACGGCAAAGGCGCGGCGCTTTGCCTATGCAGCGGATCGCCCAATTGAATCAACTGGCCATAGGTCAATCTCTGACCTTTGATTACCCCGCCGAACACGATTCCTGCATTTTGGTCAGAACCGGCGAAAACGGCTTTGTCGCTTTCGATCAACGCTGCACGCACTTGTCATGCGCTGTTGTGCCAGAACCGGACAAAAAGCGTTTTCTGTGTCCCTGCCACAACGGTTCATTCGATCTGGAAACCGGCAAGCCGCTGGCTGGCCCTCCGCGAAGACCGCTGGCGCGAATCCAACTGGAAATTATCAACGGCGCAATTTACGCCGCCGGAATCGAAGGGAGGGCCGGATGAAAACGCCTTTCACGCGAGAGCAAAAAATCACGATTGTTTACGGAATCTTGTGCATAGTCATTTTGCTGGTGGTGCTGCAACTGTGGCTGCTGACGGCGACGATGAATGCTTATCTGGGCGGCGATACCGGCGTCATCTGGCCCGCGTTGATTGCCAGTCTGGTCTGTTTCCTACTTAACTTGGGATTGCTACGGCATCTGTACGCCATGGAGCGAAGGTGACTTATGAACATTTCAACCAATTCTTCTTCAACCATTCTCGCTGGAAATAATCTGCAACTGGCTTTGGCCACGGGCGCTTTTGCCATCTGCTTCGCAGTGTTCGGCTCGGTTTCGGCGATGATGCCGATCCTGAAAAAGACGCTGGCGCTTAACCCCGTGCAGGTCAGTATCGCGTTGGCGATTCCGGTTTTGCTGGGCAGTCTGGGGCGAATTCCGCTGGGCATGCTGACGGATCGTTTCGGCGGGCGATTGATCTTTTCCATTGTCATGGTCTGTTCGATTGTACCTGCGTTCCTGATGGGTTTTGTTGCGGAATACTGGCAACTGGTCATCTGCGGTTTTTTCATCGGTGTCGCACTGGCCAGTTTTTCAGTTGGCGTAGGTTTTGTCAGTGGCTGGTTTCCGCCCGAACGGCAAGGATTCGCGCTGGGCGTTTATGGCGCAGGCAACATTGGCCAATCGCTGGCGGCGTTCGGCTCGCCTGTGCTGGCTGCTGCGCTGGGGTTCAAGTGGGGCTTTTGGACCTTCGGCGTGTTGCTGCTGGTTTGGTTGACGATCTTCTGGCTGAAGGCTGAAAACGCGCCGCGCCGTGCGCCGGTCAAATCCTTCGCCGATGTGATCAAGCCCTTGAAAGACGCCAAAAGCTGGCTGCTCAGCCTGTATTACTTCCTGACCTTTGGCGGCTTTGTAGCGATGGCAATCTACCTGCCGATCTTTCTGACTGACATTTTCAAGCTGACGCCGAAAGATGCTGGCGCGCGCACTGCCGGTTTTGTTTTGCTGGCGACGCTGATGAGGCCTGCCGGTGGCATTCTGGCGGACAGGATCGGCGGAAGGAAAATCTTGTTGTGGGTCTTTCCGGTGACGGCGGCAATGGCGCTCTTTCTGGCTTGTCCTTCAATGGTCACATTCACGATTGGCGCGCTGGGCATGGCTGCGGCGATTGGATTGGGCAACGGCGCGGTTTTCAAACTGGTGCCGGAATACTTCCCGAATTCAGTCGGCTCGGTGACGGGATTGGTCGGCGCAGCGGGCGGGCTTGGTGGATTCTTTCCGCCCTTGTTACTCGGCACAATCCGCCAATCCACCGGAAGCTTTACCTGGGGATTCATTCTACTCAGCATTTTTTCGCTGATTTGTCTGGCGGTGGTTTATCAATCCGGTTCGCAAGCCAAGCCTAAAGGACAATTTGCTTCACACAGCGCCACAGCCTGATTGGCACTCGGCGCATTACAAAAAATTTTGGCATTAGCTTGTCGGTATCAGAAATGAAGACACGCACATTTAGAGCAATTGTCCTGGCGACATTGGTTGGAATGGCTGCCGGCATAGGCGTTTACACTTTTGTCTATGCTAAGGGCTATTCTTATCTGACCAATAATCCTGCTTCGTGCGCCAACTGCCACATCATGAACGAACAGTATGACGGATGGCTGAAATCGTCGCATCGTGCTGTGGCGACCTGCAACGATTGCCATACGCCGCCAAGTTTGATCGGCAAATATGCCACCAAGGCGTCCAACGGATTCTGGCATTCGTTTTACTTCACCGCAGGTGGCTTTCACGAACCCATTCAAATCGGCAAGCGCAATCTGGCAATCACCGAACAGGCTTGCCTGAAATGTCATGCCGACCTGACTCAGGGAATCAACTCAGCGCATTCGGCAAAAGACGGCGAAGGGATTTCGTGCGTGCGTTGCCACCGTTCGGTCGGGCACATGCATTGAGGTATCAGTAGCCCGCGCGTGAGTAAGGGCTAAATCACTTAACACAGCCCTTGCTCATGCGAGGGCTACTGTCACGCAACATCAAAACTATGACTGACAAAACTCAAGCACACAGCGAATCAATTTGGAGCAGACGACGGTTCATTCTGTTGACGGCTTTGGTTGCGACCCTGGCCACCATCGGCGGCGTGGCTTTGTTGATGAACATTTTCGAGCATCGGCAGGAAGGTAAAAATCCGTTTTACCGTGTTGTCGAATTGACCGACGAAACCGAAGACCCAGCCATTTGGGGCAAAAACTTCCCGATGCAATATGACGATTACAAACGTACTGTGGATATGGTCCAGACACGTTACGGCGGCAGCGAAGCCGAACCGCATACGCCGACGCAAGCCGACCCTCGTTCGTTTGTTTCGCAATCCAAAATCGAAGCCGATCCGCGATTGAAGATCATGTGGGCTGGTTATGCCTTTTCCAAAGACTTCCGAGAAGAGCGCGGACACGCTTTTATGCTAGACGATCAGACCTATACCGAGCGTCAGGTGGTGGCGAAACAGCCGGGCACCTGTATGCATTGTCATGGATCAGTTTATGTCCCTTATAAAAAACTCGGCGGCGGCGATTTGATCAAAGGCTTTGAACTTATGAACCAGATGCCTTATTCCGAGCTCGGACTATGGTTTCGCATCCTGTTGCCTGTATTGATTGTCACGACCCGGCGACCATGCAGTTGCGAGTTACTCGACCCGGCTTCATCGAAGGTTATCGTGCGTTCAAAGCTTCGCAGGGCGTTCAGAATTACGACGTGAATACGATGGCTACGCGGCAAGAGATGCGCTCTTTCGTTTGCGGCCAATGTACGAGGAAAACGGTCACAAAGACTGGACGCACGCCGAAACCGGAGCGCCTGTTCTGAAGGCCCAACATCCCGAATTCGAGCTTTACAATCAAGGAATTCATGCGCGTTCGGGCGTCGCTTGCGCTGATTGCCACATGCCTTACAAACGAGAAGGGGCGATGAAAATCAGCGACCATCACGTCAACAGCCCGCTGCTGAAACTCAACCGTTCGTGTCAGACCTGTCACAAATGGCCCGAAGAAGAATTGAAAGCGCGCGTCGAAACCATTCAGGATCGGCATTTCAAGCTTCGCAACATTGCCATGGATTCGCTGATGGATTTAATCGCCGACCTGAAAACGGCCAAGCTGGCCAACCGCAGTGACAACGGTTTCACAACTGCTCAAAACTTCCAGCGCAAAGCTCAGTTTTATCTGGATTTCGTCGAAGCTGAAAATTCCACTGGATTTCACGCTCCGCAGGAAGCAGCGCGAATTTTGGGCGAATCCATCAATTTTTCGCGCCAGGGGCAGAACGCTTTGCGAGGGCAAATGCCAGCTCCGACAATGGCTCCGACAAAATCCACTGCTGCCAAGCCCAACGACACAGGGCAAAAGGTCGCTAAAAAGTAAGCTTAGGATTCAGGCGGCGCGGTTAAAAACTGCGTCGCCTTTTTACTGATTGAAGGAAGGAGGTTTTATGATTTCGCGGAAAATTCAATCATTACTTTTGTTTGCCATCCTCTTTGTGTTCGTAACGTTGTGCGCCAACGCGCAATCAACTCAAACAGTCTCTGTTAATCCGGCGCCAGCGGTAAAACCTGCGACTGCGTCAGATCCGATCAAACTGGGAAAGTTGACCTTATCCGGCAGTTTGCGATTGCGTTTTGAAAGCTGGGATTGGTTTGAAACCGGTGCGGCTGAAAACAACTATAACTTCGGAGCGGCTACCTTGCGTTTGTCGCTTGGCCAGCAATTGGAAAAATTCGAGTGGCAGGTAGAAGGAGCGTTTCCGCTTTTGATCGGTTTGCCGGATAACGCCATCGCACCTGCACCTCAGGGGCAATTGGGATTGGGCGCAAGTTACTTTGCGGCCAACGGGCGACAGGATGCCAGTGGCTTTATTAAGCAAGCGTTCATTCGGTTCAAAGGAATTGGCGGCGACAAAGCGAGCAATCTGAAACTTGGCCGGTTTGAATTTAACGACGGAACCGAGCTTACGCCTGGCGATGCCTCACTGGCGACGATCAAACGCGATCACATCGCTCAACGTTTAATCGGTACATTCGGGTTTACTCACGTCGGTCGCAGCTTTGACGGTCTGCATTTTTCACGCACATCAAAGCCAGGCAACTTTACTTTTGTTGGCGCTCGACCGACCGAGGGCGTCTTCCAACTGCGCGGTTGGAACGAACTCGACGTGGATTTTTACTACGGCGCATTCACCAAACCATTTAAGCGGAAAACTTCTGAAAGCGAGTTCCGTCTGTTCGCGATGCATTATCACGATGGTCGTAGAGTGCTGAAAACAGACAATCGTCCGGCGACCTTGCGCTCGGCTGACAACGAAAAAATCCGGCTGACGACCGTCGGCGGACATTACATAGGCGTGACGAAAGCCGGTTCGGGCAAGGCTGATCTGTTGGTTTGGGGAAGCGGACAGTTCGGCGATTGGGGCAGGCTGGATCATCGCGCCGCAGCGATTGCCGTCGAAACCGGGTACCAATTCGGCGGGAACAAAACCGCCGACAAGATCAAACCCTGGTTGCGCGCCGGATACTTTCGCAGCACGGGCGACGGCGATCCGAACGATGGAACTCACGGAACATTTTTTCAGGCTTTGCCTACACCACGAATTTATGCCCGCTTTCCGTTTTTCAACGCAATGAACAATGAAGATGCTTTCGTTCAGTTTCGCTTGAAACCCTACGCGAAGCTGGCCTTGCGAACAGACGTTCATCATTTGCGACTGAGCAGTGAGCGCGATTTGTGGTTTGTCGGCGGCGGAGCTTTTCAGCAGAAAACCTTTGGTTTTGTCGGACGACCAGCAAATAACAAAAAGACGCTTGGGACTTTGGTGGATGTGAGCGCGGACGTGACTGTCACGCCAACCACTGTGCTGACGTTTTATCTAGCGGGAGTTCGCGGCGGTGATGTCGCTGAAAGCATTTACCCTGCCGGAAAGAATTCGCGGTTCGCTTATTTGGAACTGACAAAACGATTCTAAAATCAATGCCAGGTCAGCGGCTCTTTCAAAAAAAAGCAGACGGCCTGGTTATCGTTTTCGCTTGCTGGTAATTCGCGCGTCGCCATTGGTGAAAGCACCGGCGTGAGCCGTGAATCGTTCGACCAGACTGGAACATACGACATCACACAAATCGAAAACCGTCGGGTCGGCAATCGAATAATAAACCGTGTTACCTTCCTGGCGCCGAGCCAACAGACCAGCATCCTGCATTGTCTTCAAATGTTTGCTTACGTTGGGTTGTGTGGATTCGACTGCTTCGGCAAGAACGGAAACACTTGTTTCTCCACCCTCCAAAAATTGCAAGATACGCAGCCGCATTGGATCGGAAAGCACCTTGAATCTGGCCGCAACCAATTGCAGCGCCTCTGACGACATAATCTGACGTTTGTTTTTGTCCATACATCCTAAATTCCAATTACTGTACTTGACAATATAACTATGTGGTTATACAGTTCATTTGCTGGCAGTATACAGATCAAAAAGATTGATCGCAATTGGATTTTTGAAGAACGAGCAAGGAGGTTAATGATGAATCAAGTGAGCGAATCGGAAATTGGTTACGGGTTTAGTCGAAAACTCAGTCTTCCTTTTGAAAAATCCATCGAGCGGGCAAAGGAAACTTTACAGGCTGAAGGCTTTGGGGTGCTTAGTGAAATCAACATCACAGAAAAATTCAGGGATAAACTGGGTGTAGAGTTTCGCAATTACGTAATTTTGGGGGCCTGTAATCCGCCGATTGCCTATCAAGCGCTGCAAGAAGAGCTTGGATTGGGTTTGTTGTTACCCTGTAACGTCGTGGTTTACGAAGAAGACGGTCAATCAGTCGTGGCGGCCATTGATGCCGCAAAAATGATGTCAGTGGTGGGCAATCCGAAACTGGAATCAGCCGCCGCGCTGGTTAATGAAAAGTTACAACGTGCGATTGCTAATTTGTAATCGGGAAAGAGGATTCAATGCCGGAATGGATTTGGTTCGCAGTATTTTTTGTTGGCTATTTGGTTTTGATGCGCTGGGTGCTCCCGCGTTTGGGTGTCCAGACCTGAATGGCCAGTTCATGTGACGTCGAGTTTCGACGTGAAGACAGCAACATAGCGGTAAATTCCAAAGGAGAGAAAAAATCATGACAGTCGAAAGATTATTGCGTTTGATTGCCGGAACCTTTGTGCTGGCAAGTGTGTTGTTGGGCGTGTACCACAGTCCTAACTGGTTTTATTTTACAGGGTTTGTTGCCCTGAACCTGATGCAATCGGCATTTACCAACTGGTGTCCGATGATGTCGTTCTTGCGTCGGTTGGGAGCAAAAGATGAATCCGCAGTTTCCAGTCGAGCTTGATGGATATGAAATCCACAAAAACACATAAGCGATCTCGCACCGGGTTTGTCAGCCGAATGGTGATGGTTGTCCTTGTCTTGCAAAGTTCATTCGTGTTTGGTCAGGACGGTTCGACAAATAAACAGGCATCGAACAGCGAGCCTTTGACATTACCATTGGCTGTTGAGCTTGCGCTGAAAACCAATCCGCTGACGCGAGCAACGGCTTCAGGCCGCGAAATGGCTGATGCTCAAGTGGCAGAAGCGCGCGCCGGACGGTTGCCGCAAGTACAGTTAAGCGAGACTTTTGCCAACGGCAACAACCCGGTTTTCGTATTTGGTTCGTTGCTGGAACAAGGGCGATTCACGCAGCAGAACTTCAATCTGCCCTTGTTGAACAACCCGGATCCTCTGACCAATTTTCGGTTTGGCGTAACAGTCAAAGCGCCGGTGTTCGACCAATGGCAATCCGCCACACGCGTTAAGCGCGCGCAGTTGGGGCAACAGCAAGCCGCTGCTCAAACCAACTTGATCGAGCAGCAAGTCAGGTATGAAACGCTACGCGCATTTTATGGATTGTTGTTGGCTCAGGCCAAGAAAGAAGTCAGCGACGAAGCCGTCAAGCTGGCCGAATCCGATGTCAGGTTGAGTCGGGATCGGGTGGAAGCCGGAACTTCCGTCGTTTCCGATTTGCTTGCCGCCGAAGTTCACAGGGTTTATCGCGCTGAACCTGATTCAGTCAGCGTTTACCAACTGGTGCCCGATGATGACGTTTTTGCGCAAGATGGGAGCAAAGGACGAATCAGCAGTTTCCGGTCGAATCTGAACAGTTATGAAACGCACTGCATTCAACAAAGAAGTTCGCGCCAGATTGATTGTCTGGGTATTGGCGGTTGCTGTTATGAATGGTTCGTTTGCCTTTGCCCAGAATGGCGCTGCGAAACGTGAGGGGAACGCCGAAGCGCTGACCTTGCCGCTGGCGGTGGAACTGGCGCTGAAAACCAATCCGTTGACACGCGTAACGGCTTCGGGGCGAGAAATTGCCGACGCGCAGGTTCAACAAGCGCGCGCCGGGCGGCTGCCGCAAGTTCAACTCAGTGAAACCGTCACCAACGGTAACAACCCGGTTTTCGTTTTCGGTTCGTTGCTGGAACAAGGGCGATTCACGCAGCAAAACTTCAACCTGCCGTTGTTGAACAACCCGGACCCGCTGACCAATTTTCGTTTTGGCGTAACAGTCAAAGCGCCTGTGTTCGACCAATGGCAATCAGCCACACGGATCAAACGCGCGCAGTTGGGGCAACAGCAAGCCGCTGCTCAAACCAACTTGATCGAGCAGCAAGTCAGGTATGAAACGCTACGCGCGTTTTATGGATTGTTGTTGGCTCAGGCCAAGAAAGAAGTCAGCGACGAAGCCGTCAAGCTGGCCGAATCCGATGTCAGGTTGAGTCGGGATCGGGTGGAAGCCGGAACTTCCGTCGTTTCCGATTTGCTTGCCGCCGAAGTTCAACTGGCTGAAGCCCGTCAGCAACAGATTCAAACCGAAGGCGACATTATCACCGCTGAAGCCGCTCTCAACACTGCTCTTGGTTTGCCAGTCAGCACTCCGCAAAGAATCAAAGGCGAGTTGGCTGAAAAGAAATTCGATCTGGATGTGCAGGAAGAATTACTTAGTCGGGCGATTGAAAATCGCCCTGATTTGAATCGTGCTGGGTTGGTTGCGCGTTCAGGCGAAGTCCAGGTTCAAGCGGCGCGTAACGAATATCTGCCGCGCGTTGATGTGTTCGCAAACTTCGGAGCCAGCCGCCACAACTGGGCGCAAGGCAGCAGTGATTATCTGGTCGGAGCCAGTTTGACGTTCAATTTGTTCGACGCCGGACGCCGCGCACGCATCGCTCAATCGCGCGCCGAAGCGAACCTGGCTGCCAGCCAGGAGCAGCATCTTTCCAACCAAATCCGTTTTGAAGTTGTTCGCGCCAATCAGCAATTCATTTCTGCCCGCGAACGGTTGAAAGTTGCCGAACGCATCATTGCTCAGGCCGGCGAGGCTTTACGAATTACTCAAGATAGGTATCAAGCCGGACTGACGACGATCACCGAAGTGTTGCGCGCCGAAACTACGCTGACGCGAGCGCGGTTGATTGTGCTGTCGGCGCGTCACGATTATTACGTCGGTTATGCCAGCGTGATGCTGGCGACAGGCAGGCTAACCGATGTTCAACCTTTCGTCTCATAAAACCATGAAAACCAAATTTGCCCCCATCGCATTGATTGTCTTGTTGACGATGTTTGTCGTCGGCTGCGGGAAGAAACCGCAGGTTGCCGCCGAAAAACCGCCAGTTGTCACGGGCGTGCAAGTTGAAAAAGTCGCCGCTTCATCTGTGGATGACTTTTACGAGGCTACCGGAACTGTGCGCGCCAAAAACACAACGGTGTTGTCTTCAAGAATCATGGGAACGGTGATTTCGCTTCGCGTACGTGAAGGCGACCGCGTCAATGCCGGTCAAGCCTTGATCGAAATTGACAACCGCGAAGCCGCCGCTCAGTTGCAGAAAGCTCAAGCCGGATTGCGTCAGGCAGAACAGGGTGTCGCCGAAGCTGATCAAGCCAGCAACGCCGCTCAATCCGCCAAAGCCGCCGCCGAAGCCAACAAACGGTTGGCCGCCTCGACGCTCAATCGTTATCAAACCTTGCTGGATCGCAAATCCGTCAGCCCGCAGGAATTCGACGAAGTAAAAGCCAGGTCTTTGGTTGCCGAAGCCGAAGCCGACCGCGCCGGAAAAATGTTGGAAATGCTGGCTGCAAAAAAACGACAGGCTCAGGCTCAAATTGATCAGGCCAAAGCCGACATCACCAGTGCGCAGGTTTTTGCCGGTTTCGCTCGCGTCATTACTCCAATCAGCGGAATCGTTACGGCAAAACAGATTGAAATCGGTTCGACGGCGACCCCAGGCGCTCCGCTGCTGACCATCGAAGACAATTCGCGTTACCGATTGGAAGCCGCAGTTGAAGAATCGCAAGTCGGCAAAATCAAATTGAAAGATCGTGCGCGCGTCAAAATTGACGCCATCGGCGGCGAAGAGCTTGAAGGCACGGTCGCTGAAATCCTGCCCTCTGCTGATCCGATGAGTCGCAGCTACACAGTGAAAATTGATGTGTCGGCGCAATCGCTGCGCTCTGGTTTGTATGGCACTGCCCAATTTCTGAGCGGCCAGCGACAAGCGATTGCCATTCCCACAAAAGCCATTACGCAACGCGGCCAGCTTAACGGTGTGTTTGTTGTGGATGACGCAAACATCGCCCGGTTGCGATTGGTCAAAACCGGCAAAACGTTTGGCGACCGCGTGGAAGTACTGTCTGGCTTGAACGAAGGCGAGCGAATTGCGGTTGATGGTGTTGCCAAACTAAACGACGGGGTGAAGGTGCAATGAAGACCGAAATCGGATTCGCCGGAAAAGTCGCACGCGCTTTCATTGCGTCCAAACTGACGCCGCTGATTGTTGTGACTTCGATACTGCTGGGTTTGGGCGCGGTGGTGATGTTGCCGCGCGAAGAAGAACCGCAAATCATCGTGCCGATGATTGACGTGTTTGTGCAGATGCCCGGCGCTTCGGCCAAAGAAGTAGAAGAGCGCGTCACCAAACCGATGGAAAAATTGCTATGGGAAGTTCCGGGCGTCGAATACATCTATTCGACTTCGTCGCCTGACAGGCAATGACTGTCGTCAGGTTTTTCGTCGGCCAGAACGAAGAAGACGCAATCGTACGGTTGAATCAAAAGATGCTGGCGAACTTCGATCAGATTCCACCCGGAGCCAGCCAACCACTGGTCAAACCTCGTTCGATTGACGATGTGCCGATTCTGGCGCTGACGCTTTCCAGCAACACTTACGACGCCTTCACGTTGCGGCGTATTGCCGCTCAAGTTCACGACCAAATCAAAGAAGTCAGCGACGTTTCAGAAGTCAAAATCATTGGCGGTCAGCGTCGTCAGATTCGCGTCACGCTGGATGAAGCTCGCATGTCTGGATACAACGTCGCTCCGGCGATGATTGCTCCGGCGCTGGAACAGTCGAATCGGCAATTGCAATCCGGCAGCTTCGCCACCGGCAATCGCGAGTTTCTGGTGGAAACCGGCGGATTTCTGCATACGGCTGATGAGGTCGGAAATGTCGTCGTCAACGTTTTCAATAATCGTCCGGTGTATTTGCGCGACGTGGCAAAGATCGAAGATGGCGCTGAAGAGGCGACCGATTACGTCATGTTCGGCCTCGGAAACGGCGAGACTAAGCGAGTCAATACTGCGAGCGGTAGCGAGCGTTTGCAACAAGCTGTGACGATTTCTGTTGCCAAGCGCAAAGGTAAGAACGCGATTGAGATTGCCGACAAGGTTTTGGAGAAAGTCGAGCGCCTTAAAGGTTCACTGATTCCCGGCGAAGTCACCGTCACGCCAACGCGCAATTACGGCGAAACGGCCAGCGAAAAATCGAACGAGTTGTTGCTGCATATGATGATCGCCATTTTGTCAGTGGCGCTGTTGATCTGGCTGACGCTGGGTTTGCGCGAATCCGGAATCGTGGCAATTGCCATTCCGGTGACTCTGGCTCTGACCTTGGCGGTTTTTTACTTTTACGGATACACGCTCAATCGCATCACGCTTTTCGCGCTGATCTTTTCCATTGGCATTTTGGTGGACGACGCAATCGTCGTTGTCGAAAACATGGCGCGGCATTACCGAATGCCTGAAAACAAAGGCCGACCGTTGGTAGACATTGCAATCGAATCTGTTGATGAAGTCGGCAACCCTACGATTCTGGCGACATTTGCAGTGATCGCAGCGATTCTGCCGATGGCTTTCGTGGGCGGTTTGATGGGGCCGTATATGAAGCCCATTCCGATTGGCGCAACTGCGGCAATGGTCTTTTCCCTGCTGGTGGCTTTCATTGTTACACCGTGGGCGAGCTTGAGACTGCTGAAACGTCACGAAGGTGGTCATCACGGCGAAGACGAAAATCAGGAAGGCCGAATGACCAGGCTCTATCGTCGTTTGATGTCGAAGCTGATTCGAGTGCCCCGATGGCGGTATGGTTTTTTATTTGGCGTTGTGCTGCTGTTGCTGGCGTCGGTTTCGCTGTTCGCTTTCAAGCTTGTTCGCGTCAAGATGCTGCCATTCGACAACAAGAGCGAATTCCAAATTATTATTGATACTCCTGAAGGCACTCCGCTGGAACAAACCGCCGCTGTCACGCGCGAAATTGCTGACACCATTCGCACGGTTCCCGAAGTCGTCAATTACCAAATGTACGTCGGCACGGCGTCGCCCTATAACTTCAACGGATTGGTTCGGCATTACTATTTGCGGCGCGGGCCAAACGTAGCCGACATCCAGGTCAATCTTGTCGGCAAAAACGACCGCGACGCTCAAAGCCACGACATCGCTAAACGCATTCGCCCGGCGATTCAGCAGATTGCCGCAAAATACAACGCGCGCGTCAAAGTTTCCGAAGTCCCTCCTGGGCCGCCAGTACTACAAACTCTTGTCGCTGAAATTTACGGCCCGAATTATCAGCGGCAGATGGAAATCGCTAAAAACATTCGCGACATCTTCGACAAAACTCCCGGCGTGGTTGACGTGGATTGGTACGTCGAAGACGACCAGCCGAAATTTCAGTTCGTTGTGGACAAGGAGAAAGCCGCGCTCAATGGCGTGTCGGCGGAACAAATTGCTGCGACCTTGCGCATCGCCGTGGATGGAATGCAGGTCGGTCTGGCTCATCAAGCCAGAGAGAAAGAAGACTTGCCGATTGTCTTGCGCCTGCCACGCGCCGAACGCTCCAGCGTTGACGATCTGAAGCAAATCAAGGTTGCCGGTTCACAGGGCAATCTGGTTCCGCTGGGTGAGCTGGTGAAGGTTGTTGAACAGGTGAACGACAAAAGCATTTACCATAAAAATCTGATGCCGGTGACTTATGTAACCGGCGACATTGCGGGCAGCGAAGAAAGTCCCGTCTACGCAATCCTGAAACTGAACGACGCGATTGAAAAAATGAAGCTGCCAGAAGGCTATTCGCTGGAACGGTTCGTCGCTCAGCAACCGTTTACATCCGAAAAGTTTGCAATGAAATGGGACGGCGAATGGCACATCACTTATGAAGTTTTCCGCGATCTGGGCTTGGCGTTCGCGGCGGTCATGGTGCTGATTTATGTCTTGGTGGTCGGCTGGTTTCAATCTTTCAAAACACCATTTGCGATTATGGCGGCGATTCCGTTTTCGCTGATTGGCATTTTGCCGGCGCACGGAATGATGAATGCGTTTTTTACGGCAACTTCGATGATCGGCTTTATTGCCGGGGCCGGGATCGTCGTTCGGAATTCCATCATCCTGGTGGATTTCATAGAGCTGCGATTGAAACAGGGAATGCCATTGGCCGATGCGGTGATTGACGCTGGAGCTGTGCGATTTCGCCCAATGATGCTGACGGCGGCGGCGGTGGTTGTTGGCGCGACAGTGATTTTGTTTGATCCTATTTTTCAAGGCTTGGCCATTTCATTGATGGCGGGCGAAGTTGCTTCGCTGTTGCTTTCGCGAATGACTGTGCCGGTTTTGTACTACTTAAGCGAGCGCAAGAAGTACGAATCTGTAATGGAACCCAATCAACCTTCGGAGCCAAGGGACGCAAATTTTGACGAAGCCATTGAACAGGAATAGTGCTGCTGGCTATCTGGAATCTGGGGTGATTCAAACTTTTTTCTTTTTGCGGTACGTCCGTTGCTGGTTACGTCTTTACACCAAAGATAGTAGGGAAAATTCCGCAGGCGATGGCAATTACACTGTGTAATTAGGGCTTGCAGGGGTGCATTAACGCATTTACGACACCATTGAAAAGGAGGAGTTATGAATGGCGCACATTGGCATTTATTGTTGAATCATCTACCGATTCTGGGATCGGCATTCGGAATTTTATTGCTGTTATTTGCCTGGGCCAGAAAAAGCGACGAAGTCAAAAGAGTCAGCCTGGGCATATTTGTGCTTACAGCCATTTGCGCAGTTCCAGCCTATCTGACTGGCGAACCCGCTGAAGAAGTAGCCGAACATTTGCCCGGCGTCACACATGCTTTGATAGAACATCACGAAGAGGCTGCGCTGGTCGCATTAAGCACAGCTATCGCCACCGGTATTGTTGCCATGGCCGGATTGTTCCTTTCCAGAAAGGCCAAACAACTCCCCAATTGGCTTATGTTGGCGACGTTATTTCTGGCGCTGGCGACCGGCGGGCTGATGGCTCGTGCCGGCAACCGGGGCGGAGAAATCCGCCATACAGAAATTCGTAGCGGTTCCAGTGCCGCAGTTCCGGCTGAGAGCGAGGATCAGCACAAGAAGAAAGACGAAGAAAAGGAACATAGAGAATAGCAATACAGGGAGAATCATTTTGACAACCAACATCGCCGAACTTGAAACATAGCGGCGCGTCACAGGTCTATTCAGACTAAGAATTGAAGGAGGAAATCATGAATCAAAAAATAAATCGTATCTTGACCGTAACGGCTTTGCTGTTTCTTTTTATGGTTTTTGCTGCCGGTACAGCAACGGTTTTAGCTCAGGGCCAGGGCCGAATGGATGGAATGGGAATGGGCGGCAATCAGCCGCCGGACATGAAAACCATTCATTCCTTGTTTGATAACCACAAGAACATCACTCGAACCGTCAAAAACATCAGCAACGGAGTCGAAACCGTCACCGAATCCGACGACCCGAAAGTGAAGGCTTTGATTGTCGAACATTCCTGGGCAATGAAGGTGCGACTGGAAAAGAAACAACCTATTCGCCAATGGGACCCTCTGTTTGCTGAACTATTCAGGAATTCCGACAAGATCAAATTGGAGATCACGGCCACGGAAAAAGGAGTCAAGATTACCGAAACTTCAACCGATCCTTATGTCGTCAAGCTGATTCAGGCTCATGCGGCTGGCGTTTCGGAATTCGTCAAGGAAGGCATGCCCAGCATGCACAAGGAACATCCGCTGCCGGGTGAAAAGAAAGAAGAAGCAGCTTTTGTAGGCAAAGGCGACGGCATTGAAACCTGCCCAGTGACAGGCGAGCCGGTCAACAAAGAAATCAAATTCGGATTCTTTGGTCGAACGGTCTATTTCTGCTGCGAAAGCTGTCTGGAAGCGGCGAAGAAAACTCCAGAGCGTTTTATCAAACCATAAATTTTAAGTCGTCCTGGCTTTGCGGTTGAAAACTTTCTCTTGCTGGCGGACTATCTCAGTCAATCAATAGGAACAATTCAACCGCGGAGCTTGCTAAATGAAAAAGACGACGCCGTTTGGCGCGCTCGAAATCTTCGACGCGCATTGCCATTTTTTCTCGCACAAATTTTTCCAAACCTTGATTGGCCAATCGCCGACGCTCAGCAAAGAGTCCGACTCTGTTGCGCGCGCAGGTGAAATGACCGGTTGGGTGATGCCGCCCACTGATCCGGCTGAATTGGGCAAAGTCTGGACTGCTGAACTGGACAAACACGAAGTTGCGGCAGCAATGCTGATTGCCAGTGTGCCAGGCGACGAAGATTCCGTTGCAGCCTCAGTCGCCGCTTTCCCAGAACGCATCGCCGGGGCTTTCATGTTTGACCCAATCGAAAGAGTGGCAAAGCCAGACGCCGAAGCGCGAGCCAAACACGCGTTTGACGATTTGAAGCTGAAAGTCGCCTGCCTGTTTCCGGCAATGCAGCAGTATTCAATGGCCGAAAACGAAGGCGCGCGAACCGTTGTCGCTTTGGCCAGCGAACGTCCTGGCACTGCGGTCTTCGTTCATTGCGGAGCATTGTCTGTTGGCGTCAGAAAAAAGCTCGGTCTGAAATCTCCATTCGATATGCGGCGGTCAAACCCTCTGGACATTTACAAACTGGCGGCTGAATTTCCGTCGGCAAAGTTCATCGTGCCGCATTTCGGCGCGGGAATGTTTCGAGAAGCAATGATGCTGGCTGACCTTTGCCCGAATGTCTTTATTGACACTTCCAGCAGCAACAAATGGATGAATTACGAACCGTCGCCGGTTGATCTGCCAACAATCTTCAAACGCGCGCTGGCAGTGGTCGGCCACGAAAGACTTTTGTTCGGAACTGATTCGTCATTTTTTCCGCGTGGCTGGCACGAGGCGATTTTTCATGCCCAAGTCAACGCGTTGGTTGAAATCGGTGTCGGCCAGCAGCAGGTGCAGGCGATATTCGGCGGCAATCTGCGAAAGCTGCTTAACCTTGGTTGAGAGGGCTAAATGTATTTCAAACAGTTTTACCTTGGTTGTCTGGCTCACGCTTCGTATTTGATTGGCTCCGATGGCGAGGCGGCGGTGGTTGATCCGCAGCGAGACGTTGACCAGTACGTTGCCGAAGCCGAAGCCCAGAACCTGAAAATCAAATACGTCATCGAAACTCATCTGCACGCCGATTTCGTCAGCGGCCATCAGGAACTGGCCGCTCGCACCGGAGCCGAGATTGTCTTCGGTCACAAAGCCGGCGCAACTTTTCCGCATATCGCTGTGAAAGACGGCGACGAGTTGAAGCTCGGCAAAATTGTTTTGCGAATTTTGGAAACTCCCGGTCACACGCCCGAAAGCGTTTCCATTCTGGTGACTGATACAGCAGAACCGAACTCTTCGAAGAAGGTCTTGACCGGTGACACGCTTTTCATAGGCGATGTCGGTCGTCCTGATCTGGTCGGCTCGAAAGGCTTCACGCCGGAACAAATGGCCGCGATGATGTATGACAGCCTGCACCAGAAATTGCTCAAGCTGGACGACAGCGTCGAAGTTTATCCGGCTCACGGCGCTGGCAGTTTGTGCGGCAAGAACATGTCCAAAGAAACTTCTTCAACCATAGGCCAGCAGCGGCGATTCAATTACGCGCTTCAACCGATGACCAAAGAAGCTTTTGTCAAAATGATGACGGCGGATTTGCCTGAAGCTCCGGCTTATTTTCCGAAAGACGCCGAGATCAATCGTGGTGGCGCTGCTCCGTTGTCTGAAGTCGTTCATTCTGAAAAATTGTCGCCCGCCGAAGTTCGCGCACTGGCTGATCAGGGAGCCGTCTTGCTTGATGTCAGATCGTCGGTGTCTTTCGGCGCGGGACACGTTCCCGGATCGCTGAACATTGGCTTGGGAGGTCAATTCGCTTCGTGGGCGGGGATGCTGATTCCTATTGGCTCACCGATTGTCATCATCACAGACCATCAGGCAGAAGTTATGGAAGCCGCCACGCGTCTGGCTCGCGTAGGTCATGAAAACGTCAAAGGTTTTTTGGATGGCGGAGTGCAAAGCTGGCAGCAGGCCGGATATAACATCGCGTTCGTAATTCAGGTTACCGTGGACGAATTGAAAGAATGGGTTGACGACAAACGCGAGTTCCAATTGATTGACGTGCGCCAGCCGGGTGAATACGAAGCTGGACACGCGCCGCGTGCCGTCAATATCAAACTGGCCAAACTGGATGAAAAACTGAATGAATTCGATCCTGAAGGCGCGACTGTGGTGATTTGCGCAGGCGGTTATCGTTCAAGCGCGGGCGCGAGCATTCTGGCTCGGCGCGGATTCAACAAACTGTTTAACGTCATTGGCGGAACCGGCGCTTGGGTGAATGCGGGTTATCCAACTGAAAGCGGTGCAAAGAACGATCGGGCTTGAGACGGGACAATACGAAAATCAATTTGTTGAAATCCCTGCCAAACCTCTTTCAAACATGTTCAGCGTGTTCAATCGTTCTTCGCCAAACAATTTCCTGGCTGCGACTTTGGTGATTTGAATGCTTTCTTTTTCCTGTGTGCCTTCTGCGGCGGCTGAACAGGGGCGAGTGAGATTGGCCTTCAATGTTACGCTTCTTTCTTCCTGCATGTCGTAGATGACAATTCGTCTGCCGGTATAATCGCTGCCGCTGCATACCACTGCTTCGTCGTTGCCGAATCGCGGATTACTGGGAAAACTCAGACGAACCTCCGCCAGTTGAATTTTGAAAGCCCCCTTTTGCCGTTCGCACAAATCCCGCAGCTTTTTGGAAACAGGATCATCCGGCGAGAGGTTGGAGATTTTCTCCACCAGTTTCGGATCGTTGATCAGATACAGATTGTGAAACTCGCCCAGCAGAGCGGTCATTTCCCGCCTGGAGCTTTCGTCCTTGAACACCTTGTCCAGCAGAGCCTTCATTGATTGCAGATCGTTTTCGACGTTCATTTCAACCGAAGCCGAGCCGATCTTCATTGTCAGATTTCCCTTGCCGGCGTTCGGGCGGCTCATCAGGTAACCGAAGATCAACCCCATTCCGAGCAGGACAATTCCTGAGACGATGTATTTGGGTGAAACTACAGTTTTCCTTTCCGTTGGGTTTTCGGGTGCGGGCATTTTTCCTCCTGGCAGATATTCTCCTGGCAGAAATTCGAGACAGTGAAAGCTGTCTTACAGCGTTTTCAGATATTCAATTACCTGCCGCTTTTCCTTTTCACTCAGCTTGAAACCGAACGAGTGGCCCTGGTTGCTCAAACCGGGAATTGTTGTGTCCACCACTCGGCGTCGAGCTTCGCCCGGAGCATCTTTGGCAGCAGGGGCGTTCAGGTTTTCGACCTTCAACCCATTGTCTTTCGCGTCGTAATCTTTTGCGCCGCCAATTCGCTTGAAGTATTTAGGGCGTGCTTCGGCGGTCAGAACACCGTATAGCGTGGGAACTGAGCCGTTGTGGAAATACGGAGCCGACGCCCACACTCCATCCAGCGGTGGCGCGACGTAACCCGTTGGGTATTCGTAACCTTGTTCGCCGCTGCGGCCAAACCAGGTTTTTTTGTAATAGTCGCGGAACTCTTTGGTCAGCTTTGTCAGCCGCAGCGGATCAGTGCCGACGACTTCCTGCGGGATGATCTTGTTTGGATATTTGCCTTCGTCCCCATAAGTTCCGTGGCAGCCTGAACAGGTTTTGTTGAAAACCTGTTGGCCGGATGCGGCAAGTTTCGCGTCAATCGGCAAAGGATATTTCGGCGCTTCTATGGATTTCAGATAAGCGAGAATGTCTTTGAAATCCGGTTCCCACGAACGAATCTTTGCGCCGTCGGCTTCGCCCATGGTGAATTGCATGATCGCTCGGCTGAAATCGCCTTTGACTCCGCCGTCGGCGTAAATCGCTGTTTTCTTTTTCAGATACCACCAGGCCGGGGGATCAAGGTCGAAATCGGCGTAATCGCCCATCGGCACCGGGTCTTTGCGCGAAGACAAATCTTCGTTGCGTCGGCGCAGCAACTCCAAACTAAAAATGAAAGCATTTGTCCGTCCGCGCGACTGGCCAAAGGTCAGCGTGAACGGAGCTTTCAAACCCGTCGCCTTGATGATGTCTTCGTACATCGTCTGCATGTCAATTTCTGTATTTGGCATTCCGATCTTGCTTTCGCCGGAAATTGGCACGCGGCCTCCGTGACAGAGCATGCAGCTCTGCGACCATAGACCTTTGTCGTTGACCACGAACTGCAGCGGCCCGCCTTTGTTATCCCAGGTGGCTTCCGAAAAACCATAACGTTCAAACGCGACTTTCAGAATTGAATCGGGGTCACTGGCGTTGACCTTTGCCTTCCACTCTGGCTCCCAGGCCCTTGACGCCAGTTCGAGCAGCTTTCGATTCAGACGCGGCGTGTCGTAAGAGTTGTGAGTCAAATTATAAAGCCCGCGCTCTTCCGCAGTTTTTTCAGCAGCTTCAGGCTGGTTTGGCCTCAGCGGCGAAACGAACAACGCAGCAGTCAGCAAGGCAAAGCTGGCGAGTAAGAGTCGTTGGATTGTGCGCGGTTGATTCATATCAATCTCCTTGTTCGAGTTGCGTTAAACCTTCAGTTTCAGTTTCTCTTCAACGTACTTTTTGCTGATCATGGCGCTTTCTTTCGGAGTGCGTCCACCAGGCGCTCGGTCAAGTTCGATGACTATCCAGCCCGACCAGCGGTAATCTTTCAGGATTTGCAGAACGCCTGGGATGTTCACTTTTCCCTGACCCAGTTCGACGAAGTCGTATTTCATAGGCGGAGCTTTGCCAACCAGATTTGCCGGGCCGGATGAGTAAACAATCAGGTCTTTGAAGTGCAGGTAAACCAATCGGGTCATGTAATGGCGCACGAATTTGACGGGATCGCCGCCGGCGGTTTGGATGTGGGCGATGTCAGGCAGCGACCAGACGAATTTCGGATCGGCGGCGTCCATAATTCTGTCGTATTCATCCACACGTTCACCCAGCGAATTCATGTGATTGTGATAGCCAAGTTTGATGCCGAATTCGCCGAAAGTCCGTTTGCCGATTTCAGTCAATCGCTTGCCTAGTTTGGGGTAATCGCCCGCGTCGTTGACGCCCTGAGCCAGTCGCGCTCCGTCTGTGGCCTGCAAATACAAGCCGCCGACTTCTTTCATCCATTTGGCCATCGCCACGCGCTCTTCGATTTCCTGCTTACGGGTATCGGGGTTTAGCGTCACGTTTCCGGTGGAAATGGCGACAGCGGTCAGTTTTTTGGAGGCCATCAACGCTTTGAAATCCTGTGGCCGGTCGGCGAATTTTTGGTAAAGGTTCGCGCGAATCTGGATGCCGCGAAAGCCTAATTCGGCAATTTCATCTATCGCCTGTTCGGTTTTGTCGCCCCAGGTGATGGCGTGATAACCAATCTGAAAATCTGATTGAACAGTGGCAAACGACGAAGCGGTAAGGCCAGCGCCAACTCCGGCAATCATTGGCAAAGCGGAAGCAGCCAGAAAGTCTCTGCGCGATGTGTTCATGTTGGTCTCCGTTGAAAGTGTTGAAGCGATGGCGCGAGCTTAGTTGACGCCCGCCTTTTTCCGCAAGCTTTTCGCCAGGCAACGGAGCTTGGGTTAGAGTAACGCCGTGTGCGGAATTGCCGGAATCTACAACTACAAGAACGATCAGCCGATCAATGAAACCGTTCTGCGGCGGATGACCGGCGCGCTCGCTCATCGTGGGCCGGACGACGAAGGCTTTCATGTCGCAGGGCCAATAGGGCTTGGCCATCGCCGCCTTTCGATCATTGATGTCGCCGGAGGCCGTCAGCCGGTTTTTAACGAAGATGCCACGGTTGCCGTCATTCTGAACGGCGAAATTTATAACTACCGCGAACTAGCCAAACTGGTTGAATCGCGCGGCCATCGGTTGCGAACTCAGTCGGACACAGAAACCATCGTTCACCTTTACGAAGAATTTGGCGAAGCCTGCGTTGAACATCTGCACGGAATGTTTGCTTTTGCTCTGTGGGATTCGCGGCAGCAGAAATTGTTATTGGCTCGTGACCGCATCGGCAAAAAGCCGCTGTACTTTGCCGATGTCAGCGGAGCTTTGATCTTCGGTTCAGAGTTGAAGGCTTTGCTCGAACATCCACAAATGTCGCGCGAAGTTTATCCGCTGGCCGTGGCCGATTACTTCTCTTACCAATTCGTTCCCGCGCCGAAAACGATTTACCGCCACGCGCGAAAGCTGCGCGCCGGTCATTGTCTGATTGTGACTCCGAATGGCGCCACCGAGCGCCAATACTGGGACATTGATTTCAGTCAGACCGAACAGCGCAGCGAAGCCGAATGGTGCGAAATGTTGTTGGATGAATTTCGCTCTGCGGTTGATGCGCGGCTGATTGGCGAAGTCCCGCTCGGCGCGTTTTTGTCTGCTGGCGTGGATTCTTCGGCGGTCGCGGCGATGATGAGCCGGGTAAATTCACGGCAAGTCATCACGGCTACAGTTGGTTTCGACGAAGAAAAATTCAGCGAAGCCGGTGACGCACGGGCGTTTGCCGAAAGCCTGAACGCCGAACATCACGAACGAATCGTCACTCCCGACGCGGTCAGCGTCATCGAAAAACTGGCCTGGCATTTTGACGAACCTTTTGCGGACGCTTCGGCGATTCCGACTTTTTATGTTTCACAGGCTGCGCGTGAATTCGTAACCGTCGCGCTGTCGGGCGATGGCGGAGATGAAAACTTTGCCGGTTATCGCCGCTACGCTTTTGATGCGATGGAAAATCGTGTGCGGGCGATGGCTCCGGCCAGTATGCGGCAACCGCTGTTTGGAGCCTTGGCTAAGATTTATCCAAAAGCCGACTGGCTGCCGCAACCGCTCAGGGCAAAAGCCACGTTCAGGAATTTGTCGCTTGATCCGGCGCGGGCTTACTTCAATTCGGTTTACGGAGCGATGGCGAATGAGCGCGACAGTTTGCTCAGCAGGGAAGTGCGCGCTGAGTTGCGTGACTACGATCCGTTTGAAGTTTTTGCCGAACATTATCGTCGGCCAGTTACCGAAGATTCGCTTTCACGCGCGCAGTACGCCGACATCAAACTTTACCTGGCCGACGACATTCTGACCAAAGTGGATCGAGCCAGCATGGCCGTTTCGCTGGAAGTGCGCAGCCCGCTGCTGGATCATCGTTTGATGGAACTGGTGGCGCGAGTGCCTTCGTCGCTGAAGCTTCGCGGCATTGAAGGGAAGTACATTTTCAAAAGGGCGATAAGTGGTTTGTTGCCGCCCGAAATCTTGGCCAGACACAAACAGGGTTTTGTGGTTCCGCTGGCTGAATGGCTCCGAGCGGATTTACGCGAACTGGCTGAAAGCCTGTTGTTTGATTCGACGACGAACGACGGCTGGTTGGAACCGAGCAAGGTCAAACAATTGTGGCAGCAGCATCAATCCGCTTTACGAGATTACTCGCGCCCGTTGTGGGCGGTTTTGATGTTCCGAATATGGCAGCGAACCTTTCGCCTAAATCATTGATGACGAACATTCTGACCTTTACAACTTTGTGGCCGAACGCGGAACAGCCGAGCTTCGGCGTTTTCGTTAAACATCGTGTAGCCGCGCTGGCTCGGATGGATGGAGTGAATGTTCGAGTGGTTGCGCCTGTGCCGTACTTTCCGAAAGCCAGCCGCTTGCTTACGAGCACGGCGCTGAACCATTTTCCTGAACGTTGGCAACAGATGGCTGGCGTGCCGGAACAGGAAGTAATTGATGGGTTGCAGACGTTTCATCCGCGCTATCTGGTGATTCCGAAAGTCGGCATGAGCTTTTATGGTAACTGGATGGCGCGTGGAGCTTTTGAAACGGTCAGGCGGCTGCACGCTGAAAAGCCTTTTGACCTGATTGACGCGCATTACGTTTACCCGGACGGTTACGCGGCAGTGTTGTTGGGTAAGAAGCTGAACATTCCGGTTTTCATCACCGCACGCGGCACTGACATAAATCTGTTTTCCAGAATGCCGCTGATTCGTCCCAAAATTGTCAAAGCCTTGAACCGAGCCGCCGGAATCATCGCCGTCAGCGAAGCCTTGAAAGCGCGAATGGTTGAACTTGGCATAGCCGCCGAAAAGATCGCTGTCATTCGTAACGGCATTGACCGCGAAGTTTTTCGCCCTCGCGAACGCGACGAAGCCCGGCGACGACTTGGACTCGATCCCGAAGATTGGATTTTGTTGTCTGTCGGTGCGCTGGTTCCGGTGAAAGGTTTTGACCGTCTGATAGAAGCAACGGCTTTGCTGAAGCAATCCGAAAAGCGTGAAAGCCGATTGAAGCTTTTCGTCATCGGCGAAGGAAACGAACGCCAGAATCTTCAATCTCAAGTCTCAAATTTGAAATTGGAAAACTGTGTTCGTCTGGTGGGCGCAAAGTCTCAAAAAGAATTGGCTGATTGGTATTCAGCCGCCGACTTGTTCTGTCTGGCCAGTCACCGAGAA
>JBGAPB010000034.1:0-25363 GCA_044221525.1 Blastocatellia bacterium | reverse complement strand
TGAAATTCCCGGACGTTACCGAACTCGAAAAAGCTGGCGGCAAATCGCTTTTGGCCAAAGACAAGCGCGAAGGCAGTCAGAGCCGTCAGAAAAAGCAATCCAATAACAGCACGTTTGACCAATGCCGCGATGCCGCTAGGCGCCGCTGGCAAATAACCGACATAGAATTCTTTCAAATCCATAAACACCTCCCGCAAAAAACCCGGAGCTCAGGCTTTAGCCCGCCACCGCCGGCTGAACCTGCGTGCCCGGTGCATTCGGTTTCGGATCAACCAGCACTCTGCCGCTGACGACTTTGACGTTAAAGGTCGGAACTCTTTCGGCAAACGGCGGCGGCGAAGAGCCTGAATCCGGCAGGTACTGATAACCGTGCCACGGACAAGTCACACAACCGTCAATAATCCGGCCTTCGCCAAGCGGGCCGTTCTGGTGTTGGCAGACGTTTGAAATCGCGGAAACTTTGCCGTCGTATTTGAAAACCGCGACTCGTTCCCCAGCCAGAGTAACGATCTTCGCGCAGTTGTTTTCGATTTCATCAACTCCGCAAACATCAACAAAACCGTCACGTTGTAACAAATCTTTCGGTTGATCCAGATCGCGTTCACGCCAGCCCGCGATCAAATGCAACCCCAGGACTTCAACCATCCCAAGTCCCAAAACTCCTGCCAGAATTGGATTGGTTTCAGCCTGCAAAACTCCAAGCAGAACGTGTGCAACAATCAGCCCGTAAGCGACATAAACCAGCATGTGCAATCGCTTCCAAACAGGAGCGGTAAGATTCGCCAGCCAGAAATCGTGACTGGTTGCAGCCATCAAAAACAGGATAAGCAGGGCAGTTAAGCCAAGCGGTTGGAATGGAAAATTACTCAGACTGTCGTAGCGGGTGTTGCTGACCAGCACGCTGACCAAAGGATTCAACTCTCCGATCGCATGGAATTGAATAAGCGAAAATACTCCGTGAGCCAGCGCCACCAAAAACATCATTACTCCCAAATGTCGGCGGTTATAAAGCAACGGCAGCAATCGGGGAAATATGCGGCAAAGCGGTCCAATACTGAGAATCACGTGCAGCATCAGCAAGGCGCATGTTCCAAATCCACGAATTAACAGCGTTTCAATCGTTGCGTTTGGGTGAACAACCGCACCAAGCCCGACGAACAGCGACAAGTAAACGACAACACCAGCAATAATTACTCCGTCGTAAATTTTCTTCTGACGGTTCCAGCCGACTGAAACGTAACCGTGACTCATCGCTGGCCTCCGGTCTGAGTCTGGAACAATGCTTTGGGAAGTTGTGGATTGGTGGGAACCGGCTTTCTGACAATCAGACTGGCGATAAACAGAACAACCAGAATGACGGCCAGCAAAGCAATTATCAGCAAATGCATGCGGCGAAGAGGACGAATCATTGCTTCACCTCCCGCACCCGATTTCTGTGATCGTTTTTTTCGATTGAAGGGTGAGATTGGTCGCTGAACCAACGCTTAAGCAACAGCGGCCACAAAGCAGTGGAGCCAAAGAGAATCAACAAACGAAATCCGGCGGTCGAATGCTTCGCCGCCGGATCAATTTTGCCGACTCCAAAGATGATAAAAACGACAGCGAACGCAAACCCGAACACCGCATAAGCCATCACCAGATTAACGATCCATTGCGCAACGATCATAAGTGCTTTTCTCCGCCCGTATAATCCGTCGTGGCTCTAGCTTTATTCCGCAGACTGCTTTCTATCCTTTATTCGTCTTCATCTTCGATTTCGTACATATACCCGATGCCGTCTTTACGAAGGAACATTTTCGGGCTGCCATCAGCCGGCCCTATGCTGATTACATCGGCGTCATAATAACGAACATAACCTCGAATCAATTCGCCGTTTTTCAGCTTCACTCCCATCAACTGTTCGATCTCTATCAGTTCTTTGAAGTAAAGGCCTTCCATTCCCGTAGAGACAATGTTTGGAAACACCGGCCCTTTGACAGCTTTCTTTTTAGCCGGTCTCTTCTTTTTGGCAGCCTTCTTGCCGAAAGGTTTTCCAAACGGCTTGCCACCGGGCTTTCCGCCTGGTTTTCCGAACCTACTACCGCCACCACCACCGGGCCGACCGCCTCCACCGCCGCCAGGTCTACCGCCGCCACCTCCACCACCGCCAGGTCTACCGCCACCTCCACCGCCGCCAGGTCTACCGCCACCTCCACCGGGTCTGCCGCCTCTGCCAGAGCCGGAACCAGATCCAGACCCTGAACCAGATGGTCGCCTGCCTGACGAACCGCGGTTATTAAAAATTGGCATAAAAGCTCCTCTTTGGGATTTGTTTATTGTTTCTTCTTCCAGTTCAAAGTTGCCTGCGGAGAAAGATTACGTTGACGCTGTTGTTCCTGAATAGCGGCAATTCGTTGCGGAATGTAATTCGGCGATGCCGGATCAGGGTCAGTCTCTTTCAAAAGTTGAACAGCCTTGTCGTATTCAAAAATACGTTCGTAACAATCCGCCAGGCGAATTCTAGCCGTGCGTCTCAGCGGAGGATCCTGAGTATGTTGAACGACAACCTGATAAGCCGGAACTGCCTCATCAAATTCGTCGCGCAACAAATGAATGCCGCCAATCTGCAGGTAGGCTTTTTCGCACAATTCATCGTAAGCGGAGTCATTGATTACTTTTTGATACTCCGCCAGTGCCTGCCCTAAATCTTTCAATTCATAATACTGATCGGCGATCTTCAATCTGACACTGCGCTTTTCTTTGTTGTCGGTTGCCCCAGGAAGCGCGCTTTCATATTCCCCTATGGCTTCGCGGAGTTTTTGAGTGGCAACATAACACTCAGCCAGATTCAGTCGCGCCTGATAAAGCTCCGGCGATTTCGGAGAATCTTCAATGAAGTGCAGATAATGTTGAATCGCCCGATCATATTGCTTCAAATCCCGACGACAGACTGTTGCCGCCTGTAATCGGGCAAAAGCTGCTTTATCACTCTGCGGATTGAGCTTCAAAAACTCTTCGTATAGATCAGCGGCTGCAGCGTAATCGCCGCCGTCCCAGGCGGATTGAGCGTTTTCAAGTTGAGCTTTGTTCGAACAACCCGCCAGAAAAACTAACAGACAAAAGACAAAGGGCAAAAGGCAAAAGCCGGTACCAGTGAATTTTGTGCCGTCAGAGTTGAAAACCTTCAAATTGAACATCTTACTGCCAGTCAATTTTGCCTTGTGATTTCTATTTTAGTCTTCGAATTCGCCGCTTTGCTGTTCAACTAACGATGCGCTGGCGACAGTGTCATCACCAGAAGCGTCTATTAGCTTTACACCCTGCGCGCTACGACCGGTTGCGCGAATGGTTTCGGCTTCAATTCGAATCAGTTTTCCGTTGCTGGTGATAATCAACACTTCGCTGTCTTTGGTAACTGGCATAACCGAAACGACGTTGCCGGTCTTTTCAGTCACCTTCAAGTTGATAACGCCTTTGCCGCCTCGGCCTGTAACACGATATTCGCTCAATCGCGTCTGTTTGCCGAAACCGTTTTCCGTGACACTTAACATCTGCTGGTCGCCTGAAACAGCCACAACTCCGACAACATAATCCTGGTCACGAAGTGTGATTCCCCGAACACCGCGAGCCTGTCGTCCCATATCGCGCACCTGGTCTTCTTCAAAGCAAATCGCCTGACCTTCGTGCGTGGCCAGGAAGATTTTCCTTTTGCCGTCGGTTAGCTCAACAGACATCAGTTCATCACCTTCATCAACTCCGATGGCTATGATGCCGTTCGAACGTATGTTGGCAAACTCGGAAAGCTCTGTCTTTTTGATGACACCTTTGCGAGTAACCATGACGGCAAATTGCCCTTCAGCAAAAGAGCGTACAGGAATGACACTGGCAATTTTTTCACTGGTCGGCAGATTGATCAGATTGACCATCGCTTTGCCACGACCGGCGGCTTGCGAATCCGGGATTTCGTGAACTTTCAGCTTGTACACTTGACCTTGGGTCGTGAAAACCATCAGGTAACTGTGCGTCGAAGCGATGAACAAGTGCGAAACTACGTCTTCAGATTTCGTGCTCATTCCTTTACGGCCAGTGCCGCCGCGACGCTGCGATTTATAAGTCGTCAGCGGTGTCCGTTTGACATAACCAGAAAGCGTAAGGGTGACGACCACGTCTTCATCAGCGATCAAATCTTCCAGAGTCAGTTCGACTCCGCTATCAACAATCTGGGTGCGGCGTTCGTCGGCATAAGCCTTTTGAACTTCGCGCAACTCTTTGATGACCACTCGACGCAGAGCTGTTTCGCTGTTCAGAATTTCTTCCAGTTCAGCGATCAGTTTGATCAGCTCTTCGTATTCGTCAATCAGCTTCTGGCGTTCCAGCGCCGCCAGTCGGCGAAGCTGCATGTCCAGAATCGCCTGAGCTTGAATGTCGCTGAATTTGAACTTGGCGATCAGGCCGCCTTTGGCTTCTTCGGCAGATTTTGATCCGCGAATGTGTTTGATTATCTCGTCAATGATGTCAATTGCCTTAATCAAACCTTCCAAAATGTGCGCGCGAAGCTTGGCTTTTTTCAGTTCGTACATCGTGCGGTTGCGCACGACTTCGCGACGGAAGGCGATGAATTCGGCCAGAGTTTCAGCCAGCGTCAGAACCTTGGGCTGGCCATTGACGATGGAAAGATTGATGACGCCGAACGAGATTTGCATCTGCGTCAGCTTGTACAGCTTGTTCAGGATGATCTGCGGAATGGCGTCGCGCTTCAGTTCAATGACGATACGAACTTTTTTCTGAGCAGTGGATTCGCGGTCGCTCTCGTCGCGGATTTCGCTGATACCTTCGACACGCTTTTCATTGACCAAATTGGCGATGTCTTCGATGAGCTTGGACTTGTTGACCTGGAAAGGGATTTCAGTGATGACAATGGCATCTCGTTCCTGGGCGCCTCTGCCAATGCGATCAATCGCCGCTCGCGCGCGAAGCTGCATCACCCCCCGCCCGGTTTCATAAGCTTGCCTAATGCCCTCGCGCCCATAAATGAATCCGCCAGTCGGGAAATCAGGGCCAGGAACCATTTTCATCAGCTCAGCGACTGTGGCTTTCGGATGCTGAATCAAATGGACGGTCGCTTCAATGATCTCGTTGAGATTGTGCGGAGGAATCTTCGTCGCCATTCCGACAGCGATTCCGTCCGAACCGTTAATCAACAAATTGGGAATTCGGGTCGGCAGAACGGTTGGCTCCTGCCGCGATTCGTCATAGTTGGGAATAAACTTAACGGTCTCTTTTTCAATGTCGGCCAGCATTTCCGTGGCGATCTTTTCCAGCCTGGCTTCGGTGTATCGGTAAGCTGCCGCCCTGTCACCGTCAATGCTGCCCCAGTTTCCCTGGCCGTCAATCAGCGGATAGCGCAGCGAAAAGTCCTGCGCCATTCGCACCATCGAATCGTAAACCGCTGTATCTCCGTGTGGGTGATAACCGCCAAGCACGTCTCCAACGACGTTGGCTGATTTTTTGTATGGTTTTCCGGGGACTAATCCTTTCTCGTTCATTGAGTAAAGAATTCGGCGGTGCACCGGCTTCAAACCATCGCGCACATCGGGCAAGGCTCGCCCAATGATGACCGACATGGCGTAATCCAAATAACTACGCCGCATTTCATCTTCGATATTGATCCCTGACTTCTGATTGTCCATTCTGTCTGGCTACTCCTAAAATTCCTGTTCCTCGCACAAAACCGCCCATCCGCTGAAAAGCAGCATAGTGCGAAACCCGTTTTATTCTAGTTGTCGGATGTTCACTCGTGTCTAATTGATTGCGGATTCTAACTGCTGAACTGGCGATGAACAAGACACTCAGAGCAAATAGACTGGAACAGACATTGACTGACTTTCAGTTGCGACCGGCTCAACTAGAGTATAAATTCCGCGCTGCAATTCCATCACGTCTTTCCTCGCTCGAATTCATATTTTCAATCAGAGGGTTTCGTCGTGCTGGTTCCTTCGCAATGTGTCACAGTCAAACGTATCAAGTTTCTTAACGTCATCTCTTGGCGACCTAAACTTTTATTTGAAGTGGTGTCATTTGAATGGGTCACATAACTTACAGCTTATGAAAATTGATAACAACACAGTCGCAGTGGTCACTGGCGCAGCCTCCGGCATTGGGCGATCGCTGGCAATTCGACTGGCTGCCGAAGGCGCTCAACTGGCAATTGCCGACGTGAACGATACTGGGTTGAACGAAACCGCGAGGTTAGCCTCCAAACCAGGAGTAAAAATCTCAACGCATCTGGTAGACGTTTCAGACCGCGAACGGATGCAGACATTCGTCAGCGAAGTTCTGGCAGAACATGGTCAAGCCCATCTGATTATCAACAATGCCGGGGTTGGACTTGGCGGTACGGTCGAAGAATTGGCCATCGAAGACATTGAATGGTTGATGAGCATCAATTTCTGGGGAGTGATTTACGGCACGAAGATGTTTCTGCCGATTCTTCGCCAACAACCGAAAGGACACATCGTCAACATTTCTTCGGTGTTTGGCATCATCGGGCCTCCTGGCCATTCGGCTTATGCAGCCAGTAAATTTGCCGTAAGAGGTTTCACTGAAGCTCTGCGACACGAGATCAAAGACAGCAACATTACCGTCAGTTGCGTTCATCCCGGCGGAATTCGGACGAACATCGCCCGCAACGCAAAAGCTGGGGCAGGAACCGACAAATCGTTAGTGGAAAAAGAAATTCAGTTTTTTGACAAAGTAGCAAAGACGTTGCCTGAAACCGCCGCTGACGTAATTATTCGCGGCGTGCTTAGCGACAGAGAAAAAATCCTGATCGGTTCCGACGCTTGGATGATTGACAAAATTCAGCGACTGATGCCGGTCAATTACTGGAAACCGTTGGGTAAGCTATTGGAAAAACTGGCTCAATAACTTGTCCTTCCACCAATTGCCCCAAAGCAGGAGACTCACCCATGCCGAGCTGGCAAGCAAGACTGTTTTCTACTTTTTCGCGCCTGTTGATAAAGCGCGGCTCAAATAAACAGGTCTCTGACGAAGAGGAAGGCGCGCGACTTGTTCGTAAGCTTTTTGAACCGCCGGATTTTCTGCGGCCTAACCCGCCTGCCGAAGTTCGTATTCAGCCTATTACGGACTGGGGAGTTCACGGCGAATGGGTTGAAAGCGGCAAAAACGGACGCACAATTTATTACCTCCACGGCGGCGGTTATGTGGCCTGTTCTCCGAAAACTCATAGAGGCTTTACGGCCAACCTCTCAATTGCAGCCGAAGCCAGAGTTCTGGCATTAAATTACCGCCTGGCTCCTGAAAACAAATTTCCTGCGGCGCTGGAAGACGCAGTCAGTGGCTATCGCCTGTTGCTGGAAAAGGAACGCCCCGAACGAATCATCATCGGCGGAGATTCGGCGGGCGGTGGATTGACGGTGGCCACGTTAATGGCAATCAGGGATCGCGGCTTGCGATTACCTGCAGCGGCATTCCTGCTTTCGCCGTGGACTGACCTGGCCGCAACCGGAGATTCGATTGTCACCAACGACCCGGTTGACCCTATGTTGTCAGGCAAAAGCATTCACAAAGTGGCGGCTCTTTATTACGGCGAAGCTTCGCCGACTGATCCGCTGGTTTCGCCGCTTTATGGCGATTTACGTGGATTGCCACCGATGCGAATTTACGTCAGCGACACTGAAATCCTGCTGGACGATTCGCGGCGACTGGCCGAACGTGCCAAACAACAAGGAGTTATTGTTGATCTTCGCGTGTGGAATGCACTTCCGCATGTTTGGCCAATCTTTGTAGCTTTCGGAATTCCAGAATCAAAAGCCGCGCTCAGCGAAATTGCTGAGTTCGTTAAACAACAAACTTCGCTGCCGAAAAAACAACGAACGGCAGCTTAAACGATGAAACAAGCTGCCAGCTTGTTCAGCTTACTCCAATCAACTATGAGCAATCCCAGCAATCAACTCGTACTCGTTATCGGTGCAGGCCCGGCGGGAATTTATGGAGTCAGAAAACTTGCCGAAGCCGGTCACGAAGTCATCATCTTGAACCGCGATATAAAACCTGGCGGACTGGTCGAATACGGCATTTACTTCAACAAGCACAAGTTGAAGGAAGGCGTCAGAAAACAGTTCCGCCAAATTCTGGCTGACCCTCAAATTCATTACGTCGGCCACGTTAAAGTAGGCCAGCAAGCCGATCTAACTCTGGATGAAGCCCGCGACCTGCTGAAACCATCGGCAATCGTCGTCGCTTCGGGCGCGCAAGGAACCAAGGCTCTGGGAATTCCGGGCGACAATGCCATAGGCGTTTATCACGCCAAGGATTTGGTTTATCACTTCAACGGTTTGCCGGAGTTCACCAAACGCGAATTCCAGATGGGTGACCGGGTGGCCATCATCGGCGTAGGCAATGTGATGGTGGACATTGCTCATTGGCTGGTACACGAAAAGAAAGTCAAAGAGGTTATCGCCGTCGCCCGACGCGGCCCGGCTCAGCGGGCTTATACGGACGTTGAGATTCAAGCCGTCGCCGCCAACATGGATTTGGCGGTGTTTGACGCTGAACTTGAGCGAGTACGTACCAGACTCGAAGCTGTCGGCGAAGACCTGACCATTATTCGCAAAGACCTGACCAAACATTGCGGAACGAAAGCAAAAGAAGGCGAAAGCCCCAGCAAAATGAATTTTCGCTTTCTGAGTTCGCCAACCGAAGTCGTGGTTGAAAACGGCAGGGTCAAAGCCTTGCGAGTCGAAAACACCGAACTTGTAAAACGCGGCGAATCCTTGTCGGCAAAAGGCTTGGGCACTTACTTCGACATTGAATGCGACTCCGTAGTCTTCGCCATCGGCGACCGTGTTGATGAAACCTTTGGAATTCCCTGCTCTGGCACTGAATACGTTCGCAATCCAAACCCCGACCCTGAAAATCCAGGCGACGAAGCCTACCAAGTTTTCGACCCGGCAACAGGCACAGTCTGTGATGGATTGTTCGTCATTGGCTGGTCGCGGCAGGCTTCAGACGGAGTTGTCGGCAAAGCCAAACAGGATGGCGAACGCGGGATGGCCGTCGTTAATCGTTACCTGACCAAAGTCGAAGCGAACACCGCGCCAGGCTGGGAAACTCGCCTGGAACAGTTCCGCCAACTACTGACCAGTCGCGGAGTTCGAACCATTGATTATGCGGATGTGCAAAAGCTGGAATCTGTCGAGCGCGACAAGTCGCAGGAACTGGGCGTGGAATTTTTCAAATACAAAACTGACGAAGACATGCTGGCGGCAATTGATAGTTAACCTGAGAGTGACGATCCCGTACACCAACCCAAGAAGTAAAATGAAAAACCAGGAACCGAATTCAATATCTCGTTTCTTGCTATTAACAGTCTTGCTAGGCTGCGTAACCGGCTGCCACTCAATCGCCAGTTCGCGCCAAACCATTCAGCTCCCGGACCGCGATCTGCAAGCGGCGATTAAGGTGAAAGCCGATGCGACGCCGCTGGAAAAGCTGAACGCTTCCGCCATCGAGCAGACGACTTACACGACCGGCTATGATCCAGCATACGTCAAGCTGGATTATCCCAACGGCGACGTTCCAAAAGAAACCGGCGTTTGCGCCGACGTTGTCGTCCGTGCATTTCGTAGCGCCGGAATTGATCTGCAAAAAGAACTGCACGAAGACATGACCGCCAGCTTCGCCAAATACCCAAAGAAGTGGAACGCCAAAAAGCCTGACAAGAACATTGACCATCGCCGCGTACCTAACCTGATGACCTGGTTCAAACGCAAAGGCAAGGAATTGCCGATCACTAAAAACAATCAGGACTACCAACCAGGCGATATCGTGGCTTGGGAGCTCGACGGTGGACTGACCCACATTGGGCTGGTTAGCAAAATCAGTGTCGAGGGCTTGGAACGTTACGCCATCGCTCACAACATAGGCGCAGGCGCTCGACTGGAAGACGTGCTCTTTCAGTGGAAGATGATTGGACATTACAGATATTTTTGAGATACCGGATGTCTGATTTTAGAGGCTAGCCCTCTCTTCTGACATCTAACATCTGACATCTACCCTCTATGAAAAACAAAATCCTGCCGGTTGACGGCCTAGAAGTTAGACCATCAGAAATTGATGGCAGAGGCTGCTTCGCCACTCTGCCATTTAAGAAAGGACGGAAGATTGCCGAATTCGTTGGCGAAAGAATCTCACGCGTTGAAACCGCCAGACGATTGCGCGGGCTGCGACGCATTCGCATCTGCGGAGTTGATTCTTACTGGTCAATTGACGGTTCGGTTGGAGGGAACGCAACGCAGTTCATCAATCACTCCTGCCAGGGTAATTGCCGCTTGTCGGCCATTAAAGGTCGCCTGATTTTCTTTGCCTTGCGAGACATAGAACCTGGCGAAGAGATCGTGCTGGATTACGAAGAGTCATGGCACGACGATGAAAAACGCTGCCGTTGCGGCGCTCCAAATTGCCGAGGCCGAATCAACAAATAACTTTTCGCCCACGAAGACACACAAAGAGGGCACGAGGGAAAAGGGAAAACCCTTTTTCATGGGAAAATTTCTTATGGAAAATCTGCAATCTTACTTCCCGATTCTTGGCGAACTGAGTCGTAAAGCCGGCGCAATTGCTCGTCGCCATTACAACTCTCAAGTCGAATTTGAACGCAAATCTGACGATTCGCCGGTCACCAAAGCCGACCGCGAAATCGAATTATTCTTGCGCCAGTCGCTGGAAAAACACTTCCATTCGTAAAGCCGGCGAAGATTGCTCGTCACAAAATTACAACTCTCAAGTCGAATTTGAACGCAAATCTGACGATTCGCCGGTCACCAAAGCCGACCGCGAAATCAAACTTGCATATTTCGTCTTCGGAAAAGTCAGGCTCTCATCGCTGGATACTTGATCCCATTGACGGCACAAAATCGTTCGTCCTGCGGACGCCGCTTTTCGGTGTGATGATCGCGCTGGAACGCGACGGCGTGCCGGTGCTAGGTTCGATTTACTTCCCTATTCAGGATCACTTGCTGATTGGCTCTGCCGAAACCGGAACCTTCCTGAACGGCAAGCCATGCTCGGTTTCCAAAACCACTGACCTTTCCGACGCAACGATGATTATGACCAATCCGCGCGAACTGTATTCAGAAACTCAAGGCGAACAACTGCAGCGACTGGCAAAAAGCGTTCGGCTGGTCAGAGGCTTCGGCGATTGTTACGGCTATTATCTGGTGGCGACTGGGCTGGCAGATTTGATGGTCGAACCCGGAAGATTGAAGTATTACGACGTAGCGCCTATGCCGCCAATTCTGGCTGGCGCCGGTGGAGTGTTTACTGACTTAAGCGGCAAAATTGACATCCACAACGGGCAAGGTTTGGCAACAAGCAAGCACTTGCAAAAGCAAATTCTGCGAGTGTTGAACCCCTAAGCCGGTGAGAGTGAGATGATGATTAAGCTGAAGCGAATCTACGAAGCTCCCAGCGATGACGACGGCGTCAGAATACTCGTCGAACGTTTGTGGCCCAGAGGCATCAGCAAAGAAAAGGCCAAAGTGGATGAATGGCTGAAAGACATTGCTCCCAGCCCGGAATTGCGCCAATGGTTCAAACATGATCCGGCAAAGTGGGAAGAGTTTCAGATGCGGTACCGAAAGGAACTTGATCAGAATCAGGAACTGGTCAATGACTTAAAACGAAAAGCCAAAGGCAAGACCATCACCTTTGTGTACGCCGCTAGCGACGAAGAACGTAATAGTGCGCTGCTGCTGAAAAATTATCTCAATCGTAAGTAGAGCAGGTTTTCCAACCTGCTCATCATGTTCACACCAGAGGACTTGGCCAGCAGTAGGCTGATTTTTATAGAACGTCAGGCGCAGGTTGGAAAACCTGCGCTACATTTTAGGGCAGTTCTCTGACGCGGATGTTTTTGAATTCAATCGGCGAGCCTTCGGATTCCATGCACAGATACCCGGTTCTGGGTTCAGCGCTGTTGCCGCCAGAAACTTCTTCGCCGTTCACCCAAAGTCGAATTTCACCGTTGATGGCGCGGACATAATAGTGATTCCATTCGCCGACGCCTTTGCTCAGATTTTTGCGCGGGAAGCTGCGCGAACCGTTCGGCGACAGCGGCGGGAACGGCTTCAGCTTTGAATTGCCAACGGCAAAAATGTCTCCGTTGGTCGTGAACCAGTCGCCTTTTTTGCCTGAAGATTTTTCGTATTGCTCTTTGTAACCGTGGTCGAGTATCTGAACTTCGATGCCCCATTTAGGCAAATTATCTGGTTTCAAATCCGTCAAAGCTTCGTCTGGAACCCAGACAAACGTGCCGGAATTTCCAGCCGAACGCAGATGTCGCCATTCAAGTGTGTATTCAAAATTGGTGAATTTCTGCTTCGTCCGCATGACGCCGATCGGTTTGCCAGTGCAGATCAGCAAACCGTCTTTCCAAGTCCATGTGTCGGCGAAGCCGTTGACCGGCGCAAAATCCTGTTCGCCTAATGTTCGCCAATCTGTTCCCGTAGAATCAATAAAGGCTTTTGGCGATTGGCGTTCCTGTCCCAAACTGCTTTGCAGATAAGACGCGGATAACAAAATAATTCCGAGCAAACTAAAAACTTGTGCGCGTTTCAAATCAAACTCCTTTTGAAAATATGAACAACTCACAAACTTCAATATGGCGTCGCCCGGCTGTCATTTACGGACTGGCGATGCTGTTTTCACTGATTGGCTTGATAGATTCGATTTACCTGACAGTGCAGCACCTGACAGGCAAAAGCGTCAAGTGCACTGTCACCGGCGGCTGTTCAAAAGTGCTCAGCAGCTTTTATTCAACCTTCGCCGGAATGCCGACGGCCTCATTCGGCGCGCTGGCTTACTTCACGGCATTCAGCCTGGCGACTCTCGCGGCATTCGGCTACAAGTCGGCGCGTTATGGATTGGTAATTCTGGTTGTGCCTATGTTTCTGACTACGACCTGGTTGTTTTACTTGCAAGCGTTCGTGCTTCACGCTTTCTGCGAATTTTGCCTGCTCTCTGCATCCATGACCGTGATCCTGACAGTCCTGGCCATTTTTGCCGGACGAGTTCTGGAAACAGCCGAGGCTGATTCAGAGCGTGCAAATTCAAATCAAAGCTAATTGCTGCCCGGCGTACTTGGCGCCGAATTGGCCATTTGCGATTTGGCTTTGAGCCGGTTGTTTATCTCTTTGCGTAAATTCGCTGTCTCCAGCTTTTCGCCTTCAATTATTTGCCCGTCAATGAAGAGCGTAGGCGTTCCTGTGACGCCCCTGGATTCGCCAAGCTGAACGTCAGCCAGCACCGTGCCTTTGACTTTGCTGTCGTTGATGTCGTGTTCAAACTGTTCCATGTTCAAACCAAGTTGGCGCGCAAAGTTCACCAAAATCGGGGCGAAGTTGTCAGTCTCCGCCCAAACTTCCTGGCTTTCGTATAACAGATTATGCATTTCCATGAACTTGCCTTGCTGAGCAGCAGCAGCGGCGGCAAAAGCGGCGATGGCGGCGTTCTTATGAATTCTGGTCAGCGGAAAATGATGAAAGACAAATTTGATCTTGCTCCCGAATTCGCCTTTTAATTTTTTCAACTCAGGATGCAAAGCTCCGCAGGGTGGGCATTGATAATCGCCAAACTCTTCTATCAAGACTTCGTTTTTGGATGTTTCTGTTCCAGGCAAAATCGTCTGGCTGACGACCGGAGTCTGAGACGGCTCAGGAATAGAAGCAGGCGTTGAAGTCGTTTTTGCCGTGCGAACCATCATTGTTCCAGTAATGATTGCGCCAGCCAAAACACCGGCAATAATGACAAACGGTAAATAGCGTTTCATTCAGTTTTGGTCCTTAAGATAAATTGGAGGTCAAGCTTGCAGCGTTTGCCGAAGCCGACTGCGTTACTTCTGCCCATAACTTAATACAGCTTGGCAAATTCTCAAAAGCGACGTTGCAATTTGCCTTTTGGGAAACCGACTTTTACACTCTGCCCTCATTTTCACCAAGACCCATCAAAAATCATTGAGGCATTCATGAAGATTCACGAGTATCAAGGCAAGGAACTGTTACGCCGATTTGACGTAAAGGTGCCGCGCGGCATCGTCGCCAAAACCGTCGCTGAAGCCGAAGAGGCGGCCAAACAACTCGGCTTGCCGGTTGTTATCAAAGCTCAGATTCACGCCGGTGGCCGTGGCAAAGGTGGCGGCGTCAAACTGGCCAGAACTGCTGAAGATGTAACCAGCATTGCCGGCCAGATTCTGGGGATGAATTTGGTCACACATCAAACCGGCCCCGAAGGCCGCACGGTTCACACTCTGTTGATCGAAGAAGGCTTGAAGATCAAACAGGAGTTTTACCTTGGCATGCTGCTTGATCGCGCTGAATCCAAGCTGGTCTTCATGGCTTCTGTGGCAGGCGGAATGGACATCGAAGAAGTCGCCGCCAACACGCCCGAAAAGATTTTGAAGGAACACATTGATCCGGCTGTAGGAATGCAGGCTTTCCAGGCTCGAAAACTGGCCTTCGGTTTGGGCCTGGCGCCGGAGCTAATCGGCAAGGCGACCAAGTTTTTACTGGCGCTTTATCGTTCATTTGTCGAACTGGACGCTTCCCTGCTGGAAATTAATCCATTTCTGCTGACCGAAGACGGCGAGCTTTATGCTCTGGACGCCAAAGTTAATTTCGACGACAACGCGCTATTCCGTCACAAGGAATTCGATGGTTTGCGTGACCTGAACGAAGAAGCGCCGCTGGAAATCGAAGCTTCAAAATTCGATCTGAACTACATCAAGCTGGATGGCAACATCGCTTGCATGGTCAACGGCGCTGGCTTGGCGATGGCTACGATGGACATCATCAAACTGACCGGCGGCGAACCGGCGAACTTTTTGGATGTCGGCGGCGGAGCCTCACAGGATCGAGTCGAAAACGCTTTCCGCATTTTGCTGGCTGACGAAAACGTCAAGGCCGTGTTGGTCAACATCTTCGGCGGAATCGTTCGTTGCGATATGGTTGCGCGTGGCGTAGTCGGCGCGGTCAACAACCTGGGCGTCAAAGTCCCAATCGTCGTTCGCCTGGAAGGAACCAATGTCGAAGAAGGCCAGCGAGTGCTGAAAGAATCCGGCTTGAACTTTCTGGTTGCCAACGGAATGAAAGACGCCGCTGAAAAAGCCGTCGCCGCCGCTGCATAAGACATTTCGACAGGATTTACAGGATTGAACAGGATTTAGAAACTGACTCATCCTGTGAATCCTGTAAATCCTGTCTATCTTACTCACCACCACCACACCAATCATCTGACAAAGAGAAGGAGTTTTTAGAAAAGCCATGGCTAAGCTTTCAATTCGTGATCTTGAACTTGCCGGGAAGCGCGTGTTCATACGCGTGGATTTCAACGTGCCGCTGGAAGACGGAAAAGTCACAGACGACACTCGCATTACGTCGGCCATTCCGACGATTCAATTTGCAATAGACAAAGGCGCAAAAGTCATTCTGGCTTCGCACCTGGGACGCCCCAAAGGTCAGCGCAACGCGAAATACTCGCTGAAACCCGTGGCCGATCATCTGGCCAAGTTGCTTGGCATCGAAGTCGCTTTCGCCAACGACTGCATCGGCGAACAAGCCGCTTCGGTCGTCAATAATCTGAAAAACGGCGAAATCGCCGTGCTTGAAAACCTGCGCTTTTACGCCGAAGAAGAAGCCAACGATCCGAAGTTCGCCCAACAACTCGCTTCGTTGTGCGATGTTTACGTCAATGACGCTTTCGGCACTGCCCATCGCGCGCACGCTTCGACCGAAGGCATGACTAAATTCGTCAGTCAGGCCGCAGCAGGCTTTTTGATGGAAAAGGAATTGCGCTACTTGGTTGAGACTTTACGCGAACCTCGCCGACCGTTTGTAGTCATCCTGGGCGGAGCAAAAGTCAGCGACAAAATTCAGGTCATCGAAAACCTGCTCAATTCCGCCGACGCCGTTTTGATCGGCGGTGCTATGGCCTATACCTTCCTGAAAGCTCAGGGTTTGGAAACAGGCAAATCGCTGGTCGAAGCGGACAAAACAGATTTGGCTACGCAGCTTGAGGCCAAAGCTAAAGAGCGAAACGCTCGGTTGATCCTGCCTACCGATCACGTCGTTGCCGCGAATCCCGACGATGGAGCGAACGCCAAAACCGTCGGAGTTGACGCGACACCGGCGGATTTGATGGGCTTAGATATTGGCGCGGCTACGCAGGCGACTTATTCGGAAATCATCGCATCGGCTCAGACAATCATCTGGAACGGCCCGATGGGAATGTTTGAAAAAGCTCCGTTCGACGCCGGAACTCGCGCCGTAGCCAAAGCCGTTGCCGAAGCTTCGGAAACGAACAACGCAACTTCGATCATCGGCGGCGGAGACAGCGTGGCAGCGATTCATGAATCCGGCCTGGCCGACAAAATCACTCACATTTCAACTGGCGGCGGAGCCACGCTGGAATTACTGGCGGGCGATGTGTTGCCGGGTGTAGCTGCTTTAACTGAAAAATAAATCAGTTCACAGTTCAAAGTTCACTGAAATTGTGCGCTGCGAACTGTGAACCGTGAACTACGAACTGAAAAAAATGAGAAAACCTATCATTGCCGGAAACTGGAAAATGTTTAAGCTGGTTGGCGAAGCAGTCAATACTGCTCTGGCGTTGAAACCGCTGGTCGCCAACTCAAATCATTGTGAAATCGTAATTGCACCTGCGTTCACTGCCATCAAATCTGTCGCAGACAGACTGGAAGGCTCGAACATTCATGTTTCGGCGCAGGATATTTCCACCGAAACCAAACACGGCGCTCACACAGGGGAAGTCTGTGGCGATATGCTCAAAGACGCTGGATGCTCGCATGCAATCATCGGCCATTCGGAGCGCCGAGCGATGTACGGCGACACTGATGCAGTCGTCAATCGCAAGATTCGATCGGCCTTGAACTTCGGTTTGACGCCGATTGTCTGCATAGGAGAAACGCTGGAAGAGCGCGATTCTGGCAACGCGGAAAGCGTAGTGGCGACTCAACTTGAGCACAGTTTGGCTGAGTTGACAGCCTCAGACCTCGTCCGTATAGTGCTCGCCTACGAACCGGTATGGGCGATTGGAACTGGTCGCACAGCGACTCCCACACAAGCCCAACAAATGCACGCATTCATTCGTCAGTGGATTTCCGGGAAGTTCGACAAAACTTCTGCTGATGATTTGCGGATTCTGTACGGTGGCAGCGTCAAACCGGAAAACATTTCTGATTTGATGGCTGAAGCAGATATTGATGGCGCGTTGGTGGGCGGAGCGAGTTTGGAAGCAGAAAGCTTTTCCAAAATCGTCAATTTTAACCGGTAAAACTTACTTTACTTTTTGACAGGTACACAGCTTTGATTCTGGCTTTAATTCTAAAAATTGTTTTCGTTGTGACGTGCATACTTTTGATTCTCGTCATTTTGCTGCAATCAGGAAAAGGCGGGGACGTGGCATCGGCATTCGGTGGCGCGGGCAGTCAATCGGCTTTTGGGCCACGCGGGCCGCAGAAACCGCTTGAAAAAGCGACCGCCATCCTGGCTGGCGTCTTTATGGTTATTTGCCTGCTTTTTGCTCTGCCAGGGTTCGGTGTAAGCACTGTAGCCAAAGGTGGTGCTGGGGCAAGTTCGACTCCATTGCCTGTTGCAACTCCAGCAGCGACACCTGCCACGAGCGCAAGCCCAGCAGCTTCGCCAACGGCTAGCGCAAGTCCTGCGGCTTCGCCAGCCAGCAAGTAACAGCAAGCTAGAAAATCGCCTCCCATTTGCCGAAGTGGTGGAATTGGTAGACACGTACGTTTGAGGGGCGTATGGGGCAACCCGTGGGGGTTCGAGTCCCCCCTTCGGCACTAAAAAAGACGCCGATAACGAAATGTTATCGGCGTCTTTTTGCAGTCAAATGAGGGTAGGTAGTTCATCAGTTCATCAGTTGCGATTCAACTGTGCCACATCGAGTTGCGCCACTTCACCTCAATAAACAGCCAGTCTTAATTTGCAAGATAGTTTCGTAGTTTACCGTTGGGGAGTATATTCAGATTCGATATTGAACATCATCCGCTGGTAAACAACCTCAAAAATTTGTCGAACTCTGAAGGAGTAATCCATGAAAAACATATCTCGAATTTTTATGATCTCTTTGCTGGCTGCTATTTGTGCCTGCTTTGTCTTAAACCAGGCTATGGCAGCACAACCAAAGCCAACTACAGGGCCCAAAGTTCGTACTGAAATGTTGGTGACGACCGATTGGCTGGCGAAGCATTTGGCCGATAAAACCGTTTTCGTGCTTCACGTCGCGCGAGAACGCAAAGCTTATGACGAAGGCCACATTCCCGGAGCGCGCTTTGTCGCACTCGGCGATATTCTGGCTACGCGGGACGGAATTCAGAACGAATTGCCGCCCATCGAAAAGCTGCAAAAGTATTTTGAAAATCTGGGCATAGGTGATTCAGGCAGGATAGTGATTTACGGCGACAGTAATGGACTGTCGGCTGCGCGGACTTATTTCACGCTGGATTACCTGGGGCACGGCGACCGAGCTGCCTTGCTGGATGGTGGCTTGGAAAAATGGAAAGCCGAAAAGCGTCAGCTTGAAACTCAGGTGGTAAAAACAGAATCGGCCAGGTTCACTCCGCATTTGCGAACAGGCATAGTCGCTAAACTTGACGCTATGCGCGACCATTCATGGATGGCGTCGAACGTCGCTGACTCTGCCGCAGCAATCATAGACGCACGACCTGAAGAACAATATGTCGGCGCGGCCAATTCCCGCAGCGGACACATCCCAGGAGCTTCAAACGTTTTCTGGATGCAGCACCTGACCAGCGCGACAGACCTGACAATGAAGCCTGCGGCTGATCTGAAAAAACTTTACGAAGCTGTCGGCTTAAAACCAGGCCAGCAGGCAATCGCTTATTGCAACACTGGAATTCAGGCTTCGCAAACTTACTTCACACTGAAGTATCTGGGCTATGACGTAAAAATGTATGACGGTTCGTTCACGGAATGGAGCAAGGCTGAAGCCGCTCCGGTTGTTAGCGGGAAAGAACGAAAATAGCAGGTAAGGAAACACAGTGATTGGGTGAAAGGGAGAGACTTTAATCGCTAAGCCCCTCCCTTTCACCAATCTCCGAGTCAGTCTTAATTGCCCCTCAACTGCGGAGGGAGCGGTTGATCCACTTTCGGTCGAGTCGCTGAATTCGCCAGCTTCCACATCGTGGCAAAAACCGTTCGAGTGACTTTCTCCATCTTCTCGTAATCAATCTTGTCTGGATGGTCGGTCGCCTGATGGTAATCTTCGTGAACGCCATCGAAGTAAAAGATGATTGGAATTCCCTTCCGGGCGTAATTGAAATGATCGCTGCGGAAAAAGAAGCGGTTACGGTCATTCGGGTCATCGTATTTATAGTTAAAACTCAGATTGAGATATGACTTATTGACCTGTTCGCTGACTTCGGCCAGATAAGAACTCATCATCTTCGAGCCAATAACATAGATTTCGTTCGGGCCGGATAGTTCGGCATTGCGCGTGTTTGTATCGCCAGCCTTCTTGCTGCGACCGATCATATCTATGTTCAGTTGAGCAATGATCTGTTTGGCCGGCACAGGCGGATGGTCGGTAACGAAATCCGAGCCCCATAATCCTTTTTCTTCACCGGCGTGCCAAACCAACAGAATTGATCGTTTCGGACGCGGGCCTTTTGCCAAAGCTTCGGCCATTGCCAGCACTGCAGTTGTGCCTGATCCGTCATCGTCGGCTCCATTCCACAGCTTGTCGGCTCCACCCAGACGCCCGGCTGAAGTAAGAAAAGCTTTGTAACGCGACCAGCCATCGGTTTTGCCACCGTCCGAATCCGGGCGAACGCCTACGTGATCGTAGTGAGCGCCAATCGCCAGGTATTCTTCTTTCAAAGTTGGGTCTGAGCCTTCCCAGATGGCTACTACGTTTTGAGTCGGCAGAGTTTCCGCATTGCCTTTGATGTCCAACTTGATGTTCTTATCCGATTTCAGTGCAAATGATTTGGCGAATTCACGCGAATCCGCCTGCTTCACTGCTTCTGCTCCGTCAATTTGTTCACCCTGAAAAATTGCATTGAGCAGTTTTGCCGAGGCCGTAATTTCCGGCAACGATTCGTCGCCCTTATCAGATTCCAGCACCACTCGGCCTCCACCAAAGGCTTGGCGCGCGCTGGCATCCCAACCGCTCAACTGGATCGAGCGAGGTACATTTACAATTCCTTTAGCGCCATGCTTGAGAGCATAACTGTAAACAGTCTCGAAATCCTCGCCAAACTTCCCAGTCAGCTCGTTTTGCATCACCCCCTTGGGCAGGCCAGACGAAACCACAATAATCTTATCTTTGACATCAATATCTTCATAAGCGTTGATGTTTTTGGATTTGATAACCATGCCGTGGCCGACAAACACAAGTTGGCCCGAAGCAGATTTGGCAGTCGGACGAGGAATAAAATCTTCGCCAGCCTTGTAACCTTGTCCGCCAAATTCCACCTTCGACTGGTCCTTATCAATCTGGCCTCGCCTTAAACTTATGCCTTGGAAAAAAGTGCCGTTGTCGCCCGCTGGTTTGAATCCCCAGCGCGACAAATTGAAAGCAATGAACTTTGCCGCCGTGTCCAAACCACGCGAAGGAGTATCACGCCCTTCCAATTCATCGGACGCAATAAAGGTCAAAAAGTCTTTCAACTGTGCGGCAGTGACTCCTTCGACATTGCCAAAGTCGGCAGCCGTTTTGTCACCAGATTTTTCCACCGAAAGCGAAACCTTCGGCGGGTTGTTTTTATCCTGTTTGCGCTGAGCCTGTGTCGCTGGCTGTGAAACAAACACAACGGTAGACAACAGCAGCAAGGTCAAAATCGTTTTTCTCAATTTTCCTCCATTCAAAAGCCAGGAGTAATTTCTCTAGCTTGGTAAGTGTTCGGGAGATTCGGTCAGTGCAAGTTTTGTGAAAGCGACGTGGCCATTACTTGTCGCTCTTCAGAAGTTGATCCAATGTCTCAGCACATTTGGAGCTTCTGGAAATTAATTGGGTGTTCATCTCTTCGTATTTGGCATTGGCCTGATCCAGTTCGTCAGCAATGTAAATCGCCGCTAAAACAGCCAGCTTCAACGAATCAGCAGTTAGCCCGCTGTCGGCAATTTCGCGCATACGGTCGTCAACCATCGCAGCCAGTCGCTGCGTTCTCTCGGCATCGCCGTGGCTGACTCTAAGCGGGTAAGTCTGATTGAATATTTTTACATTAACCGTTTGCGGAGGTGTTTCCATCGTTCGCCTCACTTTTTCGCTGAGTCGGCTTCCAGTTCCAGCATGGTTATCGCATCCAACATTGCTTCGATCTTCAACTTCATCGAATCACGGTCCGTCATCAAAAATTCGATCTGCGCTTGAAGCTGTTCTTTTTCGACGACTCCTTCGGCCAGCAATAGACGTGACTTTTCCAGCTCAGCTTCAAGCTGTTCTTTTTCGGCTTTGAGCGAACGGCAAAGCTCCGCCGTGCGGTGAATCTTATCTTCAAGGTGAGAGAATTTTTCCAGGCCAGACAAAGTCATCTTACTTCCGCCGAAAACTCCTGCTTCAATTTTTGGACGATGCGGGCATGCATCTCCGCGACTTCTTCATCGGTCAAGGTTCGATCAGCCGCGCGATAACGCAGCGACAATGCAATCGAATGCTTGCCTGCGGGAAGCTCTTTCCCCGCGTACAGATCGAACAGTCTAAAACCGAATTGCTCTGGAATCGCCAGTTCGTTGACGGCCCGTTCGATGGCCGCCAGCGGCACCGTCGTGTCAATCAACAAAGCCAGATCGCGCGCGGCTGTCGGGAATTTAGGCAATGGCTGATAGCGTATCTCAGTCCGATTGGCATTCAACAACGCACCCAGATTCAATTCCGCGACAAAAACAGCTTGCTTGAATTTGTATTCGGCAGCCACACGAGGATGAAGCTGGCCGACTTGCCCAACGGTTTGATCGCCAAGCAGTAAAGATGCAGCGCGTCCGGGGTGCAAATGCGCGATGGTTTCAACTGTAGAAAATTCCAGCGGCGGCAATCCCAAACTTTCAATGACGGATTCAACCGTGCCTTTCATGTCGAAGAAATCGGTTCGCGCGCTGGCCGCCTGCCAGTCAGCTTCGTTCCGAGCGCCAGTGCAAACAAAAGCCAGCCGCTCAATTTCAGTCGGGCGCTCTTCGGCAGCACCAAGAAAGCATTTGCCAATTTCAAACAATCGTACGTTTCGCGATCCCTGATTGAAGTTGTTTTCCAACGCCTTCAATAATCCACCCAGCAAAGTTGTTCGCATGTGCGCGGCGGTTTCATCTATTGGGTTTTGCAATTGCAGCCGAGCCGAATCGTCGGCATCGCTCAAACGCGCGTCGGCTACGGCGTTGACGAAGCTGAAACTGATGGCTTCGTTATAACCCAGACCGGTCAAGACTCTGCGAACCGAGCGACGTCCTGTTTCGCCGGGTAGATAATCGCCTGCTCCGGCGCTGCCAGGCAGCGAAATTTTCAAGTTGTCGTAACCGGCAATGCGAGCGACTTCTTCAATCAAGTCTTCTTCAATCGTGGTATCAATTCGCCAAGTTGGCGCGACAGCACGAATCAAATCTTTTTCAGTATCGGCTTCTACGCCAAAACCGAGCGAACGCAAAATACGCTCGGCTTCGCTGAGTTCAACCTTCAAACCAGTGATGTGTTCGTAACGCGCACGGCGCATGTTGATTTGCGCTGGCTGAATTTTTTGAGGGTAAACGTCAACCAAACCGCTGAGAACCTGACCGCCTGCGATTTCAGCAATCATCGCCGCCGCGCGAGCCGAAGCCACAGGAACAATTTCAGGATCGGTTCCGCGCTCGTATCTGTATGAAGCCTCAGTGCTTAAACCCAAGGCTTTTGAAGTCGCGCGAACCTGCGCCGGAGTGAAATAAGCGGCTTCCAGCAAAACATCCACTGTCTTTTCGGTGATGCCGGAATCTTCCCCGCCCTTGATGCCAGCCAAAGCGACTGCGCGTTCGGTGTCGGCAATTACCAACATACGCGAAGTCAATTCACGCTCTTCGCCATCCAAAGTCGTGATCTTTTCGCCCTCACCAGCCGCTCGGACAATGATCCGCTGTCCTCTCAACATAGCCAAATCGAAAGCATGAAGCGGCTGCCCAAGTTCCAGCATGACGTAATTCGTAATGTCAGCTACATTGTTGACGCTGCGCTGCCCCATCACTTCCAGCCGTTTGACCAGCCATTCAGGCGAAGGGCCGATCTTGACACCTTTAATAATTCTGGCCGTGTAACGCGGGCAAAGATCAGGGTTCAAAATCTCAACCGAAGTAACATCGCTGGTTTTTGCCACTCCGTCGCTCAATCGTCCGGTTTCGCCATCTGGAATCTGCAACGATTTGCCGATGATCGCCGCCACTTCACGGGCTACGCCAAGATGCGACAAACAGTCAGGCCGATTGGAGGTCAGATCAATTTCGAGCACAAAGTCGCTGCCGTGTTCTTCGACCCCATCCACAGCCAATCCCACCATCGTCAGCTTCTCCGCCAAATCGCGCGGAGACAAATCCAGGTCAACAAATTCTTTTAGCCAGTTGTAGCTGATTTTCATAAGTGCAGAAGTATTTCAGTCTTGGTCTTCGGTTTTGGCCGGAATCACCAGCAGCTCGCAATCAAAGAGCGTTCGCGCCAGATAGTTCGCAAAAGTCGCCGGAGTCATCTCAAATTTGCCGCGCGAAAGTTCGTCGAAGATTCGGCGGTTTGGCGACACCAGCGAAACCATTTCGCTGGCCAGCCGGTGGAAACAGTAATCGTCCAGAACCTCAGGTTCGCGCGTATCCAGAATTTGCGGCATCGTGTCGGCGAAATCTTCTCCGTGGATCGCTCGTTCCAGTTTACGCGGCTTGGGGCAGAAGTAAACGTCTTTGGTTGTGCCGCTGAAAACGACTCGGTGATTCTGGTTGTCGGTGACATCGCCAATGTCACCAGGGCTGACAAACAAGGTGTGAGCGACGACTCGCCCGTCAAAGAAAGCTCCATTCAGATTGACGGCTTCGTGCATTTTCGGAGTGGCGTAATAAACCAAGCAGCCGCGCTTTTCCAACTCTACCAAAAGCTGGTGCTGGTTTGATTGCGTCTTGCGATAGATGGGAAAGCGAAAGTACGGCAGGCCGACCAACTTCGATTCGCCAGCGTTCTTACGCTTCATGTATTCGCTGGCCTTGAACTGAAGAAACAGCGGATAACCTTTCGGCGGCGCGACTTCAGCATCGTCTTCGGCTTTGGCTTTTTTGCGCTTCTTTTCAGTTCCGGGCAACGGAACATCAGTCGGCAAATAGCCATTACCTCGCACCAGTTCGTGCGTCAAAACAAAGCCGTATGCGAATTCCGATACTTTGCGTTTCATAGTTAGCTGAACTGCTCTAAAAACCGCACGTCATTCTCGTAAAGCAGCCGAATGTCGTCCAGGCCGTACATCAACGCGCACAGCCTATCCAATCCCAAACCGAAGGCGAAGCCGCTGAACTCTTCGGGATCAATACCGACGACTCGTAAAACGTTCGGATGAACCATTCCCGAACCGCCCATTTCGATCCAGCCTGAACCTTTGCAAACTCGACAGCCGCTGCCGCCGCATTTGAAGCAGGTGTAATCAATCTCGGCTCCAGGTTCAACGAACGGGAAATACGAAGGGCGAAAGCGCGTCTGAGTCTCAGGGCCGAATAAACGACACACGAACTCTTCGACAGTGCCTTTCAAATCGCCAAGCGTGATACCGCGATCAATCAGCAAACCTTCGACCTGATAGAACATCGGGTTGTGAGTTGCGTCCGGCGTGTCGCGGCGAAAAACTCTGCCCGGCGCAGCGACACGCAAAGGTGGCGTGCGCTTTTGCATGGCGTGAATCTGCATCGTCGAAGTTTGCGAACGCAACGCCAGTTTTTCCGCCAGTTCACCTGCAAGATAAAAAGTATCCTGCGGGCTGCGCGCCGGATGATTGGCCGGAATGTTCAACGATTCGAAGTTGTAAAAATTGGTTTCAATCTCTGGGCCGTCCTCTATCTCATAACCCATTGAAACGAAAATGTCTTCAATGCGATGGCGCAGCAAAGTAATCGGGTGCAGATGACCAGCTTGAATGCGACGCCCAGGCAGCGTCACGTCAATACGTTCTTTGGCAAGCTGCTCTGCTTCACGTTTGGCGGCGAAGCCATCAAGTAATTTTTCAATCGCCGCTTCGACGTAATTTTTCAGCTCGTTCAATTCAGCGCCAACGGCTTTGCGTTCTTCAGGCGATAGCTTGCCAAGCGTTTTCATCTCCGCAGTCAGC
>JBGAPB010000033.1:0-31142 GCA_044221525.1 Blastocatellia bacterium | reverse complement strand
TATGTCCGGCACGGACGTTCACGAAGATTTGAAAGACGCCAGTCGTGGCTCCAGCGAAGGAAAAGGGCGCGCGTGGACTCGGCAAGCGTTGGTTGTTGCGGAAGTTGCGTTGGCTTGCGTGCTGCTGGTTGGCGCAGGGTTGCTGATTCGCAGTTTCAAGCGGCTGCTGGAAGTGGATCTAGGGTTCCGCCCGGAACAGGCTGCGGCCTGGCGAATTGAAACGGGCGACCGTTACGAAAGTCAGGCGCAGCGAAACGCGTTTTTCAATCAGTTGATCGAATCGGTCGAAGCTGTGCCAGGCGTTGAATCGGTTGGGATTACAGACTGCTTACCGTTAGGGCGCAATCGCAGTTGGGTGCTTCGTGCAAAGGGCGAGACATATTCCGAGGGACAACTTCCCATCGTTTTTCCGCGAATTGTGGATCACGGATACATTTCTACGATGCGCATTCCGCTGCGTGCTGGTCGCGATTTCACGGAACACGATACGGCGGAAAGTGAAAAGGTGCTGATCATCAACGAAACGGCAGCGCGGCGGCTTTGGCCGGGCAAGGATGCGGTTGGCCAAATCGCAATGATGGGAGGGCCTCAGGAATGGAAAATCATCGGCGTTGTCAGCAACGTGCGGCACAGCGAACTGGAAAAGGAAGCCGGAATGGAAATGTATGTACCGATTACGCAATCCGGTTCCAACTCCGTAGAGTTAGTCGTGAGAACCAAAGCTTCGACTGAATCTCTGGCGCCCAACGTGCGCGAAGCGCTCCGGCGAGTTGACCAGAATCTGCCGACCACCGAATACCAAACGCTTGGGCAATTGGTGGATCAGGCGGCTTCGCCAAAACGATTGGTGACGATGTTGTTGGGCGGGTTTTCGCTGCTGGCGCTGGTGCTGGCTGCGCTTGGAATTTACGGCGTCATTTCCTATTCGGTGGCGCAGCGCACGCACGAAATTGGCATTCGGATGGCGCTCGGCGCGCGCGGTGTTGATGTGCTCAGACAAGTAATTCAGCAAGGCATGATGCCTGTGGCGTTGGGAATGTTGGTTGGACTGATCGCCGCGCTTATTTTGACTCGGTTGATGTCCAGCATGCTTTTCGGTGTCGGCGCGACTGACCCGGCGACCTTCACAATGATTGCGCTGGTGCTGGCAGTCGTAGCCTTGCTCGCTTGCTGGGTTCCGGCACGTCGGGCAGCGAAGGTTGATCCGATGACCGCACTCAGATGTGAATAATGAAGTTAGAGGGAAGGATGAATTCGGAATGATGAATGATGAGTCCTGAAATGCTCATTATTCATCGCTCTGCATTCGTCTTTTCGACGAGGAGATTTATGCAAACACTGTGGCAAGACCTGCGTTACGGCGCTCGAATGTTGACGAAGAAACCGGGCTTCACCTTGATTGCGGTGCTGACTCTGGCGTTGGGCATCGGACTGAACAGCGCATTTTTTAGCATCATCAATGCGATTTTGCTGAAGCCTGTGAACCTGCCGGAACTCAACCGCACGGTGACGATCTGGGAAACGGTGTTGAGCCAGGGAGTCGAGCGCAATGAAGCTTCGCCCGCCAATTATTTCGACTGGCGCACGCAAAACAGTTCCTTCGATCAGGTCGCGCTTTATACCTGGTGGAGCGTTAATTTGTCAGCCGTCGAACCGCCGGAACGGTTGCGCGGATTTCGCGCAACGGCAAATTTGTTTGATGCGCTGGGCGTAAAGCCTGCGCTGGGACGCGGTTTCAACCCGGAGGAAGAGGAAGCAGGCAAAGACAATGTCGCCATTTTGACTCATGCTTTGTGGCAGCGGCGGTTTGCAGGCGATCCGCAAATCATCGGCAAAACCATTACGCTTAATGGCGTTGCGCGAACAATTGTTGGCGTGTTGCCTGCGGAGTTGAATTACCCACGCGGCGGCGATGTGTTTGCGCCGCTGGTGTTTTCACCGGAACTGCGCCAATCGCGTGGCAATCACGGATATTTAAGTGTGGCGCGGTTAAAAGAAGGCGTCAGTGTCGCTCGTGGGCAAGCCGACCTCAGCACAATCATGGGCAGATTGCAGCAACAGTTTCCGCAATCGAATATCGGGCGCGATGTTGTCGTGCGCACGGTGTTGGACGATACGGTATTGAATTACAGCAAGTTGATGCCTGCTTTTTGGGGCGCGGCGTTTTTCGTGTTGCTGATTGCCTGCGCCAACGTGGCGAACCTCATGCTGGCGCGTGCCGCCGGACGCACTAAGGAAATTTCAGTGCGGCTTGCTTTGGGCGCAAGCCGTTGGCGAATCGTGCGGCAGATGCTGACTGAAAGTTGTTTGCTTGGTTTGGGCGGAGGCGCGCTGGGTCTGCTGGTTGCGGTGTGGGCGCTGGCCGCGTTCAAAGCAACGCTGCCGGACGACGCTCCGGCAATGATGCCGGGGTTTGAACAACTGGGAATCAATTGGCGAGTGGCAGGTTACGCGGCGCTGGTGTCGTTGGGCGCTGGCGTCTTGTTTGGACTTGCGCCTGCGTGGCAATCGTCGAAACAGGATTTGAATGCGACGTTAAAAGATGGAGGCGGGCGCACTTCAGACATTGCCGGGCGCAGCCGTTTACGCAGCGCTTTCGTGGTTGCCGAAGTCGCGTTGGCGCTGATTCTGCTGATCGGTGCAGGGTTGTTGATGAAAGGCTTCCTGAATCTGTTAAAGGCCAATCCGGGTTTTGATCCTGACAACGTGTTGACGATGAGCATGACGCTGCCGGCGGCAAAATACCGCGAACCAAATCAGCGCATTGCGTTTTACGAACAGTTGACTCAGCGCGTCGCCGCCATGCCGGGCGTTGAATCGGCCAGCATGATCAATTACCTGCCGCTGGGACAAAGCAATTCCTCTGACACCTTTCTGGTCGAAGGTCAGCCGGAATCGCCGCCTGGACAGGATTACGTCGGCAGGTATCGCATTTGCTCTCCGGATTACTTTCAAACCATGCGCGTGCCTATGTTGCAGGGGCGTCATTTCAATTCTGATGACACCGCCACATCCCGGCGGGTCATCATCGTCAACGAACAGATGGCCAAACACTATTGGCCAAAGGGAGACGCGCTGGGCAAACGCATGCGCTTCACCGGCCCGCTGGAGCGAAATCCGTGGTTGGAAGTTGTCGGCGTGGTGGGCGCAATGCGGCACGAAATGAACCAGCCGCTTTCGGATGATTACTTTTTGCCATACACCCAAGACCCCTGGTCAACCATGGTGTTGACCGTGCGGACGCAAACCGAACCGTTGGCATTGGCCGCTCCGATTCGCCGCGAAGTGCAAGCGCTGGATCCGGATCAACCTGTTGCCGAGGTCAGAACGATGGTGGCAGTGCGCGACCGTTCGATCATGCACTTCCGATTTTCCAGTGGAGTGATGGGCGTATTCGGCTTCTTCGCGTTGTTGCTGGCGGCGGTGGGAATTTACGGAGTCATGTCTTATGCCGTGTCTCAGCGCACACACGAAATCGGAGTGCGAATGGCCTTGGGAGCTACGCCGCAATCCGTCGTGGCCTTGGTGCTGCGGCAAGGGCTGCGGTTGATTTTGATTGGCGTAGGTATCGGCTTGCTCGGAGGTTTCGGCATATCGCAAATGTTGACGAAAGGGCTGAAACTAACCGGCGCAAACGATTGGCCGACTTTTATAGCGGTCACGCTGTGTTTGATAGTTGTGGCTTTACTGGCCTGCTGGATTCCGGCTCGCCGAGCGACGAAAGTTGATCCGATGATTGCGCTGAGGTGTGACTAGAGTTAAGCAAGAGGCACAAGGCGCGAAGCAAGGATTTTGTGGTCACGTGTCAGTAACGGTATACCCTCGATGAAGCTGGTGGCGGCAATCAACTCATCTGCGGGATCAGAGCGGAAGTCGAGTTGAGTACTTGCTTGCGCGATCTCAAGGCTGACAGGAAAGATCGTCAAGTGATTCAGACAAGTGAGGAATGCCGGGCTATTCAGGTTCAGCCCAATCCGTCCGAGTTGAACCAGTTTTGCCAATTCCCAAAGCACGATGTCTGAAATTGCCAGTGGTTGTTGTGTAACCAGTTGGCCTTCACGCGGGGTCAGGCTGCCATTGAGCATGTAGATCAAGATGTGTGTATCAAGATTGAGCATCCCATTTTATCCCTGTCGAGAAGAGGTCGCCGTTAATCGTGATTTCGTCTTTCATTGAGCCAATCAGCGGCCCATTGTTGATGGCTGGCAGAGGAGTAATTTTGGCAATTGGGCGGCCTTCCTTCGTCAGAATGACGCCGGGAGTCGCTAGATGCTCCAAGACTTCCAGAACATGAGCATTGAATTCGTTCAAATCAATCGTGTGGTCAGCCATTATTTCGGCGGAATTCATGAAAACGCTCCTTCTTGTCATCGGTGCTTCTTCTGCAGCGATGCCTGAATAATATAAGCCACGTTCCAGGCTTTCGCTAGCCAACTTCAGAACGGTTATCCCCACTCGTTCAAGCAAACAATTACCCGGTGTTGATTTGACCTGTATGATTCTGCGCCGAAGCCAAATCGCCTAGCAACCACGCGGCTTTGCCAACGCACAACATCTATGTGCAGGCGATAAGTTGGTCTTGCCTGATGAAGACGGAACGCTGGGCTTTGTCGAAGCGATCTCTGCGGAATTCCGTGTACTGGCCAAAGCCCCTTTGCGTGAACGCATCGCCTGGACAGCGCCGACGCTTACCGGAACGAAGCTGTATGTGCGAGATCGTTGCAGTCTGATGGCGTTGGATTTTGCTACGAAGTGAGGGCTGGCGATAGCTGGTGTTAAATATGAGGCCTTTCAGCCCTCTGTGAGGAACTTTTGCCATCACTTAACAAATTTATCTGTGTAATAAAAATTACCAGGTAACTGCAATCTAGTTACATATCCAGAATAGCCAGTTTGAGTTATTACAGGTTCAAATTGAGTCTGATCTATGAGGAACCCTTTGAAGGGATTTGCAGGAATATGGTGTTCAGATTGCTTAAAAAGGTGGATTGACGACAAAATAGCCGAACTCAGCCTACAATATCCTTAAGATAAAATGAGGGAACAACGCTCCCTTTACAGCTAGTTCATTTTCAGCGATATAAGTCGCTTACTACAATATCGGCAAGCGTTTTCTTCACAGGTGAGCCGCGTGAACTCGCTTGATGCTAAGACTGACACCATACTTCACTGGGTGGCTCAGGCGCAAAATAATGAAAAACGACACTGCAACGCTGTTCTTTTTCATACTTTAGGGCAAAACTTCGTTGCCGTGTACCTATTAACACTTGTAGAAACAAAGAAGGAAGATTTACCTATCCCATAAGTGTGTAAAATATAAAGATAATAGTCTCTTACTTGCTCGCGTTTATCCATTGAGTCAAGCTGGCGAAAGTTCTCAATGAATTTAAGTATTGCGTTCGTCCATAAAAAAAAGTTGACTAACTCAATGTTACTTTGCTTGAAGCTTTCTAGCGATTTTTGCTCCTTAGACTGCCTCAAAGCTTCTGTAGCATCATTTAGTTGAGGCCTCGAAAAATAAACTCACTTGTCTCCTCAGCGTATCAGTTATTGATCTCTATGGCATCGCTTTTCAAGCTCATCTTTGGATTGTTCGAAATAACCTTTGGCTTTTTCTCCAACGTAAAAAAGCCGGTCGAAAAATTTATGTGCATCATATTTCTCTCTTTTATGGAATAATTTTTTCTTTAGCGATGATTTTTGTTCTCCTCTATAAACAATCGCAATCTTGTTGCTTGTTTTGGCGGCTTCGAATAGTTGGCATAAATCCTTGAACATTCTTGCCTCGCTTTCCGATAACCGGCGAAGGCCAGCCTCAAGCTTACTGTCAGGGCACATTATTTTGGTGTCTGTAAAGCAGGTAATAAATGGCATGGAAACTCCGAGTCGGGCTTTGTTTCAAGTAAACTGGGCTAAGTGATGCTGGGGCGGAACGCAGTATAGACGTACGGCAGAGCTTGCTCAATTGGAAATTGGCTGCCGCCCAATCAGCTTTCGTGTATATTACTGCTAAACATCTGAACCCAATATGAAAGTGGAAGAGATAATGGCCCAAGCTACTGCTGAACTCATTCTGGCTGAAATCGCCGCGCTTCCCAGTGAGGAGCGCGAAAAGCTAAAAACTTTGCTCAACCGTCGGCCAGCAACCGTGCAGGATCAGGGGATGCCGAGCGTCTTCATTCCGCCATTCGATGCAGAAGATGCGACGCCATCGCTGAAATGGATCGAAGAACATCGCGCGGAATTCGCCGGGCAATACGTTGCGCTCGATGGTGACCGGCTTGTAGCGCATGGTTCTGCGCCGCAGGAAATCATTGCCGCCGTTCGCGCGTCTGGCTTGAACGGTCTGTTTTTCACGCTCGTTCAGTCTGCCGACGCGCCGCCGTTCGCCGGGTTCTGATTGCTGACTTGCCATTGAGGTTTTATGCCACCACCTTTTTTACCTCGCCTCTCACCGATACGCGAGCGACGCAGATGGCTTATTGATTCCTGTTGCGTTGCAGCGCGGCCAGACCTTCCACAAAACGTCTGCCTGCATTGATACCGGAGCGAGCGTCTGTCTATTCTCGCGCGAGATCGGCGAAATTCTTGGGCTCGATATTGAGCGAGGAAATTACAAACGGCTTGGCACTCTTGCAGGTGGCCTTGACGCCTTCGGCCATGAAGTCGGCATTCAGGCCCTGGATATTGCTCTTTCAAGTTTCGTTTACTTTGCCCGTGATTATTCTCTCTCGCGTAACTTGCTTGGCCGCACAGGCTGGCTGAATAAACGGTTCGGAACGATTGACTACGATCAGCTTATCTATCTCAGTCGCTACGACATTTAAAACTCAGGGCTGAAGCTTTAGCCATCTTTCTTCCAACTTCAATTTTGGGATCAGGCTATCCCAAGATCGGACAGATCATCGCTTCCTGCAAATCCAAGCATCCTCACAAATCAAGTCATTTAAGAACTTAAGCCGCTGGCCGAAAGTGGCACGCCGCTTGGTTATCTGATTGGGATAATCACAGGGAATCGCTACGCCTGGCTGACGGTGGTCAGGGTTCATGGCCTGTTTGGTGATTCTCGACGCTCACCCGAAAACACGAAGGGAGAAAACTGATGAACACTCTGTGGCAAGACCTGCGTTATGGCGCGCGAATGCTGATGAAAAAGCCCGGCTTCACCTTGATTGCTGTGCTGACTTTGGCGCTTGGCATTGGAGCGACGACGGTAATTTTCACTATCGTCAATTCGGTTCTGCTTCGTCCGCTGCCTTACCCCGAAGCTGACCGTCTGGTTTTTGTCGGCCAGCAATACCAGCAAAGCGGTTTGCAAGGTTCCGGCGAACCGAAGTTTATGTTTTGGCGCGAACAGGCTCAGTCGTTTGAGGCTCTGGCCTGTTATTCAGGTTTCGGCGGCGCGCGCGGCAATCTGGCCGGTGGCGGCGAAGCGGAATATGTGAATGGGCTTCGCGTCTCTGAAGATTTTTTCCGCGCGTTGGGAGTTTTTCCGGCTCGTGGCCGCGCCTTCACCAAAGCCGAAGACACTCCAGGCAGCGAGCCGGTCGCAATCCTTAGTCACGGTTTGTGGCAAAGACGGTTTGGCGGCGACGAAGCTTTGATCGGAAAAACGATCAGCTTCAACGACAAACCGGTGACAGTCGTTGGCGTCATGCCGCCTCGTTTTAGATTCGGTGCGGACGCTGATCTGTTTTTGCCTATGCAGGCCAGGTTAACCGCCAATCACGACCCGAATGCCGAAGTAGTAGGCAGATTGAAACCGGGCGTGAGCCTTGAACAAGCCCAGGCCGAGTTGAAAACAATCGGCGAAAGATTTCGCGCAGCTTTTCCAAATCAGGTGCAGGACGGCGAAAGCATAGGCGCGATGCCTTATCAGCAGTTGTTTACCGACGGAGTTGAACGGTTGCTGTGGATTTTGTTCGGAGCCGTTGGCTTCCTGTTGCTGATTGCCTGCGCCAACGTAGCCAATTTGCAATTGACTCATGCCGCTGGTCGCAGAAAAGAAATGGCAGTGCGAATGGCTTTGGGCGCAGGCGGAAAACGCATCGTGCGGCAATTGCTGACCGAAGGAGTTTTGCTGGCAATCGTAGGTGGCGCGGCTGGCGTGATGTTGGCGGTGTGGGGAACCGATCTGTTGATTGCGGCCTTGCCAGAAGGGATGCTGCCAAACGTCGCCGAAGTTAAGGTTGATTGGCGAGTGACGGCTTTTGCGCTTTCCGTTGCGGTTGCCACCGGTTTGTTATTCGGACTCGCTCCGGCGTGGCAGGCTCGCAAGGTTGACGTGAACGCGGCATTAAAAGAAAGCGCGGGCAGAGGCGGCAGTTCGCGCGGACGGTTGCGCGGAGTTTTAGTGGTGGCTGAGATCGCTTTGTCGCTGGTGTTGCTGGTTGGAGCTGGATTGCTGGCGCGGACATTTGCGAACTTGATGGGCGTCGAGCCGGGCTTTGATCCGCGAAACGTTCTGACAACTCAGGTTGTGTTGGACGGTCAGCGGTACGACACGACTGAAAAAGCGTCGGCCTATTATCAAAATGGACTGGAAAGAATCCGCCATTTGCCAGGCGTTGAATCTGTTGCCGTGATCAACAAATTGCCGCTGGATTGGCAGTTCAACATGCCCGTCGTTTTCCCCGAAAAGCCGGATGTCATTCAGAGCGTTCAATTTCGAATGATTTCGCCTGATTACTTCCGCGTCATGAAGATTCCCGTCCGGCAAGGCAGAGCTTTTACCGACGCCGATAACGTCGCAGGCGCGCCAGTCGCTATCATCAACGAAGCTTTTGCGCGTCGTTTTTTTGACGGGCAGAGTCCTTTCAGCCGCCAGCTTTCAGTCGGACGCGGCACCAACGATCCGGCCCGCCAAGTTGTCGGCGTTGTCGGCGACATCAAACAGGGCAGTTTGGACAGCCCCGAACCCGCGATGGTTTTCGTGCCGATTCCTCAAATTCCAAACCGATTGATGGCAGTCATTCGCACTTTCACTCCGGCGCATTTCACCATTCGCGCGTCCGGCGATTTGTCCGGCTTGAGCGCGGCGGTCAAACGCGAACTTGCCGCTGTTGATCCGACAGTCGCGGCTTCGCAGATTGTTTCGATGGAACAGATTGCTTCGCGTTCAGTCTCGCAGCAGCGATTCAACATGCTGTTGGTCGGGCTGTTTGCCGGGCTGGGATTGTTGCTGGCGGCGGTGGGAATTTACGGCGTTGTTTCTTATGCGGTCGAACAACGCACCAACGAAATCGGTTTGCGCGTCGCACTGGGAGCGCAGGCTGGCGACGTAATCCGGCTGATTCTGAAACACGGATTTACGCTGGCACTGATTGGAGTCGGCGTTGGTCTGGCAGCTTCTTTTGCGCTGACACGATTGATGAAGGGCTTTTTGTTTGGCGTCGGCACAACCGATCCGCTGACCTTCATTGGGATTGCTGCTCTGTTAATCGGCGTAGCGCTGCTGGCCTGCTGGGTTCCGGCACGGCGCGCGACAAAAGTTGATCCGATGATTGCGCTTCGTTGTGAATGATGAAGTATGAATGCGGAATGATGAATGGGCGGACAAAGAGTTCATCACTCATCATTCCGAATTCATCGTTTTGACGTGGAGGAATTATGCAAACACTCTGGCAGGACCTGCGCTACGGCGCGCGAATGCTGTGGAAGCAGCCTGGTTTTACCTTGATTGCTATTTTTACGCTGGCGCTGGGCATCGCGCGAACACTGCGATTTTCGGTATCTCATCAATGCTGATTCTGGATCCGCCTCATATCGCGGCAAGGCGCGTGGCCGCGATCTGGCGAACCGCCAAAAATGGGCGCGGGCTTTGTCTCTTACTGGAATTGCAGGATTGGCGAACGCAGAATCGCCCAGCTGAAGCGATAGCGGGTTACAAAAACAACGGCTTCGTGCTCGGCGGAGAAGGCCGAGCTTATACAGGGAATGCGCGTGACTGCCAACTTCCTGTCGTTGCTGAAGGTGCAACCGCAAAGAGGCCGCGATTTTCAGGTTGAAGAAGAAAAGCGCGGCGCTGCGGGAGTCGTCATCATCGGCCATCAATTCTGGCAAAACCGTTTGGGCGGGCAGGAATCTGTCCTGGGGCGACAGCTTACCCTGAACGGCAAGCCGTTCACCGTCATCGGCATCCTGCCGCCAGATTTCGAATTCCCGCTGGCTGCGAAGCAGATGGAATTGCTGACGACCATCGCGGGTGAGGGCGGAAACCTGGATCAACGCGGCGCACAGGTTCTGAAGGCGATTGGCCGTTTGCGTCCGGAAGCGAACTTCACTCAAGCGCAGGCGGGCCTGACCAACATCGCGGCGAATCTGGAACAGCAATATCCGGGAAATAACGGGAACACTACGGCTTACTTGAGGCCTGTTGACGAACAGATTGTTGGTGGCGATGCCAGACGTATCCTGTGGGTGTTGTTGGGAGCGGTGGTTTTTCTTTTGCTGATCGCCTGCACGAACGTAACGAATCTGCTCTTGGTAAGAGCAAGCGCCAGAGAAAGGGAACTGGCTTTGCGTGTCGCGCTGGGCGCGGGAACGTGGCGGATTGCGCGCCAGTTGCTGACCGAAAGTTTGCTGCTTGCCTTGCTGTCAGGCGGCGCAGGTTTGCTGATGGGCGTGTGGGGCCTAAGCGCAATCAGGTATTACGGAGCGGAGCAACTGCCTAGAATGGGTGAAGTGCAGATTAACGGGCGGGTGCTGTTGTTTACTTTGGCGGTGTCCGTTCTGACGGCGGTGCTCTTCAGCCTGTTACCGGTTTTCAAAGCCGCGCGTCCTGACATCAACGAAGTTTTGAAAGCAGGCGCAAAGACGGCCACAAGTGGCGGTGCATTGCGTTTATGGCGTAACTCGCTGGTCGTTGCGGAAGTCGCCATGGGTTTGGTGCTTCTGGTGAGTGCCGGATTGATGATGCGCAGCTTTGCTTTGCTGGTGAACGTGAATCCGGGCTTTGACCCGGAAAATGTGTTGACGGGCCAAGTCAGCATGACCAGAGCGGCGTATGAGAATACCGAAGAGCGTGTGCGTTACGTCAATCAAACGCTCGACCGGCTCAAAGCATTACCCGGCGTGGAAAATGCCGCATTCGTTGCGCCGATGCCTTTCAGCGGCGGCAATGTGGGCAGCGATTTTCGCATTGAAGGCCACCCAAAACCGGAACCCGGACAAGAACCATCAGCCAACAACCGCAGTGTTACTTCACAATACTTTCAGGCAATCAGGATTTCTTTGCGGAAAGGCCGTTACTTCACCGAACAGGATCAGCGCGGCGCTGTTGGCGTGGCCATCATCAACGAGACGTTGGCCAACAGCTACTTTCCGAATGAGGAACCAATCGGCAAATACATCTCGAACATTGGCGCGAATCAGAATGACGGCGATCCTCAACGATGGGAGATCGTAGGCGTCATAGGCGACGTGCATCACAGCAGTTTGACCAAGGCAGCGACGCCGGAAATCTATCTGCCTTTTCAGCAGAACAGTTGGAGTTGGGGCAATTTCTTTGTGCGTACGAAGAACGATCCCGCAGGATTGACTAACAGCTTTGCCAGCGTCATTCGCTCAAGCGACAAGACCGTGCCGGTAACGAAAGTCCAGCCGTTGGCACAGGCGATTTCGAACACAGTGGCGGAAACACGATTTTACACTTTGCTTTTTGCGCTGTTCGGCGTGACTGGTTTGCTGCTGACGCTGACCGGCATTTACGGCGTGATCTCTTACACCGTTTCCCAGCAGACTCAGGAAATCGGCATTCGAATGGCTTTGGGCGCTGAGGGGCGCGACGTATTGAAGCTGATCATCGGCCAGGGGCTGATCTTGACCTTGATTGGAATCGGTCTGGGGCTGATCGGTGCGCTGGGCGTGACACGGCTGATGCAGGCAATGCTCTTTAATGTCAGCGCGACCGATCCGTTGACGTTTACTGGCGTGGCAGCGGTGCTGGCAGTTGTGGCTCTGGCCGCTTGTTACGTTCCGGCTCGGCGAGCGACGAAGGTTGATCCGATTATTGCGTTGCGATGTGAGTAGTTGGTAGGCGGTAATCGGTAGAAAACCGAAGCTATTGCCTACCGACTACCGACTACCGACTGCTCTGGAGGGACTTATGCAAACACTCTGGCAAGACCTGCGCTTCGGCGCGCGAATGTTGTTGAAGAATCCGGGCTTTACGCTGGTCGCCGTGTTCACGCTGGCGCTGGGCATTGGCGCGAACACTGCGATTTTCAGTGTCGTCAACGCAGTGTTGTTGGGCGCTTTGCCTTACGCGCAAGCCGACCGGCTGGTAATGGTTTGGGAAAAGAGTCAGCGTCGCGAACAAAACGTCATCAACCTGGGTAATTTTTTCGACTGGAAAACCCAGAGCCAGAGCTTTGAAGACATGGCCGCGTTCGCTGATTTTCGCACCAACCTGACGGGCGATGGCGAGCCGACGGAATTGCCAGCTCAGATTTGCACGGATAACCTTTTCAAGGTGCTGGGCGTGCAGCCAATACACGGGCGCACTTTCACGTCAGAAGACGGCAAAGATAGGCAGGATAACGTCGTCGTGCTTGGTTACGCTCTGTGGCAGCGCCGCTTCGGTGGTGACCCGCAAGTGATCGGGCGCAAAATCATTCTCAACAACAACGAAAACACTGTCATCGGCGTGCTGCCGCCCGATTTCAAATGGCACATTCAGGGCAATTCGCTGACCAGTCAGCCAGCGGAATTGTGGGCACCGTGGGCGATTAGCGAGCAATTGAAACAGCGGCGCGGGCGTTTTGCCAGTGCCGTTGCACGGCTCAAACCCGGCGTCAGTCTGGCTCAGGCGCGCACCGAAATGGACACGATGCAAGCTCGCCTGATCGAGCAATACAAAGAGTTCAACACCGGTTGGGGAATCACAGTGACGCCGTTGCGCGAACAGTTTGCCGGTGAGTTGCGTCCGGCTTTGCGTGTGTTGATGGGAGCAGTCGGTTTTGTGTTGCTGATTGCCTGCGCGAACGTCGCCAATTTGTTGTTGGCACGAGCAGCGGTGAGGCAAAAAGAAATCGCCGTGCGCGCAGCGATGGGCGCAGGGCGCTGGCGAATCGTCAGGCAATTGTTGACCGAAAGTTTGTTGCTGGCTGGGTTGGGTGGAATCGCCGGTTTGTTTCTGGCGTGGTGGGGTACTGAAACACTGGTCAAGCTGAGTCCGCCGGAATTGGGAGTGTTGCAAGGCATAGAAATCAGCGCGCCGGTGCTTGGATTCTCGTTCATCGTCGCGCTGTTAACCGGAGTGCTATTCGGTTTGGTTCCCGCCCTGGAAGCTTCAAACATCAAACTGAGCGAAACGCTAAAAGAAGCCGGTCGCAGCATCGGCGGTGGCGCCCGCAGTCAACGAATGCGCAATGCCCTGGTCGTTGCCGAAGTCGCATTGGCGTTGGTGTTGTTGGTTGGAGCTGGCTTGCTGATTCGCAGCTTCATGCGATTGCAATCCTCTGGCACAGGCTTCAATGCGGAGAACGTTTTGACGATGCGAGTCGCGTTGCCCGGTCGTCGTTACAACGATGATCCGAAACGCATCAATTTCTTCACACAAGCCATCGCCCAAATGCGTGCGTTGCCGGGCGTGGAATCGGCGGGGGCGATTAACTTCATGCCATTCGCCGGGCCGGGCGCAGGCACAGGGTTTGAAATCGAAGGCAAGCCGCCTTCCTTGCCAGGGCAAGGCCGAGTGACAGGCGTTTGTGTTGCAGATCAAAACTTCTTTCATGCCATGCAGATTCCGCTCAAGCGCGGGCGCATGTTCACTGAACAAGAGGTCAAAGAGATGCGGCATGTCGTTGTCGTCAATGAGGCACTAGCCCAAAAGTATTTTCCGAATGAAGAACCGTTGGGTCAGCGCATTACCATTGCGATGAAAAATGAAAACGTGCCGACTGAAATCATCGGCATAGTCGCCGACGTCAAGCACGCGCAACTGGATAAAGACGCCGAGCCGATGTCTTACTGGCCCATCGCCGAATTGCCCTATAACTCGATGACTTTCGTGTTGCGTACCAAAGGCGCGCCAACGTCTGTAACCGCTGCTGCGCGTAACGTGATTCAAACGCTTGATTCGCAACAACCTGTCGCAGACATTCGCACGCTGGAAAGCATGGTGGGCAAATCCGTGGCGCGGCAACGATTCAATATGCTGCTGCTGGCCGTGTTTGCTGTCGTCGCCCTGTTGCTTTCAGCCAGCGGCATTTACGGCGTGATGTCTTACGGCGTGACTCAGCGCACGAACGAGATAGGCATTCGACGCGCGTTGGGCGCCCAGAACCGTGATGTCCTGATATTGGTCATTGGGCAGGGAATGAAAATGGCGATTGGCGGTGTGGCTTTGGGACTGGTTGCGGCCTTAGCGTTGACACGCCTGCTGAAGACATTGCTGTTTGGTGTCAGCACGACTGACCCGCTGACATTTGCCGCGATTGCGGTGTTGCTGACTTTGGTCGCATTGCTGGCGTGCTGGATCCCGGCTCGGCGAGCGACAAGGGTTGATCCGATGATTGCTTTGCGATGTGAGTAGTCGGGATTCGGGAGGCGGTAATCGGTAAAAAAACAAAGCTCTTGTCTGCCGACTACTGATTACAGACTACTGACTGCTCTGGAGGAGCTATGCAGACACTTTGGCAAGACTTGCGCTTTAGCGCATTTAGATTGTTCAAGCATCTCGGTATCGCATTGATTGTCGTTGTCGCGGTTGCGTTGGGCGCAGCACATTTGAGCAGGGCCGGCACCGCATTGCCGACAAACGGAGTAGTTGTTGATGTCGGCTCAGTTCTAGCGCCATTTGAACACCCCACTCTCTCGGCGCAGGCCAAAGAAGCCACAGACCCTGCGCGCAATTTCGCCGTTCAAAAACTTGCCGAAGGTGTTTACGCCGTCATTCGTCAGGAGCCGCCAGGTTTTATGGTGGATGCCAATAATGTTTTCATTATCAACGAAGATGATGTGATCGTGGTTGACGCAAATGGCGCGCCCGCAATCACGACCCAGGTGCTGGCGGCCTTGCGCAGGCTGACCAGCAAGCCGGTCAAATACGTCATCAATACGCATTATCACGACGACCATATTCGAGGGAATCAAGTATATCGCGCGGCTTTTCCCGGGGTGGAGTTCATTGGCCATACGTTTGCCCGCGAGTATCTACCCGAACAAGGCGCGCTCAACCGAAAGAGCTTCCTTGAAGGCGCGCCCGGTTTTCTGGCCGAACTTAAGGGCTTTCTGGCGAAAAACAAAAGCCCGCTTGGCGGTGATTTGACGGCGGAGGAACGCGCCAGCATCGAAAGCGGCAACCGGTTGGTGGAATTGGTGCTGAGCGAAGGGGCCACCGCGCAAACAGTTCTGCCAACCATTACGGTGGCAGACCGGCTGACTTTGCATCGCGGCGGGCGTGTGATTGACATCCGTCACTTGGGCAATGGCCACACCGCCGCCGACTTGGTGGTTCATCTGCCGCAGGAAGGCATTCTTATTACCGGCGATCTGGTGGTCTGGCCGGTTCCACTGGTAGGCAATCCGCAATCGCACATAGGTGAATGGGCGACGACGCTTGATCAGCTTTGCGCGCTCCATCCCTCAATCATCGTGCCGGGCCACGGGCCGGTTTTGCGCGATGTCGCTTACCTGAAAACTCTCTCCGCCATGTTTGCGTTCATCAGCAGTCAAACCACTGCCGCAGTGGCGCGTGGCGAAACACTGGAACAGGCGCGCAAGAGCGTCAATCTGGTTGAATTTCGGCAACAACTGGCTGGCGATTCACCGGTCAGAAAAATTTTGTTCAGCAATTACGTCGCTTTCCCGGCAGTGGCCGCCGCGTTTGGAGAAGTAACGGCGAAGCGTTGAGGAGAAAAAAGCATGACAACTATATGGCAAGACCTGCGCTACGGCGCGCGAATGTTGATAAAGAATCCGGGCTTTACCTTGATTGCGGTGTTCACGCTGGCGCTGGGGATTGGGGCGAACACCGCGATTTTTACCGTGGTCAATGCGACGCTGGTAAACGGGTTGCCTTACCGTGACCCGGAACAGTTGGTGCATCTGTGGGAGCGCACGCCGCAACAGGACTTCCCGCGCCGCGAAGCTTCTTACCCGGATTTTCTGGATTGGCGGCAGAGCCAGACAATGGCCGGTGTCGCCGCTTACGCCGGTTGCCAGATGATCCTGAACAACAACACGTCGCAGGAACCGATTCCGTGTGCCCGTGTTTCGGCCAATTTCTTTTCGCTGCTGGGCGTTGAAGCGGCGCAGGGGCGCATTTTCCGAAACGAAGAAGATCAGCCTGGCGCGGCCAAGGTGTTGTTGATTACTTACAACGCCTGGCAGCAACGTTTTGGCGGCGATCCAAAGCTGGTCGGCCAAACGCTGCGCATCAACGAAGAACCCTGGACTGTGATCGGCGTGTTGCCTGCTTCGTTTCATTTCGCTCCGCGCGGCGCGACCGAATTCTGGGCGCCGTTCGTGCCGGAAGAAAATCGCCGTCAGCGACGCGGCATGCACTGGGTCAAAGTGATCGGGCGGCTGAAATCCGACGGCGGCTTCGCGCAAGCCCAGGCCGAACTACAAACCATAGGCAACCGCATCGCCGGACAATTTCCCGAAAGCCATGCCAACACCAGTGTCTTTCTGGAACCGCTCCAGACCGAAGTCATAGGCAACGTCAAATCGTTGATGTTCGCGTTGTTGGCGGCTGTAGTGCTGGTTTTGTTGATTGCCTGCACCAACGTTGCCAATCTTTTGCTGGTGCGTTCCGCTGCTCGGCAAAAAGAATTGGCGATTCGGCTGGCGCTGGGTGCAAGCCGTTCCGCCATTGTGCGGCAATTGTTGACCGAAAGTTTGTTGCTGGCGTTGATCGGCGGCGCGCTGGGGGTGTTGCTGGCGCGTTGGGGAGTGGATGCGTTGATTTCCGCCATCCCAGCCGGACCGTTGAGCTTTATGCCATACCTGCACAATCTGGCTTTGATGGCCGCGTGCTGGCGTTTACCAGCGGCTTGACGATTTTGACCGGCATCGTTTTCGGACTTGCGCCTGCGTTACAATCAGCAAGCCTGCTTTGCAGACCGCCTTGAAAGAAGGCGAACTTCGGCTGGCGGCGGCAAAGATTGCAACAGGCTTTGGTCGCAGGCGAAATCGCTTTTTGGCTTTGGTGTTGTTGATCGGCTGGATTGATGGTCAAAAGCGCGATTCGTTTGTTGCAGGTCAATCCCGGCTTCAATCCCGAAAAGCTGTTGCTGATGTCAGTGACGGCGACCGGGAAAAAGTATGAGGCACCGGAAGCCGCCGCAGCGTTTCAGCAGCAATTGCTGGAACGCGCCGCCGCAGTGCCGGGAGTGCGCGGAGTCGCCGCCATTGATGTTGTGCCACTGACCGGCGGCAATACTTCAGCCGGTTATGCAGCGGGGCGACCCATTCCTCCGCCGGACGAGATGACCGAATTCAACTACCGCACGACCAGTGACAATTACTTTCAGGTGATGGAAATTCCTTTGTTGCAGGGACGCCATTTCTCGCAATGCAGGACAATCCCAAATCACCCGGCGTCATCATCGTCAACCAAACGCTGGCTCGACGAATGTTCCCGATCAGTCCGCCATCGGCCAGCGCATTGTTTCGTCCGGCTCGGTTCCTGAAACTTATGAAATCGTAGGCGTTGTCGGCGATGAGCGCATCAACGGCCTGGCCGCGCCGATCAAACCCGTGGTCTATCGCCCATATTCACAGGAACCTGACAACAGCGCAGTGCTGTTGGTTCGCACGACTGCCGATCCGTTGAACCTGGCTGAAACCATTCGCCGCGAATGTCTGGCGGTGGAACCGGGCTTGGTCATCTTCTTCACGCGCTCGCTGGAAAACCTGGTGGCAAACCTGCCTGCAAACTTTATGCGGCGCTATCCGGCATTGTTGCTTGGAGCGTTTGCGGCCGCTGCGTTATTGCTGGCTGCGGTCGGAATTTACGGCGTGATGTCGTACACCGTCACGCAACGCACGAACGAAATCGGTATTCGACTGGCGCTGGGCGCGCAAACGCTCGACGTTCTGCGGCTGATCATAGTGTAGGGAATGAAAATGGCAACAGTCGGCGTGCTGTTGGGATTGGTTTCGGCTTTTGCGTTGACCCGTTTGTTGAACAGTTTGCTATTTGGCGTCAGCGCAACCGACCCGCTGACGTTTGCCGCGATTGCGTTGCTGTTGGCTCTGGTCACGTTGCTGGCTTGCTGGATACCGGCCCGGCGAGCGACGAAGTTGATCCGCTGATCGCGCTTCGTTACGAATGAGCTTGTTAACAATTCAAATCACAAGAGAGGAGAAAATGAGGAAAACAAATTCTGTTGATATTTGCCTGCCTGGCAATGTCGGGATTGATTGCCGCTCCGTTTTTCGCCGGACAGGCGGGACAATGACAAAGAAGCCGTGCGCTTGGCCGTGCTGGATTACGTTGAAGGCGTTTACAACGCCAACCTGCGCGCATTGAGCGCAGCGTTCACCCGAAACTGGCGGAAGCTGGGTTTTTATCGCCCACCTGCCGAAAGCGCTTATCGCCCTGGTTCGCCATGACTTTCGAGCGGTTGGTTGAGGTCGCCAAAACCTACAACCGAAGAAGGTGTGTTGAGAAAAGACGCGCCCAAGGAAATCACCATCTTCGAAGTTCAGGACCAGACGGCAACCGCCAAGCTGGTGGCCGAATGGGGGAATTATTTCCATCTGGCCAAGAAGTTCGACAGCAAATGGATGATCGTCAATGTTCTGTGGCAAAGCCCGCCGCAAAAGAAAAACTGGAGTTGAATCATTCAGCGATCAAGCGGAGCCGTCAGTTGGTTCCTTTGATCATTGCGCCGCCTCTGTCGCCGGGTGTGACCGAACCGTAACGTTCGGCGAAGACCGGCGGCAACGAGCGAGCTTGCGGCACAGCCAGCCACAAACGCAGCAAATGGCGTCGCCGTTCGGGTTCCGGCCAATCTTCAAAAGCCGTGCGGTCGTGCAACAAAGTGTGGTTGTGAACCAACTGCACGTCTCCGCGCTGAAGTTCCATGTTCAAATGCAGCTTTGGGTCGTTGGCCAACGCATCGAATAAATCCGGGGCTTCAATTTGTTGGCTGGTCAGCGGCTGTATTCCATCAAACCGCCTGGCCGATTCGATCATCATGCTGCCGCTGATAAATTGCAGACAGCAACCCAGCGTGCCAGTTGAAAACCGGAATGTTGAAATACGGCTTCGCGCCTTCTGGAACTTCGCCGCGCCGGTCGGTTTCAATCGGCTTGAAAGTTCCGCCAATAAATCAGGTCGCTTTGTTTCAACATTTCGTTAAAGATCGTCACGGAACTGACCAGACTGGACAGCCCGCCCGCTTTCGCCGGTTGCAAACAGAGCAATCCAACCACGTCGCAGGAATCTGTGTGATAAGTCTGCCGCTCTCGCGTCTGGTAAATTCGTATGTTCGGATCGTTGCTGGAAAGCCCCAAATCTTTGACGTGACCAAGCACGTGCCCCGCCGCATTCTGCGACCGCGCATTGCCCAGATGCGTACCAATCGAAAAAGCAATCGCAGCTTCCCGCCGCGACCATCGCTCCACCGGCAAGCCGCGAATCAACACAAAGCCTCGCCCGTTCAAAACTTCATCAAGCATTCGCTGCAACCGTGCGCTGAGCGTCGGCAACGGAAAGTCTTCGCGGCGGATTGATGGGATTTCAATTTCTGCACTGGCAAGTCGCCGCGTGGCGCTTTCGATCTCGGCAATTTCAATTTCCCGAAAGCACTTCGATCCAGTCGCGGCATTCAGCCAAGTCTCAGCCGTACCAGGCTGATGAGTTTTGAATTTCAGGCGGGAGATTGTCGTGTGAATTTTCCATTGCTTTTTGAAGAACGATGTGGCGGTGGGTGTTCGTTATTGAGCAAAAGTAGACGGCGTAAGTGAATGACACCTTCGCGATTCAGATCAAGTTCCTGAATGGTTGCGCGTCCTGTCGGAGTCAGGCCAACGAGGTTGAGGTAATCGGCGCTCCAGGCAAAATGCGTGAACCAATTGTCAGTCAGAGGGTGAAAGAGCGGAACCATTCGCCGTGTGGCAGGATCAATGGCGTGCGTTTTGTCAGACTTCGAGCCGTTACAACCCTGACAAGCAAGAGCAAGGTTGTCCTCAACGCTCTTGCCGCCACGACTTTCAGGCAGGATATGTTCGATGGAATGCAACTGTGTCGCGCAAAATTCTGGGCATTGGCAGTATTCGCAATAACCCAATGCGCGTTGCCTGACCAGTCGGCAATTTGACTGGAACGCGCTTTTTTAGTCATGTGGCACAGGTTCGAGTCCCAACTGTTTAATCAACTTCCGTAGCGGTACATTGCGCAGAGCGGCCAACTTGGTCAAAAGCTCCAATCGCTCAGCATCCAGCTTTTCAATTTTGTCAGTGAGCTTCTTCAACTCCCGCAACTCTTTCGAATTGATAGTTTCGGCTCGGCGCTTTTCGATCAACTCGTTGTTCAGTCGCTCCTGCATGGCTTGCGGCAGCCCTCGGTTGATTTCCTGCAGTAGTTCGGATTCGGCGGCTGGCAACACAGGTGCGATGCGCTCGGCGCGCAACCTCAAGACTTGCCCAACGAACCGGTCAAACTCCTGACGCGGTAATTGCCGGGCGGCGCTCAGCAATTGGTCAGACGACAAGTCAGCTTCGATTTGAATGGTCGGCATAATGTGTTAGCTCCTTTGTGAATGCACACCTATGATAAGTCATAGATTCCCGCTTTACTGAACGTTAAGACGCTTTTATTAGCCACCCGCTTTCTCAATATGGTTTCTCGGTGTCAAATAGTTCTTCAAACTCGCGGTAAAAGGCCTCATCTTGAACCGAACGCCCATAATAAATATATGCTTGGCCGTCGAGGCTGTCCCAAATAAAATCTGGCACCGGATAGCTTCTACTGCATCGGTCGCAATTGTTTCCGCCTGGTGAGTCTAAGCCTTTCATTGGATGAATATAGCGCGTGTAATGGCCACAGTATTTACACTGAATTTTCCGAAACTGGTTTGGCCAAAAACCATCTGAATAGACTTTGTTGCCAACGATCTAGCTCCCCTTCGTATATGCCATCGTCGTAATCCTTCTCAATTGAGAGAACCCTTCGACATATTATGAGATGTGGGTTTAGTTCTTCAGCTATTGGTGGAACTAGCGCAATCGCTTGCTCGAAATAACCGCGCGCCTCTTTATACTGCCCAGAGTTATAAGCGTTAAGGCCTGGAATCACTGTCTTATTGGCAATTTCATCCCCTAGAATTTTTCCAATACGACCGAAAACCCTGCGATTGAAAGTGGGTATATCCTTGCTTGTGGCACGTACGGCAAGTTCGCCGCTTGGGAGTTGAAACTCTTGTTTTACTATTGGTTTCAAGATGGCGCTTCCTTTCTCAAGCCGACGCTATGCTCAAACATCGCGTCACACAAAAAGGGCAGGTGATATTCCAAAAAGTGAGCCAAGTTGTTTCGCTTGCTCAGGAGTAATAGAACGCTTGCCCTTGACGATTGCGGAAGTCGCACCGCGTGAACCGAGGATCGGTTGCATATCTATCTGCCGCAAGCCGCGAGTTTGCATGTAATGTTGCAGAATACGATGGCTGGGAGCTTCGGGGATTGCGTGATTCGCCTCTTCCCAGTTTTCTGCCAGCGTTGAAAGCAGGTCTAGCAGTCGGTCTTCTTCAGGCGAAAGATTGGCTTCGCCCTTGCGCAACAGGCGTTTGATCTCAGTGAGCATCTGGTCATATTCGGCTTCGGTGGTAATGACCATCGGCGATAGTGTTTGCATACTTTTCTCCTTCAATTGGCACAGCGAATGTTACTGGGCGACGCCGGGTAATGAAAACCCTGCCGCCGCATCAGTCAGCACCAACAACCAATCATTGCCGCGCCCGCTGGTTGGCGGAGTGAAGGTCTGAATGCCGAAGCTATCCTGATCCTTGATCGGATATGCCACGCCGTAACGCGGGTCGAACCAATACTGGCGTTGCTGGTCGGCTTTGATGACATTTTTATTCAGCGTGAAGCTTTCTCCGCGAGGCGAATAGAACATCGCGAAGGAACCGTCGCTGGCGCGAGCGGCTCGCATCTTGGCTCCGCCTGAAGTCGGGCCGTTCAGAATCAGGCTTTGATCCGGCACCAGCTTGGTGAAGGGAAGTGATTCAAACAAGCGGCGGACGTGGCGCATCTGGAAGGCTCCGGGATGATCCAGAGCTTCGTGCCAGGGCAGGTTGGCTCCGATGATGCTGCCGGGCAAGCCGAACAGATCGCGTCCGCGATTGGTGTCGCCAACCGTTCCCGAAGCTGCGGGTTTGAACATTTGCCAAATGTTGTTGTTGCCATAGGTGAAGCCGCAGGCTCCGGCCAGCAGTGACCAGTAAGCCGCCTGGCGCACGTCGTAATCGTCAAAGCGGTCAATGCCGCTTGCGCCGCGATTGTAAAAGCCGACGGGGATTCCTTCGTAGCGAGGTTCGCCGTCCATCGTGGGTTTCACCGGTTTCAGCGCGTAATCGTTTTCGATGTACAGACCATTGTCGTGATCGCGCGCGGCGTGTGAAGACTGCGACATATTGAAATCCAGCCAGGCCGCATCGTGCAGCTTGATCGAAGACAGCCCCGGCCCGATTGGGTGAAAAGTTTTCAGGTGCGCGCCGCCGTCGCCTTCTGTCAACCCCTCAGCCATCGCGTCAATGATCGCGCGTTCGGCGTCGTTGGTGATCGAACGGTCGCCGCCCAGAATCCAGATGATCGGTTTGTCTTTGTACCGGGCGCCCAGAAAGCGTCCGTAGCTGCGAGCGTTCGTCGGGTTGAAAGCCGCTTTGCCTAACGCCCAATGGCTGCCCCAAGTCGGCAGCATGCCTACGAACAAACCCAACTCTTCGGCTTTGTTGACGATGAAGTCCACGTGGCGAAAGTAAGCTTCGTTGGGTTTGGCCGGATCGCCGCCCGCCAGCGGCAAATCGCCGTAGGCATTTGGAACTGTCAGCCCGCCGAGCTGCGCCAGCGCGACGGCTTGAATAACGGTAAAGCCTTTTTGAGCGCGATTGGTCAGATATTGCGTGGCTTCTTCGCGGTTCAGGCGATGGAATAGTTCCCAGGCAGTGTCGCCCAGATAAAAGAAAGGCTTGCCGTTTTCGTACTGCAGATAGCGGCGGTTTTCTGTCAGCTTGAGTTTCGGCGCAATGGCGAAGGCATTCGCTGGCGCAAGCAACAGCGCCGCAGTCAGGCACAAACAAGCAAAGCGGCGGTTCATTGAGCCGTCTCCTTTTTCGGTCGAGCCAGATTGAACGTGCCGGTGTAAAACGCGCTGGTGAAGAAGCCGACGAATTCTTTTTCGGTGGCTCGGCCAATCCAGTCGAAGACGCCGCCGTCTTTTGCGCCGAGGTCGGTGGTGCCTTTGAACATGACGACTTTGCCAACCAATCGGCCTTCCATCTTGATCGAGTATTTGTAAGTCCCGCCGCAATCGCCTTCGAACGCAGCCAGCCAGACGCCGTCTTTCAGTTCGATTTTGGCGTCCAGCTTTTTGCAGATGTCTTTGGGCGGAGTTGTGCCTTGCGCAGGGCTGTAAACGCCCCAGGTTCCTGTCCAGTCACCAGCGATTTCTGGAGCGGCAGGTTTGGCCTGAGTTGTTGGAGTTGCCGGGGTTTGAGCAAGCACTGAAGCGCTAACAAGCAAAACAAAACAGAGTAAAGTCAGCCAGGTCAGAGTTTTCATGAATTTTCCTTTGGTTCGTTGTAATTGTGTAGAGTTTCGATTGCGGCGGCACGGAATTTATCAGCTTGCCGCGAAAAGAGCCAAGCACAGGCAGCGGAAATCCTTTCTGTCATTCTGTGTTTGCTTGCCCACGCCAGAGCCGTGTTTCACAGATCAAGGCCTTCGCAAAGCCGGTCACTGATTTACCGGGCAAATTGTCGGCATTTTGTGCCTGGAATTACTGTGCGGGGATTTAGGTGAGTGCGTGGGCCGTGGGCAAGAAGAAGTTGGCATATTGGGGTATCTTCTTTTACAGTGTCGGCGCAAATCGCAATACTTTTCAAAACAAAAGCAGTCAAACTTTTACCGAAGAGAAACTGCAACGCAGGAAGTCACGTCTTCACTGCGAACCATTCAATTCAAGGTTCGGGTCAATTCGAAAATCAGGAGATCAATTCAATGCTGGAAAAGAAAATCAAACGTTTTGTGGTTGCTGCCGCAATTATGCTGACAGCTTCGTGGGCTGTCGTGAACTGGGTTGCGCCAGTAAACGGTCAGCAAGCTCAGGGGCAACCTGCTCAGGCCCCGGCTGCCGCCGGAGAGCAGAAGATGGAAGAGAAGTACAAAAACATTCAGGCTCTGAAAGGGCTTCCTGCTTCGCAGATGCGCGCGATGATGAATTACATCAGCGCTTCGCTGGGCATGACCTGCGGCGAATGCCACGTCAGAACCGGCGATCAGTGGGAGTTCGACAAAGACGACAACCCGCACAAAAAGATCGCTCGCAATATGATTACGATGACGATGGGCATCAACAAAGCCAGCTTCAACGGACGCACACAGGTGACCTGTTTCACCTGTCATCAAGGGCACGATCATCCGCCCAGCGTTCCGCCGATTGCGGCTGCCAAAGCTCCGGAAGCGCCTGCGGCTCCCGGCACGGCTCCCAAAGCTGAAGAGATTCTTGCCAAATACGTCCAGGCCCTGGGCGGCAAAGAAGCCATTGATAAAGTCAAAACTCGTGTCATCAAAGGCGTCAGCGTGGCTGCTAACAACCAGAGCTTCCCGCTGGAAATCAATTATGGCGGCACTGACAAATACACGCTCAGCGTGGCGCTGCCTCAAGCAGCAACGACTCAGAAATTCAATGGCACAGCCGGTTGGCTGAAAAATGCCCGCGAAGACCGCGCGATGGACAGCGCAGATATTGCTCGTGCCAAATCTCTGGCCTGGAGCCTGGAACCAGTTCAATTGAAAGAACCGTTCCCGCGAATGGGTTTTGCCGGCACTGAAAAAGTCGGCGACAAGGAATGCAATGTTTTGCAGATGCGCACACCCGAAGGGAACCGCGTTCGATTTAGTTTCGACAAAGGCTCCGGCCTCTTGTTGCGTCGCGTAGTCCAAACCGTCACCGCCATCGGCATTGATCCAGAACAAACCGATTACGATGATTACCGCGACGTTGACGGCGTCAAAGTTCCTTTCACGATCACAACCACTTACCTGGATCGGAACTACAACTCGACTCGCAAGTTCACCGAAGTGAAACATAACGCCAAAGTTGACGACGCTTTGTTTGCAATGCCTGCGGCCAAACAGTAATCAAAGTTCGGCGCAGAAACACGAACGGCCAGCCGGAGTCACAGGTTTTTGTGCTTCGATTGGCCGTTTTATTTTTATTGAAATGGCAAGCTAACGAGACGTTGGTAGAAGCGCAATGATGAAGACTCGCAAACTGCATCGAGTAATTGGTTGGGTGATGTTGTTGCCGTTGTTTGGATGGGCGATTACAGGTTTCATATTCTTCGTCAAGCCCGGTTACGAAGGCGCTTATGAATTGCTGCAACTGAAGACCTATCCGGTGGACGGAGGGAATACAGTCTTGAAGACAGACCCGTCCTGGTTGGAGTTCAGATGCTTGAAGACCATTTTGGGTAATCATCTGCTCGTTCGCACTTCGCAAGGCTGGCAGCATCTTGACCCGGCGACGTTTGCAGTCAAAGCCAAACCCACTGAAGACGAAATCAAAAAACTATTGTCGGATGCTTTTTCGGCAAACCCGCAACGTTACGGTCAAGTTGCAAAGATTGAGGGCGCAACTGCGACGACCACAACAAACGTCCGAGTCGCCCTGAACTGGCACAGGCTGAGCTTGCAGCAAACAGGCAAAGACACAGAGCGAATTGATTGGCTCTACAAAATCCATTACTTGCAATGGACGGGCGTGAAGTGGGCGGATCGAACGTTGGGAATGCTCGGCTTGGCCTTGATCGTCGTATTGAGTATTTTGGGATTGAAGCTCCTGTTAAAGCGACCTGATGGCTTTGTTCGTGGCACACGTTGACGCCGCCAGGTCGCTTCCTGTATTGCACCGGATTTATTTCGCGTGGGCGGCGTTCAACACTGGATAAAACTGGGTGAAGACGCGATCCGTAGCGGCCTTTTGTTGGTGGCACGACAGGCAGGCCGAATCGGGGAACGGCTTGGCTTTGTCCTTTAGTTTTCCTTCTCTGTCTGTGAAGCCGAAATAGGCCCAGCCACCGGGAAAGCGTTTGCTGTCTTTGACTGAAGCTTCCAGCGCGATGTATTTGCTGGCAAACGAGCCTTGCAATCCCGGTTCGTTCTTGTTGGCGGCTTGCGCAATTTCCAAAATCATCATGGTTCCTTCTGGGAATGCGCCGTTTTTCAGGAATTCACGATAGGAAGACGGATTGATGTAAACGTTTTTGAAATCTGTGCCGCTGGTGCTGCTGGAAGGCGCGGGATTCGGCGAGTAATTAAGGCCAGTCGAACTGCCGACGAAAATCCATTCTCGATAACCTTCAGGCCGCAGCAAGGTGTCTTGTCCTTCAAAGACGGCTACAGGTTTTTCGGCGTTGGCCGGTTGCGGCTTCTTGGATTGAGCGGTTGCGGTCGGCGTAGGCGACGAAATTGAAAACAGCAGGCAGGCTAAAGCGATGCCAGCGAGCGCGAAGAATTTTACGGACTTGGTTGTGTTGTTCATGACGATTTCTCCTTCTGGTGAATCTGGATTCGAACGGGAACTATTCCCGCCACGATCACGGTAATCAATTTGCCCCGAAGCGTCTTGAACGAACACAGGCTTTTAGACTGAACTACAGCGATGAGAGGCGAAAATGAGCGGTCAACCAAACAAACAACTTCATGTCGGAGAGTATTACGGCAGCGTCATGCGGCGACGGCAGCTTAACGGTGTGGTGATGTCGGAAGTAAAACATCCGCAGCCGCGTGCGTTGCCGCAGCATTCGCATGAATTCGGTTTCTTTTCGTTTTTTCTCAATGGCGATTATGAAGAGTGGTATGGCAGACAGACGGTGACACACAAACCGATGACGCTGATGTGGCATCCGTCGGCGCTTCAACATCAGGACGCAGTCGGCCATCGCGGATGTCACTTTTTCAACACGGAGGTTTCAGCGGAATGGCTGGAACGGTTGCGGGATTATGCTTCGATTGTTTCCAGCCCCTTCGTTCTGCCTCAAGCCGAAGCGAGTTGGCTGATGATGCGGCTTTACCGCGAATTCAGCGCGGCGCCAAATGGCGTTGATCTTGATGAAGGAAGCGAATTGGCGATGGAAGGATTGTTGCTGGAATTGCTGGCCACGTTGGCGCGCCGCCAAGGCCCGGTCGAACGGCAAAAACCACTTTGGTTGAGGCGCGTGGAAACGCGGCTCCGCGACGAATTCACCGGAAAAGTGGCGATGTCGGATTTGGCCGCCGAAGCAGGCGTTCACCCGGTTCACCTGGCCACCATCTTTCGCCGTTTTCACCAAACGACCGTCAACGAATTCGTGCAGAAACTTCGCGTCGAAGCCGCCTGCGAAAGGTTGCTGCAACCGGCAGCGTCCTTATCCGAAATTGCGTTGGAATTGGGGTTTGCCGATCAAAGCCATTTTTCGCGCATCTTTCGTCGCCAGATTGGGATGTCGCCAAGAGACTGGCGCGCCATCACTTGGCGAAAAGAGCCATCCTAGACCTGCTCCAAAAATTCGCCTATATTCTGTTGGCCAAGTAAGCGCTTGGGCGCGCTACTCAAGAAAGCGCGATTAAACACAATCATCATCGAATTTCATCCAGGCAGGAAATTATGTATCGCATTTGAACCATTGTTTGGCGATCGGCGCAGGTTGTGCTCGATCAAACATGTTGTTCGCGGCTCATCGGCTAATCTACACATTGCGGAGATTGGCCATGTCTCCGTATCCAATAAACACAATTCGTTTGCAGAGAGTCTGGTGCGTTTACACCCAAGCGCCGACGACTGTTTGGATCAGTGCATCAATTTTTGCTTGAGATGGCGGACGAACGGCATTCCGACGGTTCGCCAACGCGAAATTCTGTGAAACCGAATAAGTGGGGAAGACGGCAACATCTCCTCGCACTCTCTTCTCAATCAATGAGACTTGAAAGGATATAAATACGTATGAAAAAGACGACTAAAGTTTTGATGTTATTAGCCCTGTTTGTGCTCGCATTTCCGTTTAACGCATCGCGTGCTGTAGGCAATCTTCCTGAAGTTGGTCAGGCAGCGCCGGACTTTGAACTTAAGAGCGAAGAAGGCAAAACCGTCAGCCTGAAAAGCAATAGTGGCAAATGGGTAGTGTTGTATTTTTACCCCAAAGACTTCACTTCGGGCTGCACCATTGAAGCACGCAACTTCCAACGTGATTTGGCTGCTTACGAAAAAGCCAAAGCTGTCATTCTGGGGGTTAGCGTTGATACGGCAGAATCGCACAAGGATTTTTGCACTAAAGAAGGGCTGACTTTCAAATTGCTGGCAGACACTGAAGCCAAAGTTTCTGCTGCTTACGGTTCGATCATGGAGTTTCAGGACAAAAAGCTCTCCGCTCGCAACACTTTCATCATTGACCCACAAGGCAAGATCGCCAAAGTTTTCCCAGGGGTCAAAGTCGCCAAACACAGTGAAGAAGTGCTGGCTGCATTGGCTGAGTTGCAGAAAAAGTAAAGCAATCACCAACATCAAAGGAGAACTTGAAATAATGAATAAAAAGAACATCCTTTCTGTGGCTTTATTGTTGTTTTCAGGTGCCAACCTTGCCTGCCAACAACCAAGCGCCACTAGCACATCAACCACTGCTCCGGCAGCAACAGTCGCGCCAACAACAGCGCCAAGTCTGGAAGATAAAGCACGCATTAGCGTTACCGAAGCCAAAGCGGCTGTGGCCAAAGGTGAAGCCGTTCTTGTGGATGTTCGGGGGCCGGATGCTTACAAGATGGCACACATCAAAGGCTCAATTGAACATAGTCTGGGGCGATTGGAAGGGAACGATTTCAAAGGTTTGCCCAAAGACAAGCAAATCATCGCGTATTGCAGTTGTCCGGCAGAACAATCCAGTCTGCGCGCCGTGACGTTGCTGGGGCAGGGTGGGTTCAAAAATGCCAAAGCTCTGGTTGGCGGCAACGCTGCCTGGGAAGCTTCAGGCGGAGAGATGGTCAAAGCTCAGCCTTCGGCTTCTGACGCAAAGCCACAGCATTAAGTCGAATTCAGTCAAAATTCGGTTAAACCTGACAATGGCGAGGTTGGCATCTTTTTGTTTGCCTCGCCGTTTTATTGCAGATGACCTTCCTAACCCCTGCCCAAAAGATGGTAACCTTTGCCATCGAAAAAGAGTCTGGAGAAGCACACCAAAAACTAAACAATGAGAATGGGGTTTTTATGGGAAGCAGAATTTTTATATTCGTCGTCTTGCTCTTTTCGTCGAATGTCTTTGCGCAAATTCAAATCGGCACGGTCAGAGGAATCGTCAAGGATTCTGCCGGTGCTGTCGTGACCAGCGCCAATGTGCGGCTGATGAATTCGCTGACCGGCGAAAAAGTCGAAGCCGTCACCAATAATTCCGGCGGTTTCGTTTTCAACAACGTCTCGTTTAATCGCTACACCTTGCTGGTCGAGGCGAAAGGTTTTGTCGTCGAAACGCGCTCCGTCGCGGTGAATTCCAATCTGCCACTGGAGCTTTCTTTCAACTTGAAAGTTGCCGGAGCCAGCGAAAGCATCAACGTCGCGGCACAACAAAATCTGGTTGACCCTGAATCTTCAAGCTCAACCACAACGCTGACTTCCAACTTCATTCAGCAAACTCCGCGTGTTAATCGAGGCCGCCAGTTGCAGGAATTGATTGCCTCCACGCCGGGTTCGGCGACCGAAAACAACGGGCTGATTCATTTGCGCGGAGTGGACGACGGAATTCTGTATGTTGTTGATGGCATTCCGATTACAGACCGGCTGGACGCGGTTTCGGCCAGTTCTTTCGACACGGACACGATCAATTCCTTGCAGATCATCACCGGAAACATCCCGGCTGAATTCGGCGGACGCAACGCCGGAGTTGTCATCATTCAGCCCAAATCCGGCATTGACGAAAGCGTCTTTGGAATTTTGCGAAGCGGCGTCAGCGACTTTCGCACAGGGGATGTTGCGGCGGCTTTTGGGCGCAGCTTTGGCAAACGATTCGGGTTTTTCGCTGATGCTGGAGCCAATCGTTCGGATCGTTTTCTTGACCCTGTTGACCCGCGTAACTTCCACAATCGCGGCGGAGCGATCAATCTTAGTTTGCGCGCCGACTGGCATCCAACTGAGCGCGACACAGCTTTGTTCAACTTGTCCGGCAACGGAACTGATTTCAGGGTTCCGAACGACGAATTGCAACAGTTTCATGGCCAGCGCCAGCGACAGGAGCTTCGCGACAACAATTTTTCGGCAAGCTGGCAGCATCTTTGGTCGGCGAACACCGTCACCAACCTGGCCGGGTTTTACCGTCGCCACAAATCCGATCTGTTCGGCAGCGAAGATGACATTCCAATTTTTGCCGAACAAGACCGCGTGCATTCGCGGCTGGGTTTCATCGCCAGCCTGACTCATCAACGTAGCGGGCACATTTTCAAAACCGGCATCGAAGCCAGTCGCATCGCTCCGCGCGAATTTTTTAGGTTTTACATCACCAACGAAGCCGCCGCCGAAGACCGCGAAGTCAGCGAAGCAGTCCAGCATTTTGACGAAGACGATCCTTTTGTTTTCAGCGACCGCCGAGTCCGTGGCCAATTTTCGGCTTATGTGCAGGATCAATTTTCTCCGTTGCGAAACCTGACCGTGCAGGCCGGGTTGCGATTCGATTACACCAGCTTGCTGGTTTCAGATCATCAACTTAGTCCGCGATTGGGCGCGGTTTATTACCTCCCAAAAACCAAAACTTCGTTGAGGGCTTCGTTCAATCGGCTGTTCCAGCCGCCTCAAGTGGATAATCTGCTTCTGTCGTCTTCGGTTCAGGCGCGCAGACTTTCGCCTTTTGTCGAAGGCGAAAGCCACGGCGGAGCGGAGATTCACCCCGAAAAACTGTCGGCTTATGAAGCCGGATTTGCTCAGGATTTTGGCGGATGGTTTCGGCTGG
>JBGAPB010000032.1:0-28287 GCA_044221525.1 Blastocatellia bacterium | reverse complement strand
AAGAGCTTTACGGTACGACCAGCGGTAACGGCACAGCCCCTGGCGGTCAGGCACCGGATCACGTTGGAACAAACCTACTGGAAGCGGTTAGATGGGTAATCAACGAATTCAATCTAAAATCCTCATAATCAGACTTGGAGCCATTGGCGATGTGATCCATACGCTGCCCGCTCTGGCGGCTTTACGCCATGCAATGCCTGAAACTCACCTGGCCTGGGCGGTCGAACGGGGCGGGGCGGCAAAACTTCTTCATGGCAATCCGTATCTGGACGAATTGATCGAACTGGATTTACGAGGTTGGCGAAAAAATTGGAAAGCGACAGAGACTCGTACCGCGATTCGTTCCAGCTTCACCAATTTACGCGAGGCCAAATTCGATCTGGCGCTGGATTTTCAAGGATTGCTGAAATCGGCTGCTGTCGGTTGGCTGGCTCGAATTCCCCGTCGCATAGGTTTTGCCAAAGAATCTCTGCGCGAACCGGCCAGCCGCTGGTTGATGACTGAGCGAGTTTCAGCCGATGATAACAATCACGTCATAAAAAAGAACTTGCAGTTGGTCGCTTCTCTTGGTTGCGATGTTCCGCCGGTCTTTGAATTTCCGATCAATCTGGACGCCGCTGACGAACAATTTGCCCTCGAACAGTTGGAAAAGAATAACGGCGCCTTGGCAATCCTGAACCCCGGCGGAGGCTGGGCGACCAAGTTGTGGCACACATCGGAATTCGCCATCGTTGCCGACCGATTGTGGGAAGCTTTCGGAATTCGTTCGGCGATCACTTACGGCCCCGGCGAATTGACTCTGGCGCAAATGGTTGTGGGCCAAAGCAAAACCGGTGCGGCCTTTCCATTGGCTTCAACACTGAAACAATTTCTGGCTTTGGCTCGTCGGGCAAAGCTTTTTCTGGGCAGCGATACCGGCCCAATGCATTTGGCGGCTGCAGCAAAAACTCCGATCGTGGCGCTGTTCGGCCCAACTTCTTCCAGACGCAACGGGCCATTTGCCAAAGAAGACATTGTGGTCGAACGTTTCGACCTGGATTGTCGAACCGACTGTTACCGCCGTTATTGCAACCATACTTCGTGCATGAAAATCCCAGCCGAACAGGTGTGGCAGGCAGTCGTAAGCAGATTGCGGATTGCAGAATGCGGATTGCGGATTGGTGATCGCGAGTTGCCAATCCTGGCTTCAAATCTATGAGTGAGAATCAGCAGATTATGGGTTTCAACTGGCGGGCGACATTGCAAAGGCTGCGCGTGCCTCTTGGTTTTGTGACGGCGATTTTGTTCGTCGTCTTTTCACATCCGACCCGGCAATCGCTGGCTGTGGGTATTCCGATGGCGTTGCTTGGAGCATTGATTCGCGGCTGGGCTTCGGGTCATTTGCGAAAGAACGCCGAGCTTGCCACCTGCGGCCCCTACGCCCACACACGCAACCCGCTTTATTTGGGCAGCTTCGTGATGGCCGCTGGCTGCGCAATTGCGGGCGGCAGTTGGTTGATTGGCGCTTGGCTGATGGTTTTCTTTCTGGCGATTTACTTGCCGGTGATGCAGGCCGAATCCGCTCACATGCAGACGTTGTTCGGCGAAGCTTATGCGCGATGGTCGGCTGAAGTCCCGCTGTTCATTCCGCGCCTGACACCTTATCGGTCTGGTCAAACGCGCGATTTCAACTTCAGTCAATATCTTCATCACCGCGAATGGCGGGCGTTGATCGGCCTGGGAATCGTGCTTGGAATTTTGATGGTGAAAGCTTTTTAGGTCAGTGCCGCCGGCTCTGACTCGAATATTTGTAATGAAACGACTGATTTTGATTTTCGGACTTTTGTTAATGCCCGCTGTTTGGCTGGGCGGCGGAGCTTCGGCTTTTCAGGATTCGCCAAATGACGCCAAACCAAAGCCAGCCCCAATAAACCTGCCACTGGCTGCGCTGCGCCGAGATTTCAAAACTGCGCTCCCAATTCCGGCGGGTGAAAAGCTGGAATACGAAGTTCGTTATTCGCGCTTCCCTCTTTATGTCACCGTCGGCCTGATCACCTTTGAATTTTTAGGCGAAGCCAAATTCACTGACACTGCCAACCCGGTTTTTGACGGCTTGAACGTCGAATTCAAACCTTCGCCCGAAGATCAATTCTTTCGCCTTCGGGCTTCGGCAATTTCCAAAGGCCTGCTGACCGCCATTATCGGTTATGACGTGAAAGATCGTTTTGAGACCTTGGTCAACGCGCATGATTTTTCCGCCCGGCTTAGTTTCAAAGAGGTCAAAGAAGGCAAAAAACATCGAGCGCAAAGCGTGGTATTTAACCTGGAAAACAAATCCGCCAAATTCACCGACCACGATCTAAACAATCAACAGGCCGCGCCAAAAGAAAAGTCAGCCACGCGCGAAGACGGCATGCTGGATTTGTTGTCGGCGTTTTACTTTGTGCGGCTGCAAAAGCTGAAGGAAGGCCAGTTGATTCGTTTTCCGGTCAACGATGATGGCGACAATTTCTGGTTCGACATTGTCGTCGGTAAGCGTGAGAAGCTGAAAACCGATTGCGGCAAAATCAAAACCATCAAGATCGAACCTAAGATTTTAGGCCCCGGCCAACTGATTTCCCGTCCAGGCGAAATGACAATGTGGGTGACCGACGACAACCTCCACATTCCGGTCAAGCTGGTGGCCAAAACTTCCTCTGGAACCATCAACGCCAAGCTGACCAACTTCAAAAACAAGTGCAAGCTGATTGACGACGACGAACAAGAGAAAAATTCCCAAAAGAAAAGCGGCCAATAACCGAAAAGCATGGAGTTCAGGCTCAAGCCTTAACTCCATGCTTTTATTGCCAACATTCTAAAGTCGGGCGTTCAGTCCTTGCTTATTTTCAAGCCGGAAACCCCGCCGCCGCTTTTACACGTTCAATCTGCCCAAGATGACGGTCGGAATGTTCAGCCAGCAAAATCAACCACTGATACGCGCTGAGCGGCCCAACCGCCGGATGCGGAAATTTCTGTTCTGACAAATCCACAGCTTCCAGCCGAGCTTGCAATTCGGCAAATCCGGCAATCGTCTGCTGCAAACCGGCGATGGCGTCAGCAATGGCGACTCCGCCTTTCGGGCGAACCGTTTCAGGAGCCTGAAATTTCGGAGCCTGAACGCCGTCTTTATCAACGATCACTCCGCCCAGGTTCAAATCAGCCGGAGCCGGTTTGGGATCGGCTTCGGCCTGACGTAACAATTTGCCGGTGATGCGAAGAAAGCCGCCGTTGACGATGTTGACGTGTTCGACAATTTCGCCAATCGTCCATTCTTCGGCAGACGGGCGAAAATCAGCCTGCGAATCAGTGCATGCTGCAACTCCCGAAACAAAACGCGAAGTCGCCTCTTCGTTTGACGCCAGAATTTCGGCGACAGTATGAAAAGCCATCGTCTACCTCCAAATTAAGATTGCGGCCTGAAGTACAAAACCAGACTTGCCCCAAAAACCACCAACAGCATTCCGACGTACAGCAGCGGATTAACGGTGGATTTAGGCGGATGCAGAATCATCGTCACCAAAACGTTAATCACCGGCGCTCCGCCGAACACCAACGGCATGACGTAATTCGGAACTCCGCCGGATTTGAATGCCCAGATGATGCAGGCCGCTCCAATTGCACCCAAAGCTCCCGCAACGGTCGCCAAAGTTGTGCCTTTGGAACTAAAACCGTCAAGCTTCAACTGACCTTGCGAAGCAAGCCCCACGACCGGAACGATTACTCCGATCAAAAAGTAAGCGAGGCCGACGCATAACAGAGCGCGCAGCCCGCGATGTGCGGGCGAACCTAACTCCATTTGTCCCTGATGCAACATCGCTCCGTAAATGCCCCACGAAAGAGCCGCGCCAATTGCAAAGATTGCCCACGTCATAGAAGTTGTTTTCTCCTTGTTTTGTATCATCGGATTGAACCTGTTTCGTTGTGATAGTTGGAATTAGATCGGATTTCAATTGCCTGTATGGGAAATTTAACCACGGGGAGCACGGGGCACACGGGGAAAACAAAGCTTTTTTCCCAATTCTTCCCCGTGATCCCAGTGTTCCCCGTGGTTTATTCCTGTATACGCATCTGCAGACCGATCTAAATTTGGAAGAACGCTTTGTTATTTGCCAAAGCAATACAGCGTCCCATGTGTTCTCAAGTAAATTCGCCCACCGGCAATAGCGGGCGTGGCGTGACAGGATTCGCCCAGCGCCACGGTCAACAGCGGCTCCCAATTTCCGCCCGCTTTCAGCACTGTGACTTTCCCTTCTTCGCTGACGGTAAAGACCTTGCCATCAGCGCCGACCGGCGAGGAGTAATAATCGCCCAGCGCGCCCGGCAAACGGCCTTGCTTGAGCACTTCGCCCGTCTTTGGGTCGAGCGAAGTCAGAATGCCGCCTTCTTTCATCAGATAAACCACGTCCTGATAAAACAACGGCGAAGGCGTATTTGGTAAAGCCCTTTGGTACTTCCACAGAAAATGCGACTCGGTCAGATCGCCGCGCATTTCTTTCTGGCGATCAATCCGATATGCCAGCACTCCGTTTTGCACCGTGCGACGAGCCTGATACGCCATCCAGTCGCGCTCGTTCAGAAAGCCGTCGCGGTCGAGGTCAAAATCAACCCAGGCTTTTTTGATCTTTGGGTCGAGTTCATCAGGCGAAAGCTTGTTGTCTTTGTCGGCGTCGAACTTTTTCAATGTTTCCTGGAAAGACGGAATGTCTTCCTGTTGCCCAGGGTCAGCGCCGCCCGCCCAGCCTAAAATGTAAAGCGTGTCGCGACCAAAAACCGGCGTAGGTTTTATCTGCCAGGTCAGTCCACGCACAAACCAGACTTCTTTTCCTGTCACCACTTCGTAAGCGGACAAGCGCAGCGAGCCAGCCACCAACACTTGCAAGCCACCTTTCGCAGGCTGAAACAGCACAGGCGTCGAAAAACCGCGTGTGGAATCTGGGCGTTCAAGCCGCCATTTCACTTTACCCGTCTTCTGATCAACGGCGATGAAAAACGAGTCGCTTTCGGAATCGCAATTGAGCAGCACCATCCCTTCGGCCAGCACCGGCGAAGCTCCCATTCCAAACGGGTTGTTGAACGGCCCCAGCGGTAAACGCCATCGCTCCTTGCCATCACGGTCGAACGAAATCATTCCGAAGTCCGTGAAAAAAGCAAAAACGTTTTGGCCGTCGGTTACAGGCGAAGGCGAAGCCGGTGAGTTCGATTTGTGCAGGTCTTGTTTGCGCGGACTTGGGACCTCGCGCTGCCAGACGATTTTGCCCGTCGCACGATCCAGGCTGATGACAAACAGCTTGCTGGCGGTTTGATTGCGTTCGTAAGCCGTCAGAAAAATACGATCCGCCGTCAGCACGGGCGATGAATGTCCCGGCGGTAGCGTGGTTTTCCAAATGACGTTCTTGTCCGGCCCAAACTCCGCAGGCAGGTTGGCCGCAGTGGAAACGCCAGAACTATTCGGGCCTCGAAACTGAGCCCATTCGTCATTGGCCGAAGCTGTATTGGTTGAAGCTGGCCAACCGCCGAGCATCAATAACAACAGAAACCCTGTAAGAATCGCCTTCCTGCATTTTGACATTGGGTGAGTCCTCAATACTGTCCGACAAACTTTAGTTTGTCGTTGCCTTGTAATTGCGCTTACCTCGCGGGCTTCGACAAACTGAAGTTTGTCTGACTCTTCGATTAGCTCTATTTGGCAAAGCAATACAGCGTGCCTTTTGTTCGAATGTAAAGCTTGCCGTCGGCGATAGCTGGCGTCGCAAAAACTTCATCGCCTAGCGCATTGACTGCCAATACATCCCATTCGCCTGCGGCTTTGACCACGGACACGGTTCCGTCCTGGCTGATCAAATAAACTTTGCCATCGGCTCCGACCGGCGAAGCGAAGTATTTATCAATCGCTCCTTTCAACCTGCCTTGTTTGATGACATTGCCTGTGGCCGGATCGAATGAGATAAGAATGCCACTGTCGTTGACCATAAATAGCGAGCCTTGATAAAGCAAAGTCGAAGGCACTTGAGGCACAGGGCGCTGGTACTTCCAGCGAATCGCCTTGTCGGTCATATCGCCCTGACCACCGAGCTTGATCGAAAGCAATCCGTTTTCCGATGACATCATTGAGCGAAACACCTGCCAGTCTTTGGCGTCGAGCTTGTTATCGCGGTTGAGGTCGAAAGCGTCAAAGCCGTAACCGGGATGCAGCACTTTCGTCATCGGATCATCGCCAACGATTTCTTCCTTGCCGACAAAACCATCGTTGTTTTTGTCGTACTTCTTCAAGCCTTCTTCAAAGCTGACGGTCGCAATCTGCTTGCCGGGTTGATTCAGCGGAAACCCCCAGCCATTGATGTACAGATATTCGTTGTCGTAACTGGCCACGGATTTCATTTCGCAAGCCAGTCCGCGAACCCACCAGACACGTTTGCCATCGGCAACTGAATAAGCCGAAACCTGAAAGGATTCAGGCAGAACCAACTGCTTCGCGCCGGTCTTGGGTTGATAAACCATCGGCGTTGAATAGCCGGAAATTACTTCAGGACGATCAATCTTCCAGGCTTGTTTGCCTGTGTTTTTGTTGACAGCCAGCAGGAACGCGCCGCCGTCCTGATCCACAGGCAGAATGACCTTGTCATCCACCAACGTCGGCGAAGCTCCGTAACCGTAAAAAATGTTGAACGGTTCCATCGGCAGTCGCCAACGCTCTTTGCCATCGGCTGTGAACGAGATCAAACCGAAATCCTGAAAGTAAGCGAAGACATTTTCGCCGTCAGTGACGGGGCTGGCCGAAGCCGGGCCGTTGACGTTTTCCAGTCGCCCGTTTTTTGAGCGCGGAACTTCACGCCGCCAGAGTTCTTTGCCAGATTTACGATCAAGCGCGATGACCACCAGCTTGCCGGATTTTTTGTCTCCGTCGTGAGCTGTCACGAAAATTCGAGTCCGCGAAAGCACAGGCGACGAATGCCCAGGCGGCAGCGGCGTTTTCCAAACTACGCTTTTGTCCGGGCCGAAGTCGGTCGGCAAATTGGTTTCTGTCGAAACGCCAGTTCCGTTTGGCCCGCGAAAGCGCGACCAGTCGTCAGCAGCCAAAACGCATACGCTGATCATTGCCAGCAAACAAACTGAGACAGTCAATCTTGTTCGGTTTATCATAATTCCTCTTCCCAAAGTTGAGCCGTCCAGAGGTCACGGCGGTTTGAATTGCTGCTCAAGCCATCACGGCCAGTGTGCTGAGCAACGGTTCCACGAACGTTGTATTTCCAGTAACCTTGGTTCGTTTGGCGGCTTCGTTACGCGCCAGGCCTTTGGTCATCAACCGCCAGGCGGTGTCCTGGTCGAATTCGATTCGGCAAACCACATTGTCAGCCACGCCGACAAACAATTGCCAGTCGTCAATTCTTCTCACCAAAGTCCAGACATCGCCAGCTTCACCTGTAATAACAAACGAAATCTGCGTACCAGCATCAGCCTGAGTATCTTTGTAATTCACCGGCAAAGCTCTGACAAAAGCATCCAGCACAGGGTGCAGCCACTTGCGACTGTACAGCGCCGGAGCGCCGACCGCGTCACGAATCTGTTGTTGGTGATGCCACTTTTCTGTGTATTCACGAGCCACGTCAAACCAGTTCAGCGAAACTTCTTCGCCAGCCCAGGCGACTCCAAATAACGCAGGCGAATCAGGATCAAGCGATTTGAAAAGCTTGGTGACTTCAGCACCGGTTATTGAAAGAAATTCAACCAGCAATTGTGGGCTGATGCGTTTGGTCGCTTTGACCCAATCAGCGTTGAGCTGATTCAGAAAACCAACCAGATCGGCATAGCTTTCAATCGGTTGGTCCGGTGGAACCATTGGAGCGTTGTCGCGCTGAAACGAAAGCGCCGAATGTCCTGTCCAGCAAATGCGCGGCGATGTCACGCACTTACCAACCACCACGTATCGGCGTTTAACCAATCGTCGTTGGACAAACCGCGCAGCAGCGTCGCAACAACTTCACCGTGAATTTCTCCGAACAAGTCGGCGACAAAAATTGGTGCTACAGGTTTCCTTGTGACCCATCAACATTTGCGCGCGCAATCTCTTTGACCAGCTTGGCGCAGACGGTTTCGCGCAAATTGGCTACGTCCATTCGCGCCGCGATTGGGTTGACCAGCAGCGCCAACGATTTCGGTCAAGTTGGCCACGTCCATTCGCGGATTGAATTCAACGATGTCCGCGCCAACGATTTCGGCGTTCAAATTGAGAATTGTGTTAATCGAGCGCCCGGTTCGCGGTGAGAAACTCCTGGGGCAAACGCCGGATCAAGCCCGTCAATGTCGAACGAAATATAAACCGGCGTGTCGAAATCAATCGGCCAGTCATCGCCGCGATAGTCTCGCATTTCAATGACTTCGACGCCGAATCGTTCGACCTGCTGGCGCTGATGATCGTTCAACGTGCGAATCCCGACTTGCACAAGGCGCTCAGCCAAACCTTCTTCCATGGTCGAGCGAACGGACAGGCGTGAATGCCGATTGCCTTCAAAGTTGTCGTACAAATCAGGGTGCGCGTCGAAATGCAGAATGCTCATGCGTCCGGTATCGTTTGGCGAAAGCTCGAAGAATCGGATAAGTGACAGCGTGATCGCCGCCAAGCGAAATCGGTTTGAAGCCTTGCTCCAACAAACCGGAAATCGTGGCTTCAATTCGCTAAACATCGCTTCGCCGCTGACGACTTCGATGTCTCCGGCGTCGTGAATCAGTTCGCGCCGAACTTCTATGCCTGATTCGCTGAAGCTATTTGAAGCTTCCGAAAACAAGGCCGCACGAATCAGCGGCGGAGCTTCGGCAGTTCCGCGCGCATGAAGCAAGACATTTCATCCCAGGGAATTCCGATCAGTGCAGGCTTCAATCTCAAATCCTTTTCTCCCACGAAGCCACACGAAGGGGACACAAAGTTTTAGACAGGATTGACAGGATTTTTTTCAGGATTACCACGAAATTTGGCCAAATCCGTCCTGTAAATCCTGAATCCAATCTTGTAAATCCTGTCTAAAGTTTTTTCTTCTTCATGTGACCTCGTGGGAGTCTTTTTCTTACTGTTGATTCGTTCAGCGGATCAACCGACTGCAGTTGCCAAGGCGCTTGTCCAGATGGTCTTTCAGTTTCAAGCGGAACGCCTTCGATCCACCATTTCGGAGCCGATTTACCCATCAGGTGATGATCGAAAAATTCCCGCATCCGCACGGTGTAATCCTTCATGTTCGCCGGAACTCGCAGGCCGTGATTTTCGCCTTTGTATTGCAACATCACGACGGGCTTTTGCAGTCGCCGCAGCGTGTTGTAATAGAAAATCCCTTGAGTGAAATCCACCGCGCCGTCTTTGTCGTTGTGCAAAATGACCAACGGAGTTTTGACGTTCTTTGCATGCGTGATCGGCGAATTGCGCTGGTAAGCTTCGGGAATATCCAACGGGCTGCCGGTGAAACGTCCCTGGCTGCTTTCAAAAATCGCCATGTTGCCGCCGCCCGAATTCCAGTAAATCGAGTTGTACATCGTAATCATCTCGGTCAGCGGAGCGCCAGCCACCGCGGCTCTGAAAGCATCGGTCTGCGTCACCAGAAACGAAGTCTGATACCCGCCCCACGAATGCCCCTGAATGCCAACGTGATCTTTGTCCACGATGCCGGTTTTGATGGCTGCTTCCAGCGCGGGCAAAACGCACCAGACGGCGGACATTCCGGGATCGTTCACTTTGTAAACGATGTCCGGCATCAACACCGCGTAACCGTTGCTGGTGTATGTCGTTTTGTTGAATCCGTTGTAAGTCGGCACAGTGTAATTGTTCAGTCCCTGCGAAAGTTTTTCGTAGATGTAAACAATCGTCGGATAGCTCTTGCCCGGTTCGTAATTCGCGGGCAGGAACAGCGCGCCTTGCAGCTTGTCGCCTTTGGCCGAAGTGTAATCAATCAGCTTCGCGCCCGATGACCACAAGAAATCTTTTTGCTGAGCGTTGGCCGTCGTGATCTTTTTGCCGCCACTGAGCGAAGCGTCGGCGACGTAATAATCCGGCGCATCGGCTTGAGTCTCGCGCGTGTAAAACCAGGTGTCAGCTTTTTTGGCTTTCATCAAACCGCCAAACGCCGCGTCGTCCCAGGTCAACATCTTGACGCCGGGTTTGCCGTTGGCAATCAATCCGATTCCGGCTTTCTTCGTCCATTCGCCATAAACGCGAAGGTACATCGGTGCGGCAAGATCAATCCCCTTCTCTTCCGGGTCAATGCGGTAACGGCTTTGATAACGAATCTTGTCCTTCTTGCCATTCATCGTCAGATTCGTGGCTTGTCCTCCGTGAACCGGCACATTCCAAATATCCCATTCGTCGGAAAGCAGCACTGAAGCGCCATCTTTAGTCCAACCGATTATGCTTGTTGGAGGTTTGACCACGTTGTGATCGTCGTCCTGATCCCAGAACACCGAGGGAACGTTTTTGGTGATGTTAGTCGCCTGTCCCGAAGCCATGTCGTAAACAAAGAAATTGCCGTCGTCGTGATACAGCAACCTGGCTCCATCCGGCGAAGCTCCGAAGCTCCAACGATTCTTTTTGACTGCCAGTTTGCGCGCGCCGGTTTTAAGGTCAACGACATAAACATCCTGATAACGCCGTCCGTCCAGATTGCCCATGGTTTCGTATTCGCGATTGTCCGTGCCGATGCCGAACTTCTGTTTCGGTGCAGCGGTCACATTGCGAAGTTCTTCATCGGCCAGTCGGATGAATTTCTTTTCGGCCAGACGATAAGTCGCCAAATAGCTGAAATTCTTGTCGCGCGGTTCTTCAACTTGCTGCTGAGATTGCAGGCGTCCGTCTTTCCAGTGCCACAAAACCAGGTCTGGTTTTTCCGGTTCGTCTTCTTGCGGACGACGCATCGCGGCAGCCGCGCCTTCGGGTTTGTCACCAGATTTGTCGCCGCCTTTTTTCTTTTTGACTTCGTGAATGCCGAACATCAAAGCGCCAAAATCTTCTGTCCACGTTGGATTGCGATTCGGACTGACGGTCAGGCCAGCAGGAAAGTCTTTGTCCGTTTGAGGATCGTAAACCGTTTTCTGCGGAGCGCCGCTGGCGAATCCATTGACTGCCACAACGCTGTAAAATTTGTCTTCATACGCCTTGTCTTCGACGCCTTTGACAGCCGCCAGAGCTTCGCCTTTTTCAGTCCAGTTCAACCCGCGGTAAACGGCTTTGCCGCTGTCCAACGGCAACACGGCTCCAGTTGCCATGTTCCGAACCTGCAAGCCATTGCCGATTTTTTCATTGGCATCAATCGTCCACGCCAGCCAATCGCCTTTCTTGTTGAAGGCGAAATCAGCCACGTTGCCGATATTCAATTCGTTGTCGGTCGCCAATTCGTGCAGGATCAAATCCGAGCCGGTCGCGCGTTCGGGCGCAGCGGCTCCACCCGTCGGCGGAGTTGCTCCCGGTGCCCCACCTGAAAGACCGGCGGGGGCGTCGGCGCTGTAACGATGCAGCGCAATCCATCCGGCATTTTCGCCTGAAAAGCTGAAGCGGCGAATTTTTTCAAACTCGGTTTTCTTTTCAGTGGCCAGATTGACGATAGCGACTTTGTTTTGCAGCGGCTTGCGTTCTTTCTTCAGTCGCTTGCCTTCTTTGAATGTCGGAGAAATCGTGAAGGCAAACCATTTGGAATCGTCGGAAAAAGCGACATCCACTGAAGCTCCGCCGCCAAAACCACCTGGGCCTCCGCCTAAACCTTGCGATTCGCCAACCGGGAAGCGCCATTCTTTGCCATCACTGATTCGGCGTAAGACGAGTTCGCTGTCACCTTCGTTCGGCGTCAGTTTGGAAGCGAACCATTGCCCGTCGCCTGAGACTGTCGGCGAAGCGATGCGCTTCCAGGCCAGACTGTCCGCCAGTTCAATCGGACGCGGAGCCTTGACCGGTTGCGCAGCTTGTTGAGCCGCTTGCCCCGAAGTCTTAAACGGCAGCGGCGAAGCGGCTGCCAAAGCCAACAACAAAACTATGAATGCCGCGAAATACTTTTTCGTCATACGAGTCTCCCGATGGTTGGTTGGAGTGGTGAAAACTGTATTTGTTCAGAATTCACATTTCAGCGTGTTAAAGCTCAGCCGACACACTGAAGCGTGAATGCTGAATATCTCTGTCTGGGTATATCAAATTTAACAAAGGCGAAGTCATAAACGTCGTGACCAGAGCCATCAACACCATGGCCGAAAACAGCGATGGGGAAAGCACGCCTAGATCAAGTCCGACATTGAGGATAATCAATTCAACCAGTCCGCGCGTATTCATCAGAATGCCTACGGCGGCGGATTCACGCCACGACATTCCGTTGAACCTGGCCGCCAGCAGCGAGCCTCCGAATTTGCCAATTACTGCCAGCGCGATGATGACCAGACAATAAACCCACATCCCTGTGCTGAAAATCAGCGCAAAGCTGGAACGTAATCCGGTAAACGCAAAATACAGCGGAAGCAGCAGGACGACCGTCACAGACTCCAGCCGCTGTAAAATTTCTTTTGATAATTCGTGATGGCGCGGCATGGCTACGCCGGCCAGAAACGCTCCGAACAAAGCGTGAATACCCAGAAACTCTGTTATCCATCCACACGCCAACATCAGCAGAAGAATCAACGCCAGGCTATCGTGCGTCAGACTGCCATGTTTTTCGTAATTTCTGGCCAATCGCCGCAATGCTGGTTTCACCACAACCAGCATCACTAACACGAACAAGCCCAACCCGATCAAAGTCCCCCACAAAGGCACAGGCAAAGCCGAAGCGCGAACGATGACGACGATCCCAGCCAGGACGCACCACGCGGTAACATCGTTGACCGCTGCGCAAGTGATTGCCAGCGCGCCGACTCTGGTGCGAAGCAGATTCCGCTCCGTCAAAATGCGCGCCAGCACCGGAAAGGCCGTGATGCTCATGGCTATGCTTATAAAGAGCGCAAAGCCTGTGAAACCAACAGTGTGATCGGACAATCGCGGATACAGGTAAAACGCCAGACCAAAGCCCAACACAAAAGGCGCAATGATGCTGGCCTGACTGGTAATAATTGCCGTGCGACCAAGTTCACGCAACTGCTTCAAGTCCAGTTCCAGACCGATCAGGAACATAAACAGCAACAGCCCAATCTGGCTCAGCGAATTCAAAGACCCAAGACTTTCAGGCGGAAACAGAGCGGCGAAAACTGTCGGTGCCCCCCATCCCAACAAGGACGGGCCGAGCAAAATGCCTGCGACCATTTCACCAATAACGCGAGGCTGATGGAGTTTGCGAAAGAGCCATCCCACCAACCTCGCAACAATCAAGATGACGGCAATTTGAGCCAGCAACAGCTTGAAACTGGTCATGAGTGAATTGTTCAGGCTCCTGCTTGCACCTTTGCTTTTGCTAAATCGTCATAATACTTGTATTGAGCCGCCATGGTTTCTTCAGTCATCAACAGCGATTCGCTATTGGGGTCAAGTCTGGCCATTTGTTCCCACAATGGCGGCGGGATTTCTGCAAAATCCGACATTGGCCCGTAAACGTCGTCTACACCTTCGCGGAAGACATCGCCGATCAACAGGCTGATGACGTTGACTCGCTGTTCGGGATACTTTTTCAGAAACTGCGAAAAGCTGAAACCTTCGTTGTAAAAGGCGTAAACCAGTTTGCGCATGGACTCTATGCCCTGGTCGAGTTTGGGCTGAAATTGTCCCAGACGCGCGGCTGAAAAATCGTCGTGTTTGAACGCATCGTGAATTGCATCGGTGGCCAGTTCCGCCATCTTCAGCGCCAGCAACACCCCCGAAGAATAAATCGGATCAAGGAATCCGTAAGCGTCGCCGATCAAAATGAAGCCGTCGCCTGAGTTCTGTTTTGACCGATAAGAGTAATCCAGAATCGAATAAACCTTATCCACTCGCTCAGCGCCTTCGACGCGACGGCGGCAAGGTTCGCACTTTTCAACTTCTTCCTGAAAAATCTTCGCCAAATCCTGGCCGCGCCCTTTCACCAAATAGTCAGGATCGGCGACGACGCCCACGCTGGTGATGTCGTTTTCCAGCGGGATATACCAGAACCATCCGTTGCTGCCGAGTTCAGTGCGCAGCACCAAAGTCGCTCCGCCATTCAAATCCGGCTCGCGGTGAGCGCCCTTGAAGTAAGAATAAAGCACTGCCTTTTTCAGCTTGGGGTCGCGCTGCCGCCAACGAAACTTGTTCGACAGCATGGCGGTTTGGCCGGTCGCATCAACTACGACCTTGGCGTGGAACTGTTGCAGCGAACCGTCCGGCATCAAAGCTTCAACGCCAATGGCTCGGTCGCCGTCAAAAAGCACTTGCTTGACCTGAGTCTTTTGGTGAACAACAGCGCCTTGCTCTGCCGCGTGTTCGATCAGCATCAGGTCGAATTCCGCGCGAGTCACCTGCCAGGTGACTGCGCTTTCGTGGTGGTTGGCTTCAAAGAAATAAAACGGGCGCGATTCCTTGCCCGCCGGATTGGCGAAAGCCACGCTGTATTTGCGGGTAAACGGACTGGCTTTCAGCTTTTCCAGCAACCCCATTCGCTGAAACGTCCAAAAGGTATCGGTCATCAGTGATTCGCCAATGTGATGGCGAGGGAATTGTTCTTTTTCGAACAGAACGACCTTGCGGCCTTCGCGGGCGAGCAGGCTGGCAACAGTGCTGCCCGCAGGCCCACCGCCCATTACAATCACGTCATAATTATTTGAGTTCATATTTGTATTTGGAATTGGTGCAATACGAGGAGCGTCAGCGACCTGAGTCTCGGCCAGCGCGCCCTTTATCAAGTATCAGGTCGCTTACGCTCCCCGTACCGCATCGAGTTTATTTATGCATATCGAACAGCCTTCAATTCGGGTTCAAAAAATTCAGCCAGGAAATGATCAACTTGCAACAATCCGCGCCGCGTCAGTTCAATGCTGCCGTTGTTCCGGTGCAGCATCTCTTCACCGCTCAGCCGTTCGTAAACGGGCTGAAACTCCTGCCAGACATCCACACCAAATTTCTGCTGAAAGTACTTGGCGTCAATCGCGCCGGTCTTTAGCAGCAAAACCATCTCGCGGATCAGGTTTTGTTTGGGCGTCAACTTCAAAGCTCGCCAGAGCGGCAACTGCTCATTTTCCAAAGCCTGAACGTATTCTTCAAAGCTGGGATGATTTTGGAAATGCACGCCGCCGAAATGCGAAAACGATGAAACTCCAAGCCCGATCATATCGCCGCCGTGCCACAGGTTGTCGGTGTAAATAAACCGCGTAGGCTTTTTGGTCGTCGCCAGAGTGTAAGCGCTAGCCGTGCGGTAACCGCGCGCCTGAAATTCATCGAAAGCGTAATCCAGCCAGCGTCGCTTGGTCGGCCAGTCGGCGATTGGTGAGTCCAATCCCTGTTCAATCATCTCCCGCGAGATGACCGAGTTGTATGGCAATTCCATCTGATAGATCGTCACCGAATCCGGTTCAAGCTCCAGCGCGCGGCGAACAGTCTCGCGCCAGGTGGCTTCCGACTCACCCATCATCCCGGCGATCAGATCAATGTTGATTTGATCGAAATTCACTTCGCGCGCCCATTCGTAGGCTTTGTAGACTTCAGCCGAAAGATGCGCGCGACCATTTGCCGCCAGAATCGCATCGTTGAAATGCTCAACGCCCAGGCTCAGCCGCGTGACGCCTATCTCTTTCAAGGTTTCGAGCTTGGATTTGCGCAAGGTTCCAGGTTCGCATTCAAAGGTGACTTCTTCGGCGTGCTCCCAACTTACGTGGCGATTCAGACCTTCGACCAGATAAGCAAGCTGCCGTTCGCTGATGTACGAAGGCGTGCCTCCTCCGAAATAAGCCAGCCGCAATTGCCTTCCCTGCAAGGCAGGCATTCGGCTGTAAAGCTCGTTCTCTTTGATCAGCGCGTCCAGGTAACGCTCGATTTCAGAAGCGTTTTTGTCCGTGTAAACCTTGAAGTAACAAAACTTGCAACGCTTGCGACAGAACGGAATGTGGATGTACAGCCCCAACGGTTGTTCGGTGCGCGGAGCTTGATTCAGCGCGTTGATTGCATCCGAATTGTTTTCCGGCTTCCACTGGGAAAACGGCGGATAGTTTGAGACGAAATAATTGCCGACTTCTGTTTTTGTGTTTGGTGTTTCTGTCATGACGTTGCTTTTCCTTAAACTCATGATGGCATCCGCGTTCCTGAAACGTCAAAGATCGCATCCAATCGCGTTCATTCCGCAACCCGCTTATAACGCCGCGCTTTGAACTCGTAACGCGGCAGGCTGTTCGGCTCGGCCTGCGCGACGCTGACTCGAATATTCAGTTGTGCGCGGAAAGCGGAAAGGATTGCCTGTTCTATTTCGACGAACCCGGACTGCTCAACGGTTTCGACTTTCAGCAGCAGATCATCCATTGCGGCCACGCGGCGGATTTCGACTTCGTATTCAGTGATAGCGGGAATAGCGCGAACCAAGTTATCAATCGCACTTGGGTAAAGGTTGACGCCGCGAACAGTCAGCATATCGTCGGCGCGTCCCAGCACTCCGCCATTGATGCGCGCCAGGGTTCGCCCACAAGCGCAAGGTTCAGTCGTCAATTCCACCAGATCGCCAGTGCGATAACGAAGCACAGGCATTCCGGCACGCCCCAGCGTAGTGATAACCAGTTCACCGCGCGTGCCTTCGTCAACCGGTTTGCAAGTTTGCGGATCAATCACTTCAAAAAGGAATTCCAGCTCGTTCAAATGAATTGCGCCGTCTTCGGCCTGACAATCAAAAGCCCACGCGCCAACCTCTGTGGCTCCGGCGTGATCGAAACATCGTGCCCCCCAGGCTTCTTCAATTCGGCGTTTGACGTTTGGCACGCTCGCGCCGGGTTCGCCCGCGTGAATCGTAATGCGAATGTCTGAATCGCGCAGGTCAATCCCCAACCTGTCGGCGACTTCGGCCAGATGCAGCGCGTAAGTCGGGGTGCAAACCAGAACGGTGCAACGATTGTCCAGAATTGCGCGGAGTCTTTGTTCAGAGTGCATTCCTCCGCCCGACAGAGCAAGAGCGCCGATGTGCCGCGCGCCGTCAATTCCAGACCAATGGCTGATATACGGCCCGAAAGAGAAAGCGCAAAAAACCAGGTCGTCCGGCGTCACGCCTGCTCCACGATAAACTTCCGCCCAGCAACGCATGAAAACTTCCCAGTCTTCGGCAGTATCCAGCCACTGCATCGAACGCCCGGTCGTTCCAGAAGTCTGATGCAAATAGCGATACCGCGACACCGGATAGCTGAGCAATCTGCCGTAAGGCGGATGCGCCAATTGCTCAGCCGCAAGCTCGGATTTTGTCGTAAATGGTAACGCGCTTAAATCCGCCGCGCCGCGCACTTGCGCCATTTCCATTCCTGATTGGTGGAATTTTTCCTGATAAAACTGGTTGCCATTCAATTCCGACAATAGCCAGCGGAGCCTCTGATCCTGCCAATCTAGCAAACGTGAGCGATTGGCGGACGGCAAATCACCATAATCAAAGCTCATTCGAATAGTTTCCCCCCAGTTCGGACTTTCTCCTGCAATGTATTTACCGTTTGATCTGTTCGATTGCAATTTGCCGGATCGGCATAATCTATAACGCAACTGACAGGGTATTGGTTTCCGCGAAGACTGTCCTGGACAATACCAACCAACTTCAGCCGGAAATAATCGGACAGAAAATTGACATTCAGATAACGGAAGGCACAGGGCTTTCCAGTGATCACCAACTCAACAAGGAGCAAAGAATGAATCGAAAAATCTTCGCGCGAATGTTTTTCTCCCTGGCGGTCTTAGTGCTGCCAGTGCTGGCGTCGGCGCAGACTCAGCTTGGCCCAAAGGACGGAGCCAATCTGCCTGCCGCCGATTTGAATCGAATCAAAATTGGCGAAGCCGCCCCTGACTTCACACTGGAAGATCAGGACGGCAAACCCGTCACGCTGTCGGAATATCGAGGCAAAAAAACCGTAGTGCTGGTGTTTTATCGCGGCTACTGGTGACCGTGGTGCGCTGCTCAGCTTGGAAAGCTGAAATCGCTGCTTCAAGAACAGTACCGCGACAAAGTCGAAATTCTGGCGGTCAGTGTTGATCCTCATGACAAGGCAATTTTTTTGCGCGACAAGTTGAAAGACCAACCCGGTTTCAACTTCCCGCTGCTGTCGGACGCCAATCACAAAGTCATTGATCGTTACGGATTACTGAATGACAAATCCAGTCGCCCTATACCGCATCCGGCGACGCTGGTGATTGACCGCAAAGGCATAGTGCAATGGAAATTCATCGAAGTTAATTACAAAGTCCGCCCGTCGAATGAAGACGTGCTGGCTGAAGTCAAAAAGGTAGAGAAGTAAACCGTTTGTAGTTCCGCCTTTGGGCGACTGGGTGGCTTTGGCGGCCTAAAGGCGGAACCACAAACGTGCGATTGGAAGTTTTATGAATCAATTTTCCGCATTCAAGCAAATCAATGGCGTTTTCATCTTCGCCGTTTTCGCGATCATCATTTTTGCCGGAATTGCTCAGGCTCAAACCGGATGGCAGTGGCGCAATATCACTCCGGCAACCGGCACAGCGCCCGAACCGCGACGCGACGGCGAAGCGATTTACGACCCGGTCGGCAAACGAATCATACTGTTCGGCGGCAACAGCAACGAAGGTTTGAAAAACGACACCTGGGCTTTTGATCTGGCAACGCGAAGCTGGACGAAGCTCAACACTGTCGGAACGCCGCCTTCCGGAAGATTCGGCTTCGACGCGGTTTACGACCCGACTGGTCATCAAATGGTGATTTATTCCGGGCAAGGCGCAGGATTTTTCAACGACACGTGGACTCTGAACTTAACGACCTTGGAATGGCAGGACGTTTCTCCTGCCGCAGACAGCGCGCGGCCAAAGAAGCGATATGGGTCGGCAGGCGTTTTCGATCCGGTGACGCGCAGCCTGGTTTCATTCGCAGGATTCACTTCGGAAGCGGGGCGTTTTCAGGACACACAAAGTTTTGGATTGACTGGAAAGGCCTGGACTGACTGGACTCCGGCGGGCAGCAAGCCGCAGGTTCGCTGCCTGTTGACGGGAGCTTTCGATAAGACCAACCGGCGGATGATTATTTACGGAGGCCAACGCAGCGGCGCTCTGGACGATATTTGGTCTTTCGACCTGGCTTCGAGGCAATGGACGGATTTAACTCCTGCTGCGCGCCCTGTTGGCAGGTTTTGGTCAACCAGCTTCGTCAATAGCGAAGGCCGGTTCATGATTTTTGGCGGAGGCGGCGCAGGCAATTTCAACGACACCTGGGAATTCGATTTGAACTTGCGGCAATGGACTCAGCTTCAAATTTCCAATCCGCCTGAGCAACGCAACGGAATGATGGGAGCTTACATTGACGGCGAAAACCGCTTTATCGTCTTTGGAGGCACTGGCAACAACGGCAACCTGAACGACGTTTGGGAATTAAGCCGCAAAACAGTTGCGGCTTTGACGACGGTTTCCGCCGCCAGCTTTGGCGGAGATGTGCTGGCTGCTGAATCCATAGTTTCAGCTTTCGGGGCGAATCTGGCGACGGGAATTCAATCGGCGAACATCGCTCCGCTGCCGACAACTCTGGCCGGAACCACGCTTCGCATCAAAGATAGTTTGGGGATTGAGCGGCTGGCTCCGCTGTTTTTCGTTTCGCCCGGACAGGTCAATTATCTGATTCCGGCTGGAACTTCTGCGGGAACAGCGCAGGCAACTGTCACAAGCGGCGACGGTTCAATTGCCACCGGTTCAATTCAAATTGCCAACGTAGCTCCAAGTTTGTTCACCGCTAATTCCAACGGACAAGGCGTAGCCGCAGCAGTGGCGTTGCGTGTTCGCACGAACGGTTCGCAGGTAATCGAAGCCGTTTCGGAATGGAATGCCTCGCTGAATCGCTTTGTCTCTTTTCCAATTGATTTAGGCACTGCCGGTGAACAGGTTTACCTGCTGCTTTTCGGTACTGGCGCAAGGTTCAACAGCGGTTTGAATGGAGTCACGGCCAGCATCGGAGGAGTCGCTGCCCAGGTGCAGTACGCAGGCCAGCAAGGTGATTTTATAGGCCTGGATCAAATCAACGTTTTGCTGCCAAGCGCCCTGGCCGGACGCGGCGAAGTTGATGTGGTGCTGACCGTTGACGGAAAAACTGCCAACACAATTAGAGTCGGTATCAAATAATCAGCCATTTTGCAGAAGGCTCAGGCAGGCTTTAATTGGCTTTTCCCCGCTTCTTTCTTTCCAGCCAGTTCAATTCGCTGAGAGCCATTCCGTATTCGTAGTAACTGGTAACGCCTTTTTCCTTCACCCAACGTAAATGCTCAACACCTTCTTCCAGCTTACCCTCCAAGATCAAATCCATCCCCGCATAACAATGCGCTTCTGTTTGCTTGCCGACGTCTTTAGCTGAAGAAAGTAATTGCTGTAAAGTGATTGAGCGCTTTAGATATTTGACGACCGGAAAGGGCCACTCCGAAGCAGTCATCTTGTCAGCCATTTCGTTCAATACTTTATCAGCTTCCACCGCCATCTTGTCTTTCCTGTACCCAAAGTAAGCAGCCAGCGCGCTATATGGTGCCCCACTATCTTGCCATCCCACCATTTTTAAATGCGTCAGTGAATCTTCCGCCGCACGTTTGCCAAACCCCATCCGCAGTAATCCATAGCCATGCAGCCGATAATAGAGAGGCTCCGAATTTTTCAGCTTGATAAAGCGCTCGAACGTCCCGTCCGCCTCGTTGTTCTGACCGTCGCCGATGTAGGACATAGATAGGTCGAGGTAGACTCCTTCCAGATTCGGATTGATTCGTAAAACTTGCTGATAACTTTGAATCGCCTCTTTGTAGCGGCCTTCCTCGTTTAGCAGAGCGCCATAAAATTGATGCGCAAGGTAGTTCTGCGGATCAATCTCCAACCCTTTGTTTAGATGGCTCCTTGCTTCATCAAACCTATATTGTTTGTAGCGGAGCGCGCCGAGCGTCACCTGACATTGACCGCAGCTTGAATCTTTCTCGACGGCTTTGACCAATCGCGGCTCGGCTTCATCAAGCCTACCAGTACTTAGCAACAGTTCGGCAAGTTGAGTCTCAGACTGTGACTCAGACAAAACTGTAATCTGCATCTCTTTTGAAAAATTAAGCTGATCGGGAAAAGTGTAAAGCTCCACCGTAAAAGTAAACTTACTTATGTAGTTGAGCAGATCGCTCTCCATCGCCTCAAAGTCCTTTTGAAACGCTTGCTTGAAATTATCCTCAACCGGCTTTCCGTTGTTGAGCAAGTTGAGAAACATTGACAATTGTGGCCGGTGCTTTCCTCCATCAGCCAGCATCAGATAATGCACAAAGGCCCACGATTCAGCGTAAAACACACCGGCTCGGCTGCCTTCGTTGTACTCAGGCGATTTGTCATCAACGGCAACGAGTTTTGAAAGAGGGATAAAAACTTTGTTTCGCAGAATGCCGATATGCCTGCCGATGGGGGAACCAATCAACACTTGCCGCCCGCCATCCCTAGGTTTGAAAGTGCTGTAATATTCTGCCAGCCCTTCATTGAGCCACAGCGGAGCCTTTCGCAGATTATTGCCAATGACAAAATGCTGGTATTCGTGAAAGATCACCTCATAAAACTGTTCGCCGCCCGCATCTGTGGTCAATGCAATGTAGCTCTGATCTCCGCTCTTGAAAAAGTAACCACCGACGTCATCTCTTATTTTGCCCTTGTATTTCGGCTTGAAGGGACGAAATGAAGCATGGTTGTCAAACAGGATAACCTTTGTTGGTAAAACAGTGCTTATATTAGTGTTGGGCAGAAGCGTGGCAATCGTGTGTCGGAACTGTTCGAGCATCGTAGCAACCCTTACCGTCTGCTTTTCATTCGTGTTACTGACTAGAGTGAAATTCTTTGAACTGACGTTCAACCAGTTTTCTTTTGCGGTAAAAGCGGATTGATGAACTACGATCACAAACGTTGCCAATAATATGAGACTGAAAAACAGAATGGCGCTGGCGTGGCGAAGTTTCATTTTGATTGACCTCCATAAGCTGGGTTTCGACGCTTGAAGTCTACATACTTCGGGTGAGACAAGTAAACCAGCAATTCAGTCGAGAATTTCACCCTTTCAACAAAGTGTCGGAACCGGCGCGATTCAACGTCGTTATGCCACTGACAACAGCGAAAGCCGCAGTTCAGATGGCACCAAAAGGTTTCCCTGAACTACGGCTTTCGTGTTTCCGCCAGACTGTTTGCATCCCCTACTAACAGTCTGGCGGAGAAATTTAGCCAGGTAAGTGGGTAATAGCTTCTAACCTGGTTTATTTTCAAAGGCCGCAGCTCAGTTGCCACTGAGTGTTTCCCAAGCTGCGGCTTGTGTTTCCCGATCCAATTTAACCAGTCATCCCCTACTGGCAACCTTGGGCCGGGAATACCGGAATGATGTAAGAACCTGCGCTAGACAGGGTCAGTTTGTGGAGGTTGTGAGCGCCGCTGAAAGCTCCGAGCTGCGCTGTGCTGTTTGCGTTGTAGTTGATTGACGCTCCGACCAAAGCGACATCGCTTTGCGAGAACAGTTTCAACCAACCCGTTCTGCCCGCAGGAACGAAGGTTTCAAACCTGGGCGTTGTGCGCGGGAAGTTGTTAGACAGGCTGCTCCGCAACTGGCACTGGCCGGTTACGTTGAAGCTGACTCCAGCCTCGGAATCGTCGTACAGGATTCCAAACAGTGTTCCCAGCGTTGAGGCTCCGATTCCCAGGTTACCGCCGATGCGATCAACGATCATCATTGTGTCGTTGCCGTCCGCGCGGCTGCCGAAGTTATCCATCGCCAGAACTCGTCCGAATCTGCCGTACTGCACTCCGTCGAATTTCAACTCGGCAATCACCGAATTGTTGTCGCAAGCCGGCAAGCCCGGCAGGGCCGCCACGCCTTCGGCAATCACGTTACCGCGATGGCCGCTGGCGAATTTGACGAACTCGTCGCCAACCAGGAAGTTGAAGTTCGCCGGACAGCCGTTGCAATCAATCGCCACGGCCACGATGTAACCGGTTGATCCCGGATCAAGATCGGATGCCAGGAAACTGGTTGTTTGGTTTGGAGTCAGGCAGACGATGCTGTCAGCCACTGAACAACTGGCTCCGTCCACGAAGAACAGATGCACGCAGATCGGTTTCTGATTGCTGATGTTTGTCAGATTGATTCGCGTGTTTTGCTCGTTCGGCGAAGACGCGCTGGATGTGTAAATCGGGTACACCAGCACTGAGCTTCCGTTGTTCTCAAACGCCTGACCGGGTGCGCCAACGCCGTTGACTACGTTGATAGTCGTGCTGGCGGAGTTGTTGGGATTGACCGGATCACCTGCGTAAGCAATCGTCGCCGTGTTGGTGACGGAGCCGCTGATCTTATAGCCAATGCCAACGGCAATTCTGAATTGAGCGACCGCGTTGACGGCAAACGATGCTGTGCTGGTGCAAGTCACTGTTTGACCGGCAATTGAACAGCTCCAACCCGCCGAACCGCTGACTGATAGCGGAGTAATGCCTGTCGGAATGACATCCGTCAGAACTGCTCCGGGAATTGCCGCTGCCGGGCCGTTGTTATGGAAAGTCAGCACGTAAGCGCCGGTTGCGCCGTTACAGGCATCGCCTTCGTAAACTTTGCCGGGGATACCGCTTCCAGGCGCTCCGCCGAATGCGAAGTCAGACGGGAAGATAAACCCGAAGTCTATCGTCAGGTTGCCGTTTGGCCCGTCGCCGTCGTTGGTTGGCTCGGCTCCATCCGTCAGATTGATCAGGCTGGACGCCACACCGCTGGTTGCAGGAGTCTGGTTGTCAACGCCGTTGTCGTTGTTGTCAACCTGATCGCCTGTATCCACGCCAAACGAACTCAGGCAACTGCCCAGGACGTTTGCTCCGCCGAAGTTGCTTTGATCCACAACCACGAAGTAATTGCCAGGCAGAATGTTCGTGAAGCTGTAAGTTCCGCCGCCACTGGTGTTGACCATCGTCAACATAGTGTCAGTGGTTGAATTGAACACTCCATCGCCGTTGTCCGCCCACAGCACGACTTTGACGCCGTCAATTCCTGGCTCCAGCGGATTGCCGTCGCGCAGACCGTTCAGGTTCAGGTCTTTCCAGACCAGATTGCCCACGTTCATTGGCGTCGTGAATCCGAAATCAACCGTCAGGTTTGTGGCTCCGTTCGGTTCCGCCGGATCGCTGGGCGAGCGGTCGGTTTCATTGGTTGGTTCGCTGCCAGGGGCAAGACCCAACGTGACAGGTTTGCTGCGAACTGCTCCGGCAACGCTTTCGCCGTTGTCGTCACTGTCGGCAGGATTCGTGTCGGCATCAGGCGCGGGTTCATTCGGCCCAGTGGCTCCGACCAATCCATTGGTTCCAGTGCTGGTTACGCAGCCGGTCAAAACTCCCGGCGAAGTGAAGTTCGTCGAGCGGACTTCAACCACGTAATCACCACCCAGAATGTTGTCGAATCGGTAATAACCTCCGTTGGCCGTTGTCTGGTCGGGGACCAGAGCGCCGTTCATATCCGTCGCCTGAACCAGGCCGGGTGAGGTCAACAGTCTAACCACAACTCCGTTGATTCCGACTTCGGCTCCGTTGATCGTGCCGCTGTTGTCCAGGTCTTTCCAAACCCGGTTGCCCAGCGAGAAGATCGGTGCGAAACCAAAATCAACCGTCAGGTTGGTGGCTCCATTCGGCTCAGCAGGATCGCTGGGCGAGCGGTCGGTTTCGTTCGTTGGTTCGCTGCCCGGTTGTGGGCCTAATGTGACCGGGTTCGAGCGAATGCCGTTCGCTCCGGGCGAAACTCCGATGCCGTTGTCATTGCTGTCCACGTTGTTGTCGGGATTGGTTTCGTCTGTCAGGACGCTGACGCATCCAGCCAGAGTTCCCGGCGCGGTGAAGTTGCTGCTGCGAACTTCGACAACGTAATTGCCTCCCAGAATGTTGTCGAAGCGGTAATAGCCTCCGTTCGCAGTCGTCTGGTCAGCAACCAGAGCGCCGTTCATATCCGTCGCCTGAGTCAAGCCGGGCGAAGTCAGCAATCTGACCACGACTCCGTTGACTCCAGGTGAAGCGCCATCGGCGGCGTCAATCGTTCCGCTGTTGTTGATGTCTTTCCAGATTCGGTTGCCGAGCGAGTAGATCGGCGCGAATCCGAAGTCCAGTGTCAGGTTGGTGTTGCCGTTCGGTTCCGCCGGGTCGGACGGGCCACGATCGGTTTCGTTGATTGGTTCACTGCCAGGTTGCGGGCCTAGCGTGATTGGCAGAGAGCGAATGCCGTTTGCTCCCGGTACGACTCCGACGCCGTTGTCATCGCTGTCGTCCACATCGGTGTCGGGATCGCCTGCGTCGCTCAGAACGCTGACGCATCCGGCCAAAGCGCCCGGCGCTGTGAAGTTCGACGAGCGGACTTCAACCACGTAATCGCCAGCCAGAATGTTATCGAAGCGGTAATAACCTCCGTTCGCCGTCGTCTGGTCAGCAACCAGAGCGCCCGTGGCATCAGTCGCCTGAACCAATCCGGGCGAAGTCAGCAACCTGAGAACGACTCCGTTGACGCCAACTTCGGCTCCATTGATCGTGCCGCTGTTGTCCGTGTCCTTCCAAACGCGATTGCCCAGGCTGTAAATCGGAGCGAATCCGAAATCAACCGTCAGGTTTGTAGCTCCGTTCGGCTCAGCGGGGTCGCTGGGTGAACGGTCTGTTTCGTTGGTTGGTTCGCTGCCAGGTTGCGGGCCTAGCGTGACTGGATTCGAGCGAATGCCGTTCGCTCCGGGTGTGACTCCGACGCCGTTGTCATTGCTGTCAACGTCGTTGTTCGGATTCGTTTCGTCAGTCAGGACGCTGACGCATCCGGCCAAAGCGCCCGGCGCGGTGAAGTTCGAAGAGCGGACTTCGACCACGTAATTGCCGCCCAGAATGTTGTCGAACCGGTAATAACCACCGTTCGCAGTCGTCTGGTCAGGAACCAGAACGCCATTCATATCCGTCGCCTGAGTCAGCCCCGGCGAAGTCAGCAAGCGCAGCACAACTCCGTTGACGCCAACTTCAGCCCCGTTGATCGTGCCGCTGTTGTCCGTGTCTTTCCAGACTCGGTTACCCAGCGAGTAGATCGGAGCAAAGCCGAAATCAAGCGTCAGGTTGGTCGCTCCATTCGGTTCCGCAGGGTCGCCTGGGCCGCGATCGGTTTCGGTTGTCGGTTCGCTGCCCGGTTGCGGGCCTAACGTGACAGGCAGAGATCGAATGCCGTTTGCTCCCGGCACGACACCAACGCCGTTGTCGTCGTTGTCGTCAACATCGGTATCCGGGTCGCCCGCATCAGCCAGACTGCTGACACATCCGGCCAAAGTTCCTGGCGTGGTGAAGTTCGACGAACGAACTTCGACCACATAATCGCCGCTCGGCAGATTGTCGAATCTGTAGTAACCGCCATTGGCAGTCGTCTGGTCAGGAACCAAAACTCCAGCCACGTCCGTTGCTTGAGTCAAAGCAGGCGAAGACAGTAATCGTATAACGACTCCGTTGACGCCTGTTTCGGCTCCGTTCAGCGTGCCGCTGTTGTCCGTGTCTTTCCAGACTCGGTTGCCGAGGCTGAAGATCGGAGCGAATCCGAAATCAACCGTCTGATTGGTATTGCCGTTCGGCTCGGCGGGGTCGCCTGGGCCAAGATCGGTTTCGTTGGTCGGTTCGCTGCCCGGCTGCGGACCGACTGTGACAGGCAGAGATCGAATGCCGTCCGTCGGGTTTGGCGCAGTGCCAACACCGTTGTCGTCGCTGTCGGTTGGATTGGTGTCAGGGTCAGCGCCGCCGGGGCCGCTGCTGACACATCCGGCCAGAACTCCCGGAACGACGAAGTTGGAAGCGCGGACTTCGATGACGTAATCGCCGGTCGGAAGATTGACGAAGCGATAGTAACCACCATTTGCCGTCGTCTGGTCAGGAACCAAAGTGCCGTTGATGTCCGTCGCCTGAACCAATCCGGGCGAAGTCAGCAAGCGCAGCACGACTCCGTTGATACCGGTTTCGGCTCCGTTGATCGTTCCGCTGTTATCCAGGTCTTTCCAGACTCTGTTACCCAGCGTGAAGACCGGCACGAATCCGAAATCCACTGTGCGGTTCGATTGATTGTCTGGCGATTCTCCCGCTTGCGGGTTGGTCGCCGGATCGTTATCACCAGTCGGTTCAGTGCCGACTCCCGGGCCAAGCGTCACTGCCGCCGAGCGAATGCCGTTTGCAGGATCAGGCTGAATTCCCAGGCCATTGTCATCACTGTCGTCAACGTCCGTGTCAGGATCGTTGCCACCGGCGCTGCTGACGCAACCAGCGAGCGCACCCGGTGCAGTAAAGTTCGACGCGCGAACTTCGACGGTGTAATCGCCCGCCAAAAGATTGTCGAAACGATAGTAACCTCCACCGGATGTCGTCTGATCGGCAACCAGGTTGCCGTTGGCATCACTCGCTTGCGCGCCAGCCGAATTCAGCAGACGAAGCACAACGCCGTTGACTCCTGTTTCAGCGCCGTCAATCGTTCCACTGTTGTTGATGTCCTTCCAGACTCGATTGCCTAACGAATATGCTGGCACGAATCCGAAATCCACTGTTCGGTCGGATTGATTGTTTGGCGCTTCACCCGCTTGCGGGTTGGTCGCCGGATCGTTGTCGGTGGTTGGCTCAGTGGCTCCGTTGCCATCGCCCAACGTTACTGGTGCGCTGCGAATGCCGTTGACTGGGTCTGGCGTAACACCCAGTCCGTTATCGTCGTTGTCGTCAACATCCAGATCAGGGTCGTTACCACCCGCGCTGCTGTTGCAGCCAGTCAGTATCCCAGGAGCTGTGAAGTTTGACGCTCTAACTTCAACCACGTAATCGCCTCGCGGCACGTTGTCGAATCTGTAGTAACCGCCGCCAGCCGTTGTTTGGTCAGCAACAGTTACACCGTTTATATCAACAGCCTGGGTCAGAGCCGGTGAAACCAACAACCTAACCGTCACGCTATCCACCCCTGTCTCAGCGCCATTCAGCGTGCCACTGTTGTCAGTGTCCTTCCATACCCGGTTGCCCAGGCTGTAGATCGGCACAAACCCGAAATCTACTTTTAGATCCGAGTTTGCGTCCGGCGTAGCCGCGTTGTCAGTGGCCGCCGGATTCCCGAAACCTGGTAAAGCCGATGCTGCCTGATCGCTTTCGCCAGTGGCCGTCGCATCACCCGGCACCAACATCAATTGCGGGCTGCGAAT
>JBGAPB010000031.1:0-26630 GCA_044221525.1 Blastocatellia bacterium | reverse complement strand
CAAGACAAGAGATGATTTTGTACTGAATGCCGATTTGGCTCCGACGATTCTGGCGGCTGCCGGGGTTAGCGCTCCGCCGCGAATGCAGGGGAGTGATGTTGCTCCGTTGTACTTGTCAGCGAAAAAGCCCAACTGGCGGCGGGAGTTCTTTTACGAACACGCCACAATCCGCAACACCGATTTCATTCCGTCGTCCGAAGCTCTGGTGCGTCGAGACGTGAAATACATTTACTGGCCGGATTTCAAAACTGAAGAACTCTTTGACCTGAAACGCGATCCGCGCGAAGAGCACAACCTGGCGAACAACCCGGCTCAGGCAAAACGACTGAATGAGTTACGTAAACGATTCGCCGAATTGAAAGCTCAGGCAAGATGATTTCGCTGTAGCTTCACCAGCAACAAGATTCCACCATCACGGAGGCAGAACACATGAAGAAACTCACCATTCGTTACGATTGGCATTGCGGCTGGCTGGCGATGGTCAGTCTGTGCCTGATTTTGTTTTCGACCGCAACGGCGCAAGCGCAACGTCCAAACATTGTCGTGATTTTGGCGGACGATATGGGGTTTGCGGATGTCGGCTTCAACGGCGGGAAGGAAATCAAAACTCCGAACATTGACAGGTTGGCGGCGGCAGGAGCGCGCCTGAATCAGTTTTATGTGCAACCGGTTTGTTCTCCAACACGAGCTGCTCTAATGACCGGGCGTTATCCAATGCGACTCGGTTTGCAGACCGGCGTGGTTCGTCCGTGGGCGCAATATGGATTACCTCTGGAAGAGCGCACGCTGCCGCAGGCGTTGAAAGAATCAGGATACTCGACAGCGATCATCGGCAAATGGCATCTGGGGCATTTTCAGCCAGCCTATTTGCCAACCCGGCGTGGATTTGATCGGCAGTATGGCCATTACAACGGCGCATTGGATTATTTCACTCACGAACGAGATGGCGGCCACGATTGGCACAGCAACGACAAAGCCAATTATGACCAAGGTTACAGCACACATTTACTGGCTCGCGAAGCCGTTCGGTTCATACGCGACAGCAACCAACCTTTCTTTTTGTACGTGCCATTCAATGCTGTTCACGCGCCTCATCAGGTGCCCGAAAAGTACAAAGAACCTTATGCTCATTTGAAAGAACTTCGGCACACTTATGCCGGAATGGTTGCGGCAATGGACGAAGCAATTGGGCAAATCCTGTCCGCCCTGGATGAAAAGGGATTGCGAAAAAATACGATCATTGTTTTTTCCAGCGATAACGGCGGCCCTGCTCCGGGACGTGTGACCGACAACGGCCCGCTGCGCGCAGGCAAAGGCACCTTGTATGAAGGCGGTGTCCGCGTGGCTGCCTGTATTGCCTGGGAAGGAAAAATCAAAGCCGGTTCCGTAGTTAATGCTCCGTTGCATATTGTAGATTTGTATCCCACCTTGTTGCGCCTGGCCGGTGCTAAATTACAGCAAAAGTTGCCGCTGGATGGGCGCGATGCGTGGGCGGCGATTACAGAAGGAAAAGCCTCTCCTCACACTGAAATTCTGCTGAACTCGACACCTAATACCGGCGCAATTCGCGTGGGAGACTGGAAATTGGTGTTAAGCGGCAAGGTCAATGGTAATTACTCACGGGGTTGCTCAAATCTGAATCTCTGATACTTTGTGACTCGAATGCTATTGACGTCTGAACAAGTAGATTTGCTGTCAAATGAGGAGCTTCGCCCATTGCTCAAAGTGTTGTTGGCGGAACTCGAATCCTTGCGCCAGCGTGTCGCCAGTTTGGAAGCCGAAAATGAGCGATTGAAAAAGCAGTTGACTGGCGGCACTAATTCTCGGAATTCTTCGCAGCCGCCTTCGCGCGATCAGAAGCCCAATCAGCCACCAGACAAAGCCAAGAAAAAGCACGGCGCGCTCTTTGGTCATCAGAAGTTTTCGCGTCCGTTGGTGGACAACCCCGATCAAGTCATTCAACTGCCAGTCAGCGAATGCGAATCCTGTCTGGCTGATTTGAGCCAGATCGAGCCGGAAGATTTCGAGCGTCGTCAAATTACCGAACTACCCATCGCCAAACCGTTGGTGATCGAGACTCGGCAACATCACAAGACTTGCCCGCATTGCCAGACGCTCAATCGTGCGCCGTTGCCGGAGGGCTTGGAAGCGGAACGCTACTTCGGGCCGAATCTGGAAGCGACCGTCGTCTTTTACAAGCAGACGCAACATTTGAGCTACGAGCGAATCGTCGAGACGATGCGCGAATTGCACGGCGTGAGCTTGAGCGAAGGGACAGTCGCCGCGATCCTCAAGCGCGCGGGCGAAAAAGCCGCGCCGGTTGCCGAAGCAATCAAAGAACAAGTCGCCCAAAGCGAAGTCATTCGTTCGGACGAAACCAGCGCGCGAGTCAAAGCTCGCAACTGGTGGCAATGGGTCTTCATCGGCCAGGATTCGGTTTATCACACGATTGTGCCGACGCGCAGCGCCGCTGAAATCGAAAAAGTGATGGGCCAACTAATGGCCAAAATCTGGGTCAGCGATTGTTTCAGCGCGCAACTCAAAGCGCCCACCGAACTCTTTCAATTATGCCTGGCGCATCAACTGCGCGATTTACAAAAAGCGCTCGACACTGATCCGCTAGACCTCTGGGCGCAAGCCGCGCATAAGTTAATTCAAGAAGCGATTCATCTGCGGAATCGGTTTCAGTCCGGTGAACTGACGTTGCCGGGCTTTGCACGCCGAATCACTGAAGTCGGAAACAAGCTCGACCGGTTGCTGGAAGAAACGCCGACTAATGAAGAGTCCCAAAACCTTCAACGCCGATTCACGACTCACCGAGACAAACTGCTGACATTTCTGGAGTACCCAGCCGTTCCGCCGACGAACAACGAATCCGAACAAGCTCTGCGAGGCAGCGTGATTCATCGCAAAGTGACCAACGGCTTCCGCTCAGAATGGGGCGCGAAAACTTATGCAGCCTTACAAACAATCATCGCCACCGCCCGGCGAAAAGGCGAACAAACTTTCCAAACTCTGGTAGCCCTGATGGGAGCACCACTTCTTCCTTTTCTTGAAGCTTAAAGCCCGTGAGTAATTACGGTCAATGCCGATGAAGGCGATGGGACAATGGAGGCTCCGACAGAAAAAACCGTTGAATTGTTCGATCTGGCAAACGATCCGTATGAAAAACGGAACCTTGCCTCGGAACAACCAGGCAAGGTGAAAGAGTTGCGCAGTCGTTATGAGAAGCTGGCTGTACAAGCAGTTCAACCCAAAGCGAAACCAAAACCCGCCGGGTTCAAATCGCCGAAAGTCTGGGGAGAGCAATGAGAAAAATGAGTGCGAAATCCGTCTGGAGCAACTGCATTACTGTGATTCTGATTGGGATGCTGGTGTTTCCTGCCCTTGGGCAAAGTGGTCAACGTGGTCAACGTGGTAAGGGATTGCGGAACGTGGTGTTCATTCTGGCCGATGATCTTGGCTATATGGACATAGGCGCGAACAACCCCAAGACGTTCTATTCCACACCCAACATTGACGCGCTGGCGAAACAGGGAATGCGGTTCACCTGTGGTTATGCTGCCTGTCAGGTGTGTTCGCCAACCCGTGCCAGCATTTTGACTGGCAAATATCCTGTGCGGGTGGGCATCACGGATTATATCGGGGCGCAACAACCCTGGCAGCGCAATACAAAGCTGTTGCCAGCGCCGTATCAAACCAATCTTGCGCTCTCGGAAATCACACTTGCCGAACGGTTGCGCGACGCCGGTTTTGCCACCTTCATGGCAGGCAAATGGCATTTGGGTGACGGCGATTCCAATCCAAACGCTCAAGGGTTTGCCGGACTCAGGCGTAGAGGCAACGTTCAGTTTTATTACCCGGAATCAGTAACCAAGTTTGATGATTTGAATGACCCTAAAACGACAGACGTCATTGCCGAAGAAACGGTGAAGTTCATCTCCGCCAACAAGGACAAACCATTTTTCGCTTACGTGCCTTTTCTGGCAGTGCATACCGCCATCAAGGCGCGCCCCGACCTGGTTGAAAAATGGAATGAAAAGGCGAAATCCGCTCCGCCGGACGCCTGGGGCAAGGAGTATTTGCGGCAAGTGAGGTTGGTGCAGAATCATTCCGAATACGCCGCGATGCTAGAACAAATGGATCTGGCAGTTGGGCGAATTCTTGCGGCGCTTGAACAAAACGGTTTGGCCAACAATACATTGGTCATTTTTACCTCGGACAATGGGGGGCTTTCGACTTCCGAAGGGCATCCAACTTCCAACGAACCGTGGCGAGCGGGCAAGGGCTGGCCTTATGAAGGTGGCGTGCGGGTGCCCGTCCTAGTGCGCGCTCCAGGAGTGACGACTCCGGCCAGCGTAAATGCGTCCCCGATTATTTCGACCGATTATTACGCGACGATTCTGGATTTGCTTGGTTTGCCAGCCGCGCCTGAACAACATCTTGACAGCGTCAGCTTTAAGCCGCTGTTGCAGGGGAAAAAGCTCAAACCACGCGCCTTATTTTGGCATTACCCGCATTACGGCAATCAGGGAGGAGCGCCAGCCAGCGTGGTGCGTGATGGCAATTGGAAACTGATCGAATGGTTGGAAGACGGCAAACTGGAGTTATTCAATCTGGCCAGCGATCCTTATGAAAAAAACGACCTGGCAGTGCGCGAGGCGTCACGAGTCAAAGCCTTGCAACAGAAACTGAATGCCTGGCGAAAGGACACTGGAGCATTGATGCCGACCAAAAATCCGAAGTTTGATCCACAGGCGAAAGAAGGGCGTTAAGGATTCCACGGGAAAAAGCTATGAGCATTCAGATTCGACAAGCCTGTTTGGCAATCATCATTTGCCTGATGGTGATTTTCCAGGCTGACCGACTGGTCGAAACCAAAGCCGCTTCGCCGCCGAACATCGTTTTGATCTTTGCCGACGATTTGGGATGGAAAGATGTCGGTTATCAAGGCTCGGATTTTTACGAAACCCCGAACATTGATCGGCTGGCAAAAGCCGGTATGGTGTTTACTCAGGCCTATGCAGGGGCGGGCAATTGCGCTCCCAGTCGAGCAGTGCTGCTGTCAGGCCAATACGGTCCGCGTCACGGAGTTTATGCCGTGGACAGCACAGACCGCGGGCCGAAAAACCTGATGCGCATGGTTCCTGTTCCAAACAAAAGCGGTTTGGCCGAATCGAATGTGACGATGGCCGATGCGTTGAAAGCAGCCGGTTACGCGACAGGAATTTTCGGCAAATGGCATCTGGGCGGCCCGGAAGGCGCAGAACCAACGGCGCAAGGTTTCGACACGTTTTTCAATTCACGCCCAAACCCGAATCAGCGACGCAATGAACCACAAGACCCCAAAGGCATTTATTCGCTGACCAGCGCAGCCACGACTTTTATCGAAAAGAACAAACAGCGACCGTTTTTTGTCTACCTGGCGCATCACGCCATACACACCGCGCTTGAAGCCCGGCCAGCATCACTGGAAAAGTTCAAGACCAAGAAGCCAGGTGTTCAGCACAACCAGGCGCTTTACGCCGCGTGCCTGTACGATTTGGACGATGGAGTCGGAATTCTGCTGGCAAAGCTCAAAGAATTGGCGCTGGATAAAAACACGCTGGTGATTTTCACTTCTGACAATGGCGGGACTCAGCAATCCTCTCAGGAGCCGTTGCGCGGCAGCAAAGGCGGTTATTACGAAGGCGGCATACGCGAACCGTTCATCGCTTACTGGCCGGGAGTAATCAAACCCGGCACAACCAACACGACGCCTGTTCACAACGCGGACTTATTTCCAACCTTTCTGGCTGTCGCCGGAACGGTCGCTCCCAAAGACAAACTGCTTGATGGCGAAAATCTGCTGCCCTTGTTCAAACAAAGCGGCAAACTGAAGCGACAGGCGATTTTCTGGCATTTTCCGGGCTACCTGGACACGCCAGTAATTCGCGGACGCGATCCCGTCTTTCGCACACGCCCGGTCAGCGTCATCCGCAAAGGCGATTGGAAGCTGCATCTTTATCACGAAGAATGGCTGCTGGACGGCGGGCGCGAAAAGATCGCAACCAACAATTCCGTAGAGCTTTACAACATCGCCTTGGACATAGGCGAACGCAACAATCTGGCCAATGTAAACAAAGCCAAACGCGATGAATTGCTTGACGACCTGTTGCGATGGTTCAAGTCAGTCAATGCGCCTTTTCCAACGAACAAATAATCCGTTGCATTACAGGGGAACAACTATGAGCAAAAGATGGATATTTCTGGCGCTGGTGATTGCGACTTTGACGGTTCCGTCTCGCACGGCAATTTTTGCGCAACAACGCCCGAACATCCTTTTCGCCATAGCCGATGATTGGGGATACGGGCATGCCGGAGCTTACGGCAGCAAGTGGGTTAAGACGCCAGCCTTTGACCGCGTCGCTCGCGAAGGCGTTTTGTTCAGTCGAGCCTACACACCAAATGCAAAATGTGCGCCTTCGCGTGCGATCATCCTGACCGGACGCAATTCCTGGCAATTGGAAGAAGCCGCCAACCACATTCCCTACTTCCCGGCCAAGTTCAAAACCTGGGCCGAAGCTCTGGGAGAACAAGGTTATTTCACCGGCCTGACCGCCAAAGGCTGGGCGCCGGGCGAAGCCAAAGACGCCAACGGCAAATCGCGCCAGATGGCCGGAAAACCTTTCAATCAGCGCAAAGCCGCTCCCCCAGCCAGTGGAATCGAAAACAACGATTACGCCGCCAACTTTGAAGATTTCCTGAACGCCGCTCCGAAAGGCCAGGCGTGGAGTTTCTGGTACGGCGCGCTGGAACCGCACAGAGCCTACGAATACGGATCAGGCGTGGCGAAAGGCGGAAAGAAACTCAGCGACGTTGATCGCGTGCCGGGTTACTGGCCAGATAACGAAACCGTTCGTAACGACATGCTGGATTACGCTTTTGAGGTGGAACATTTCGACCGCCACCTGGGCCGAATGCTGGAATTGCTGGAACAGCGCGGACAATTGGAAAACACTCTGGTCATTGTCACTTCGGATCACGGCATGCCTTTTCCGCGCGTGAAAGGTCAGGCTTATGAATTCTCAAACCACGTGCCTCTGGCAGTCATGTGGAAACACGGAATCAAAGCGGCTGGCCGCAGAGTTGACGATTACGTCAGCTTTGCCGACCTTGCTCCGACGTTGATTGAACTGGCCGGATTGAAATGGAACCAGACCGGAATGCAACCTACTGCTGGTCGCAGCCTGACAGACATTTTGTTTTCGGCGAAATCAGGCCGCGTGAACGCCAAACGCGACCATGTTTTGATTGGCAAAGAACGTCACGACATTGGACGCCCGAACGATGTCGGTTATCCGATTCGAGGCATCATCAAAAACGACTGGCTTTACATTCACAACTTTGAAATTGACCGCTGGCCTGCGGGAAACCCTGAAACCGGTTATTTGAACTGCGACGGCGGAGCGACCAAGACTGACATTCTGGAAGCTCGACGTTCTGGCCGCGAAGAAAAATACTGGCGACTGGCTTTTGGAAAACGCATTGCTGAAGAGCTGTACGACCTCGGCAAAGACCCCGATTGCCTCAATAACCTTGCCAACGAGCCCGCTTACAAGGCGCGGAAAAATGAATTGAAGCAACAAAACGAACGCGAACTTCGGGCGCAAAGCGATCCGCGAATGTTCGGCAAAGGAGACGTTTTCGACAAATATCTTTACGCCAACCCTGAACAGCGCAACTTTTACGAACGGTTTATGAGCGGCGAAAAGCTGAAGGCAGGTTGGGTAAACGAATCGGATTTCGAGAAAGAATCGGTGAAGTAATTTTGATGTGGAGTGCTGCGCCAAAGACCCAGCACTCCATGGTCTTTACACCAGATTCATCGGCTTGGGATTTTTCGGGTCGGTGTAATCGTAAAAACCTCGACCGGATTTGCGGCCATACAAACCGGCTTGCACCATTCGCTTCAACAGCGGCGGCGGAGCGAAACGCTTCTCCTTGAAGTCTTCAAACATGATGTTGGCGATGTAATAAGTCGTGTCCAGCCCGACAAAATCTGCCAATGTCAGCGGCCCCATCGGATGATTACAACCAAGCTTCATGCCGTTATCAATATCCACAACCGAAGCCAGACCTTCTTCATAAACTCGAATCGCATCCAGCATGAACGGAACCAGCAAACGATTAACGATAAAACCTGTTTTGTCTCCGGCTTTGACCACTGTCTTTCCGAAGGATTCAGCCAGCGCGGCGGCTTCGGCGTAAACGGCGTCGTCGGTCAGTATGGTTTTGATGACTTCAACCAGCTTCATCAGTGGAACGGGGTTGAAAAAGTGCATGCCGATGAAGCGGCGCTGACGTTCGACGCTGGTCGCGGTCATCATTTCAGTCACTGACAACGAAGAAGTATTTGACGCAAAGATCGTCTCGGCTTTGCAGAGTTGATCCAGCTTCGCATAAGTCTCTCGTTTGATTTGCAGGTTTTCGATAATGGCTTCAATGATAATGTCTGCGTCGGCCAAGTCTTCCAGCCTGGTTGTTCCGCGCAGTCGAGCTGTTGTTGCGTCTTTTTGTTCGACCGTGATCGAACCCTTTTCGGCAAATTTGGCCAGCGATTTTTCAATTCCGCTCAAACCTTTTTTGACCAGTTCTTCGCTGACCTCGACCAGCGTGACTTCATAACCGCTGGCTGCGGCGACTTGCGCAATACCAGAACCCATAAGGCCTGCGCCTAAAACTCCGATTTTTTTGATTGGCATGATTGTGTCTCCGTTTTAGTTTTTCTTTTCTTCTTTTTGCTTCTCCCGAAGCGTAAATCCATAAGTCGGGCCATCGGTTTTCAGCCAGTCAGCGTAAGCCTTGCGGAGTGTCAGGAACTCCTGGCCGATTGGTTCCAGTTGCTGCTCCAGCGATTCGGACGACGGTTGGTTGATTACCTGTTGCTGCTGTCGCAGCAATCGAATTGTGTCTAATCGCAACTTTTCGATTTTGGGATCTGGCGCAACGCTTTTTTCCAAAGCATCAGCTGCTGCTGCCAATTGCAGACTGTCTTGAGGCGCCGCTTTCCAGTCGCTCTTTTCGTCCACGGCTTGAAAGATTTTGACCATTGCGTCACTTGCCGACTCAAAATTTGTCAGCACTTTCTCGACCTGGCTGAAGCGGCGATTCATCAGCGGCGCGCTTCGCCGGTAAGCCAACGCAAAGCTGGTCAGCACCACCAATACACATAACGCCAGAACTGCCAGACCTAGCTGGGTGGTGCGCCGCGAGGAATTCGTCGAAATATAAGGAACCACCAAAGCCAGCAGAGCGCCGGTCAGCAGGCCTCCGATGTGAGCGGCGTTGTCCACGTACTTCAGCGAAAAACCTATCAGCAGATTGATGGCAATCGCCGGCAGCACTCCTGATTTCAAAGCTTGCAGAAAGCGCGGCGGCAATTCGTCTCTATACCTGAAGCTGAAAACTGCAATCACGCCGAATAATCCGAAGATCGCGCCTGATGCTCCGGCACTGGCTCCGACCGTGTCGTGTTTCAGCGAGTGATTGATAAAACTGGCCAGAGAACCACCAGCCGCCGAAAGCAGGTAAATTCCGAAAAAGCGCGACATGCCATAAAGCTTTTCAACCAACGGCCCAATCGTCCACAGGACATAAGAGTTCATAATCAGATGCAGCAATCCGATATGAATGAAGGCAGGGGTAATCAACCTGAACCATTCCCCGTTTTTCAGCAGTTCGTTGTTTTGCGCTCCAAAAGCGAGCAGCGTGAATGTGTCAGCGCCTCCAGTCAGATTTCGCCAAATGTCGCCTCCGGCGGCAAAGGTCATCAGCAAGTAAATCGCCACGTTGACGCCAATCAGAATCGGCGTGACCGGAGCCGCCCGGTTAAAAATGTCGTGAAGTACTTGTTGATCGCCCATTTGCTGGGCGACAGCCGAACCGGCTCCGCAGTATTCGCAACTCTGTGATTGGCTGGGGATTATTTGCCCGCAGTTTTGGCAAACAACAAATTGTCTTGGTTGAGATGAATCGTATTCTTCGCTATGCACTCTGGCTCCTTGAAATTGTTCAACGTAAAAAGAACGGCGATTGTAGCCGAGCGATTGCGACCTGTCACGATGCGGCAAAAGCCAGCCATTGCCGGTTGTTGCGCCGCCAAAATCCAACTGCTACACTGCTTTTCCAACTGAAAAAGGCGTCTAAAATTATTCAATCTGGTTCGATTCATTGACCCGTTTTTTTCCAAGGTAGAGCAATGACATCTGCGCAATCATCTGCAACATCAACTCCAACTGCCGGCGTTTCCAATCTGACCGATGGCCAGGAACTGACAGCTTCGACAATCCAGTCGGCGGTCGTGGACGGCGTTACTGCCGACGCTCAGGGGAAATCCGGGACGGCCAAACCGTCCAAGGCGGCAAACTCGGTTTCATTTATTGACCGTTTCCTGAATCTGCTCAGTTCGGTTCAATTCGGCATCGTCCTGCTGATGCTGTTAATCATCACCTGCATGATAGGGATGCTGATTCAGCAGATAGAACTGGATACCTTTCCCGCTTATTTTGCCGAACTAACTCCCGGTGAAAAGAAGGTTTACGGCACGCTGGGCTTTTTCGACATTTATCACGTCTGGTATTTCAACCTGCTACTGCTGCTGTTGAGCCTGAACATTATTCTGGCTTCGATTGACCATTTCCCAGCGGCCTGGAGTTACATCGCCAAAAAGAAGCTAAAAGCTTCGCCGACTTTTGCGATGACTCAAAAGTTCAGAGAAAAGGTCGAACTTTCGGCGCTGGATCGCAAACGTCTGACTGATCGTGCAGTTGCGGCGGCCAAGACAACCGGCTTCAAGACTCGCATTACAGAAGAAGACTCTCGCACCACCATCTTTGCCGAACGCGGAGTATGGAACCGACTGGGAGCTTATGCGGTTCACATCGGTTTGCTGACCATCTTTTTCGGCGGCTTTATGACCAGTCGAGGCCATACGGCGACAATGGCTGTAACTCCTGACGATTCCAGCGACATTATGTTCAAACAATCGTTCAGCCTGGATAACGATACCGGCCAGCACGAAATTGGCGTTCGACGATTGCAGCTTCCTTTCACCATCAAAGGTGTGGACATTCAACAGAAGCCGATCAAAAAAGAAGGCGGAGTTGACGCCGGCAACACTTTGGATTGGTTGACGCGAATTGAAATTAACGATCCTGAAACCGGCAAGAAAACCGATGCCCTGATTCACATGAATCACCCATTCGATTATCGCGGCTACAGGTTCTTTCAGGCGTCCTTGAGTCCCGAAAACTCGGCGCGTGAAATCAAGCTGAGGGTGACTCCCGCCGCCGGCGGCAATGCCCAGGAAGTGACGATCAAACGAAACGGCGAGACAAAACTTCCAGACGGTCTGCGGTTGAAATACGTCCAATTCAATCCGGGAGCGCAGTTTACAGAAGATGGCAGAGTTGGAATCGGCACGCACGATTACGTCAACCCGGCTGCGCAAATTTCATACATCACGCCGGACGGCAAAGAAGGAAACGCCTGGGCCTTCAACGAAGCGATGATAGGTCAGATCAGCAACGCTCCGTTTCTGAAGCAGAAGTTCATTGACCCGAATCCTTATCTGTTTGTTTTGACCGATTACGAAAAGGTTTCAGCGGCGCATTACCTGTCGGTCCAATTCGACCCTGGGGCAAAGATCGTTTACGTAGGCTTCACGATTCTTTGCCTGATGCTGGTGTTGATATTTTTCTTTTCGCATCAACGGCTGTGGATAGTCGTCGAAGATGGCAATGTTTACGTTGGCGGCGATGCCAATCGAAACCGCCTGGGTTTTGAAGACCGCGCCAAACGTTTGATCAGTCTGATTCGCGAACCGAAAACTGTTTAACATTGACTGGCCGATGTTTCGGTCAGAGTTTTTACTTGTTCTCTTTCTTCCTAGTGGAGGTTAGTTATGGCTCAAGCAGCGAATGCAATAAATTCGATGGCTGCGGCGACTGGAAAAGAATCGCAGCGAAGTTCAATCTCAAACTATTTGCCCGCGCTGCTGCCTTTAATCGGAGCGTTTCTGATTCTGGCAGTACGCATCAAATTCGGCGCCTCGGCAGTTCCGAATGACGGCGCACTGGTCGTTCTGGCTGTGCTTTGTTATTTGATTGCAGCGGCTTCGCAATTGACCAATTTCTGGGCGCCAATTCAATTCTTGCAGAAATTAGGATTGTGGACGTTGTCGTTGGGATTCCTTTTCAATTTCTCAGGCTGGCTGGTTCGCTGGGTGGCTTCCGGCGAACGTGAAAGCTGGATTCGTATGACGAACCAGATTACCGGCGAATATCACTTCTGGTGGTTTTTCAGCTACATCCCATACGCCAATTTGTATGACTTGTCTGTGGCTTTCGCTTTCGGCGCTGGCTTTGCCACTTTGTTAATCAGCCAGCGGGAAAATTCTAGGTTCATCGGAGCGATTTCGACACCGATAATTTCGCTGATCCTGTTGCTGGCGGTTTTTATAGGCAGCGACTTCATCAACTTGCCGCCGGTGCTGGATAGTTATTGGCGACCGATTCACGTCGGCGTGGCTTCGATGAGTTACGGCGTCGCTTTGGTCAGTTTCGCCATGGCGTTGATGTATCTGGTCAAAGACGGCGTGAAGATGGAATCAATGGCATTGACTGTCGCCGGTTTCGTCGTTTCTTCGTATGCCTTTGTCTGGTTGATGGGCGGTCTCAAGGGTCTTGATCCATTTTCATTTAGCTTCAGGCTGAACGCGGTTGTTCCGCACCCTGGCGGAGTAACGAATTCCGGCGCGCGGGTGGCTTTGCCGGGAGTCGGGCTTGCGGCGACTTTGGCTGTGCTGTTGTTATTAGGGATGGCGGTTTGTTTTGCGCTTTACCTTTACAAACAAAATGAGTCGGCCAAAAAATACGGTCATTGGATGCTGCGAGGCTCTATTGTCGCCCAAGCTGTTGCCATAGGGCTGACTTTTTACCAGATCAAGGCAATGGGATTTGTCGGATCGCTGGTTGGAAACGACCAGTCGCATTTGGTCGGCAAAACCCTGCTTGGCAAAGAATCTTCTGGCAAAACAGTAGAAGAGATCGTCTCAATCGGCGGCAACTGGCTGGCTGCGAATCGTGATGGAATGATCCTGAGCCTGAAAGGCAATCCCGTTGAAATCGCGGCGATGATTTCTTTGCTGGTTGTGCTTTGTTTCATTGCGCTGTTCAGCTTCCGCACAGAAAAAATCCGTCAGAGCCTGCCGCCGCTGGAGCGTATTGACAGCCTGATTTACAAACTGGTCGGTGTGGCTTTTGCCGGTCTGGCTATCTTGTTGGTGACCGGAGCGGTCTGGGCGAACGAATCCTGGGGACGTTACTGGGGATGGGACGCCAAAGAAACCGGCGCGTTGGTCGCGTGGTTTGCTTACGGCGGTTATCTGCATTCGCGCATGTCGCACGGCTGGACAGGCCGTCGAAGCGTTTACTTCGCCCTGGTCGGATTCCTGCTGGTGATTTTCACCTATCTGGGAGTCAGCTACATTTTGCCTGGTCTGCATTCTTACGCTGGATAAAAAGTTCAGAGCTCAAGCTTCAGCTTGCCGTTTTAGGCGCAAACAACCTAAAGGTTGGACTCTGAACAACTTCTACTAAAGAAAAGCCGCTCACGCGATTATTCACGTGAGCGGCTTTATTATTTGCAGAGTTGTTTTCTGGCAGGTTTAACGTTTGCGTGGATTCACTTTAGGACGTTCCGGTGGTGCGCTACGCTGGAAAACTTCCTTGACGGGTTTCCAGGCTCCCTGCGAAGCGAACGGGACGTACTCGAAACCGCGCTGAAATGGATCGTCGTGCAGCGTCTTGGTGTAATCAATTCCCAAACCGGAATAGATCGTCGCAGCGATGTCTTCGTTGACGACCGGACGACCTTCCGACCAGCCTGGGTCTTGAACGGCGAAACCGTCGCTGGTTGTTGAACCTATGGTTCGACCGCCACTGACTCCGCCGCCCGCAAAACAGGCAAACTGTTGGAAGAAGTGATCTCGACCTGCGCCGCTATTCAACCCGGGAGTTGTTCCGCCGTTGGCAGTTCTGACCGTGCGGCCAAATTCTCCCATCCAAACAACCAAAGTCTCATCCAGCAATGTGCCGCCGTTGACTCCTGGCGTGGAAGAGAGGTCTCTCAACAATTCACCCAGGCCTTTATCGAACTGGCGAGCCGATGGATAAATTCCAGCATTTGCCTGGTAAATGTTGGTGTGATTGTCCCACCCGCCGATGCTGATGTGCACAGCGCGCGTTCCCAAGTTGGATTTGATCAGATTGCGCGCAGTCAAACAGGAATTGCCGAACCCGGTTTGTGCATTATTGACCCCGTAACGTTGGGTGTCAGCCGCCGCCAGCCTGAAAACTGCGTCAACTTCCGGGTTGTACATCATCGCTTTGCCTTGCTGGTAAAAACTGTCCATATCCACCACCGGGTCACCTAATGGGGAATTGAGACGATTTTCACCATCCAGGGACTGCAGCATTTGATAGCGTTGATCGAATGCCGTCGTACCGGCAAAATTTGTCAGGTTGCCCAAGCCGTTTGTTGACCCTGTGGCGGCAAACGGAGTGTAACGGGCGCTGAAATAGCCGGAACCTGTCACGTTGCCGCCGTTCATCGAAACAAAGCCAGGCATCTTCTGACTTGGAGTTCGCTGCGATTCGAATTCGCGGGCGATGACGGCTCCGATATGAGGAGCAATCTTGCCCATCAGCGAAGTTGGATTGCGGGCAATCTGTGTCCAAATTTGCTGCAACCCATGCACCAGAGCCGGAGCGCGAACGCTGCGGATAATGGCGATGTGCTGCATCTGCGTGGCGATGGTTGGCAGCAGCCCTTTTGGAAACAGCACATCGTTAATCATTTCAGGCGCAAAGTCGGCGGGAGTCCACGAACCGACCTTCAGGTCGAAAGTATCGGTGTGGCTGGGCGCTCCCTGCATGTGAATGTAAATCAGGTTGCGCGCTCGTCCATAAATTTGTCCGGCAGTTACATCGGCGGCTTTAGCTTCTTTCGCAAACATCGGAACGACGAAAGAGCCGGCAACGCCAGTACCGGCAATCTGGAAAAATTCGCGGCGTCCTAAAACCGGGCCTCCAAAGTACCCGGAGTTGGCTGGCCGCAACGGTTTGCAAGTATCGCAAGAATGATCAGGTTGAAGATGATCTTTCATTTTGTCTCCTATATCAGCCGTGTTGGCCAGCTTAGTAATTGAACAGGAAGTCCACTTTGTTCAGCAGCACCCATTGCAAGCTTTCGATAGCGGCTTGTTTTGCTTGAGCCGCTGTTTGGTTTCCGGTTGGCGTGAAATATGACAAAACTTTTGTCATTTCATTCGCTCTGGGGCTTCGCGAAAGCGTCCGCAGGTAAAGTTCCGTTACAATCTGTTCATTGGTCAGCCCTGGAGTTTCCACCAGACGCTTGACCGTCGAAAGAATCTTTTCAGTGTTGTAACCCGGAATCGGGGCAATGTAGCCATCTGAGTTATTGCCTGCGTCGTTCGTCGCGTTATTGGCGACGTAGCGGGTGCGACGGCTGATGAAATCGTTGTTCATCATATTTAGTGCCTGCAGAATGGACGGATCGCCCTGACGAACATTCAGGTCGCGATTTCCGCGCAGGAAAGTGTTCAGGATATTCGCCGACGAACCGTTTTGCTGTCCGAATTGCGGCTGGGATGGTTCAGGCAATTGCATCGCCCATTGAACTTCTCTTTTTTTAACGCCCAATTCATCAACAATCGGGAAGCCAATCATTTTGGGCAAGGTAACACCATTTCGAGTGGCGGGGTTTGTCACCGGAGGCAGGTTGGTAGCCTTGACGACCGCATCGTGAAGCTCTTCGGCATCCAGTCGGCGAGCGAACTTGCGCGCATACAGCGGAACATATTCGACTTTCCAGGTTCCTGGATATTTCGACGAAAGCTGGTAGGTGTTGGATTGCGAAATGGTGCGAATCAGATGGCGCAGGTCAAAACCGTTGTTGGCAAACTCCTGAGCCAGGGCTTCCAGCAACTCTGCGTTGTGCGGTTGCAGAGACCAGCCATTTGGCAACTGCGAATCAGGACTCAATCGAGCCAGATCAAAGGTATTCGCTGGCGAAACCAAAGCTTCGACCATCATTTTTTCCCACAGATAATTTACTGTTGCGCGGGCAAATTGCGGGTCTCTGGTGATGTAACGGGCAAGCGCCGTGCGACGATCCTCGCCCGCACTGACTCCACCGCCGTTGCCAAACATATATTTCGGTTGGACGTTACGCTGGTTGCCAATCGGCAGGCGCGAACTGCGGTTGCCTGTGGTCGTGTTCAGGTCATATTCGCCGGTCGTTGCCTCTGTAATCAGGTGCTTCTGGAGGTTGGTTGCAATGTTGACCTGTTGGCGGCGGGTGCGAGCAAAGAAGGCCGCCATTCCCCAGGCGTCTGCGCGAGTGGTTTTTGAGCCCCACAGGTTAACAGCATCCAGATGGCCTGCGCCGTCGTGGCAAAGCAGACAATCCATCGAGCTAAGCCCCAGGAAGGTTTGGGCAGTTTGAACTGCGTAACCGTCGTAAGTGTCCTGAGCTGGCCCCATCGGAACAAATCCGCCGATTATGAAATTCGTCGCGCCATCAACATAACTGTCACCGCGCGAGGTTATCATCTCAGTGGCAATCTGGTCGTAGCCTTTGTTCTGTTCAATGGAATCGTGAATGAATTTGTAGAATGCTTCGCTGCCGCCGACAAATCGGGGAATGTTGCTGGATTGAGAGGTATTCTTGTACAGATCACCGAAAAACATCGTCCATTTATCAACGAACTCCGGCGAGTTGATCAGAGCGTCAATCAGGATGTCACGTTTGTTTGGATTTTGATCTTTCTGAAAGTTGGTCACGTCATCCGGCGACGGAATGCGACCAGTCAGATCAAGATAGATTCGGCGAATAAATTCTTCGTCGGTGCAAACTGGCGCTGATTGGACACCCGCGCTTTGCATCTTATCGAAGACCAAATTATCAACGAAGTTCTTGCGCGGCATGCTTTCAGGCGGAACAAGGGCAATGCCTTCCTGATCGAATCGTGCAGCAACAGCTTCGGTAATTTGCGAAATGGAGTTACGGTGACGAGCCGCCATGTCGCGATAATCGTCCGGCGATTTAACGTAACTGCAATCGTCGGCATTGATTGACGGTTGAGCAATTTGCCTGACAGCACGACGCGGAGCTTTTTGGCCAAAAGCGTCTAAAGCGCCGAGCCGGTCGAGAGCAAACATTAATCCAACCGCAACAAAAGCAAGCAACGCCAACCGTTTGGTCATCGTCACCAGCCAGCTTCGGTTTGAAGCTCTGCTCGTAATTTCTCTATTGCCTTTCATCGGCATAAACCCCTCCCGGTGTTAGTACTTATTTTTTGATAGGTACGGGATTACCCAGTAAACCCAAGTAGGTTCGCACAAAATGGCTCGGCCTAATTTGAACTTAATGGAAAGTCCAAGTAAGCAATTAAGCGGCACAAGTTCAAGACATCAGAATGCCAACGCTTTTTTTTGTGGGACGCTCTCCGCGCGAAATGAAGTTGGAGCCAATGCTTTTTGATAACGGCAAACCCCGGTCGCTCACGAAGTTTAGGCGCCGTAAAAAGCGGGCGGATACTAGCACAATCTTTTTCAGAGGCTAAGCCTCTTAATCATTTCCATGCCGAAAAAATGCCTTTTGTGCTAAGTTTTTTCCGTTCCAAGCAGTTTTACCCAAACCAATCCCTAAAAGAGGAGACATTATGCCCGAGTCAGTAATGCCAGAATCCGCAATGATCACTCCGGCCCAAACACAAAAGATGCCGAAGATACCTCAAATGCCTGTTTTCGAGTCAGCCGCCGAAGAGCGGCTTCATCGAAAACAGCGATTAGCCGCCGCCTTTCGCCTTTTTTCCAAGTTCGGATTTGACGAAGGCGTCGCCGGTCACATCACCGCCCGCGATCCGGAAAAGCCGGACCATTTCTGGGTCAATCCTTTCGGCGTGGATTTCAGCCAGATTAAAGTTTCCGATCTGGTGCTGGTCAACGACAAAGGCGAGGTCGTCGAAGGCGATATGCCGGTCAACGGAGCAGCTTTTGCCATTCACTCTCAGGTTCATGCTGCCCGCCCGGATTGCGTGGCCGCCGCTCATGCTCATTCAATGTACGGCAAATCGTGGTCTGCGCTTGGGCGATTGCTTGATCCTATAACTCAAGACGCCTGTGCATTTTACGAAGATCATTCGATCTTCGACGATTTCACAGGAGTGGTGCTGGATACCGAAGAAGGCCGACGCATCGGACAGGCTCTGGGCAATTGCAAAGCAGTCATTTTGCAAAACCACGGCTTGCTGACAGTAGGCAAAACCGTGGACGAAGCCGCTTGGTGGTTCATCACAATGGAGCGCAGTTGCCACGCCCAGCTTCTGGCCGAAGCCGCAGGCGAACCGCATTTCATCAGACCTGAAAGCGCCAGATTAACTGCCCAGCAAGTCGGTTCGACACTGGCCGGATGGTTTCAATTCCAGCCGCTTTATGCGCGCATCACCAAAGAACAACCTGATTTGCTGGACTGATTTTTACCCGTGCTTTTTGTCATAAATCCGACTGCCGCTCGTGGCCGTGCAAAGTGCGAATGGATTAAGGCGAAGCAAGTACTGGTCGCGCGCGGCATCAGTTTCAAGGAACATCTGACTTCCCTTCCCGGCGAAGCTTCCGAGGTGACTCGGCGGGCTTTGCTGGCAGGTGAAGTGCGCGTGGTTGCGGTTGGCGGCGACGGCACGCTGAACGAAGTTGTCAGTGGTTACTTCGATTCAGCCGGTCAGCCGATAAACCCCGACGCTGCAATCGGTTTGTTGCCGTGCGGAACTGGCTCGGATTTTCGGCGCTCGGTTGGTTTGATGAACCGGAAGATGGCTTTGCAGGCGCTCATCACCGGCCATAACCAATTGATTGACCTGATTGAAATTGAACTGATTGGGCAAGACGGCCAACCGGTTAAGCGTTATTCAATCAACGTCGTCAGCTTCGGGCTTGGCGGCGAAGTCGTAAAACTGGTCAACGAATGGCGCGCTGTCTGGCCTGGCTGGATTGGCGGTCACATTCGGTTTGTTTTGGCCGCGCTCAAGGCTTTGAGAACTTACCGCAATCATCAGGTAAGTATTCTTTTCGACGACAACTCAACAGAAGAAATCCGCTCGAACTTTTTCGTTGCGGCCAACGGACGCTTTGCCGGAGGCGGTATGAAGTTCGCGCCGCAAGCCCAACTTGATGATGGATTTATGGATGTTGTGCTGACTGACAACGCCAGTCGGTGGGACGTGTTGAGAGAGCTTCCACGGATTCGCTTTGGCTGGCATTTGCGAAATCCGAAAGTGAAATTGTTGCGAGGCCGCACCATCACGGTCACGACTTCGCAGCCTTTGCCATCTTTACTTGTGGACGTTGACGGCGAATCTGCCGGTTTCACACCGGCAAGGTTAAGGGTTAAAACGGCTGCGATTCGATTCATTATCCCTGAGTCCGCTCAATAAAGCATGAAGTTGAATTCCAGGTAAGTGCGAATGCTGATTGGCTTGCCGTCGCGCATTGCAGGGACGAAGCGCATTTGCTTCAGCGCTTCGATGGAGCTTGCCGTTAAGCCATAAGGCAATCCTTTGATTACCATCAAATCACTCAGCTCGCCGTCGGAATTGAGAATTACACTCATCGCGACGGTTCCCTTCACCATGTTTGCCCGCGCCCCTTCAGTGTATTTGGCGCGGGCGCGATAAGTGAATTTCGGCTTGGTCGCATCTCCCAACTTTTCAATCCCGACTTCAGTTTCCGCGATCTGGTCGTTGATTTCCTTGAGCGGTAATTGAAGAGAGGTTTCTTTGTCTTTGTCCAGGGCGCGCAGAAATTCAAACATCGCGCGTTCCGGGCGATTGCTGCCTTTTTGATCCGTCCAGATGATACGGACCTGACCGCGTTTATTTTGTGTGTAAATCACCATCTGGCCTGTGTGGTCACTGGTGATTTGACTTGGATCAGGAAGAACAAAACCGGACTTTGCGATTGTCGGATTGTTGGCCGGATTGTTGATGAAGCCCACAAAAAAATCTGCGTCGGCCTGATTGGCGACAGAGATCAATTGACCGGATGGGTCTTTTTCAATTACTCGTTCAACGTCGGACAATGTCTGCAAATCACGAATTCGTATGAAGACAAAGGGACGAAAACGGATTTCAGTCAATGAGCCATGCTTTACGCCAGAATTTTCCACCGTGCGGTTTTGGGCGCTGACGGTCAGCGCAGCCATAAGCAAAGTTGCCAGAATTGCCGAAGCAAAGAAGAATGCTGAGTATTTGGATTTCATGAAAGTTGCTCCTTTTTGTTGAAAGAATTGTTTGGTTGACGGCGGCGATTGCTGATTTTTTACTCCGCCACTGATTTGCGCTTTCACGAAGAAAAGCTTTCTCCGCGACTGAGTTCAATTGGCTTTTTGATGCTAACCATCACTGACCTATCGTCGTCCAGGCCACAAACGTCAAACCCAGGATGCACACGATAGCCGCCATAAATGCACCCGAATCTCCCGGATGACTGACCGTGTCATAATCTTTTACGTACTTCTTTTCGCCGAACATAGTCACCTCTCTTTGTTCTGAGATTTACCATTCATTCGTTTGATATTGGCGACGGTGTTTTTGAATTCACCTGTCGTCGTCTGTTTTTGTGCTTGCACACAGGAAAGCGGCAACCGAACGAAATTCGTATCAGTCGCCGCTCAAATTATTTTTTTGGAGAGTTAGCCGAATTTTGGTCAGTAAAGGCTGAAGCTGAATTCGACGACACCGCGCGTGCTGACTGGCTGGGCTGCACAAACGACTGGCGGTAATAGATGCTTTTGGCAATTACAAGGAGTCACAGCCGGAAGCGCGAATCAAAGCAGATCAATACTTTCAACCTGCTTTGATTCACCCTCTACTTTCACCTGGTTACTTCTCGGCTTTGTAATCTCGCCACAGCCAGCGAAGCGAATCCGGCATGACCGCGCGTCCGTGGCGGTCGCTGTGGAACCCGCTTCCGTAAACGAACTTGAAATCATATCCGGCAAAAGCCAGTGACTTGGCCAAAGTCTGATTCGCCAGCGGCCAGTTGCCGTTGGCGTTATCCAGGTCGTTTTCGCCGTCCTGCATGAAAATCCGAATCGGTCGCTTCGGAGCTTTGCGAATCATGGCTTCGTAATTGTGGCCGCCTTCGCGGAACGTCGCGCCGTGCTGGATGTTCGTGAAACTGCCAACCCACGACAACACTTTGCTGAATTCGTTTGGACGTTCCCAGGCGACAGTCCAGGCGCAAATGGCTCCGCTGCTGATGCCGCCAATGGCTCGGCTGGCTGCGTCGTGGCGCAACTTATAAGTTTTTTCGACTTCGGGCAGAATCTCTTCCAGCAAAAAGCGCGCGTACTGATCCGACAACGTGTCGTATTCAAAACTGCGATTCGGTTTGCCGTCGGCTTTCATGCCCGGCGAAATGAAAATGCCGACGGTGACAGGCATTTCGCCTTTGGCAATCAGGTTGTCGAACACAACCGGCGTGTAATTTTTGGCGCTCTGCCCATCCTGAAACACCATGACGCAAGCCGGGCTTTCGGCCTTGTATTGAGCCGGAACGTAAACCCACCAGTCGCGCGTAGTTCCCGCAAAAATTTTGCTTTCCCATTTCGGCATTTGAATCAGCTTGCCTTCTGGAACGCCCGGCTGTTTTTTCATTTCCGGCGGAGTCACATAAACCTCCAACTGACCATTGCCAGCCATCAGTTTCTGGTCGCCGATTTCAAACTGCCAGCGCATGGCCTGACCTTCTTTTAGCTCCGCCACCGCAGCATAAACATCCGTTTTGCCAATTCGATTGAGCGGTTGCGTGAATTTGCCATCAATCGAAACCACTCGCGGCGCAACTTTGGCATTGGCGATTTCTATCGCCCAGGCGACCGTCAAATCGTCAATCTTCGGCGGAGCGCCTTTGACCAAAGCCTCTTTGCCAAACCAGACGCGAATATCTTCGGCCAGTTTATCGGCAGCGGCTCCGCTGGGTTTGGCGGCCAAAGCCTTTTGCAAGGCTTTTGGATTAAGCGCGGAACTCGGTTGCGGAGCGAAAACAAACGACAACAACACAGCTACAGCCAGTGTGAATCTGAAACTCATCACGATTTTCCTCTCAAGTTTTGTGGGTTAGATAAACGTCTTGCGGATGAAAGCGGCGGCACTTTATCACGTGACCGAACTTTGCCCAACGCTCGCCTCGCCAAGCCAAAATCGCTGTGCTATCTTTCCGCAGTCATCTTGGATTGACCAATTCCCGCGCGGTCAGAATCGCTGGCCGAGTTCATCAACAAGCAATCGAAAATCTGTCGAGGCACTTATGCGTCGAGCCATAAAACTTTTTGTTACCGGATTGTTCTTCGCGGCAATGGTTTCAGCCACTGCTCTGATCTTCTCAAACTCGCTGGCCACAGCCAGGCTTCGGTAGACTTCAAACGCGACATCGAACCGATCTTCGCCGCCAGTTGTTACCAGTGCCACGGCCCGAAAAAAGCCTCAGGCCAATTGCGCCTGGATGTGAAGGCGGCTGCCATGAAAGGCGGCATCAGCGGAGCCGACATCATTCCAGGCAACAGCAAAGCCAGCACCTTGCTGAAACGGATTCTAGGCGAAGGCGGCGAAGCTCGCATGCCAATGGGCGGCGATGCGCTCAAAACCGAACAGATTGAATTGATCCGCAAGTGGATAGATCAAGGCGCGGTTTGGCCGGAAGACCATCCGTCCCAAATCTCAAATTTGAAATCTGAAATTCCAAAGCACTGGGCTTATGTAAAACCAGTCCGCCCGGCAATTCCGCAAGTCAAAAATCAAGGCTGGGTTCGCAATCCGATTGATGCTTTCGTCCTGGCTCGACTGGAAAAAGAAGGGCTGACACCTTCACCCGAAGCTTCCAAAGAAACCTTGTTGCGCCGCGTTTACCTGGACTTAATCGGCTTGCCTCCGACGGTCAAAGAGCTGGACGAATTCCTGGCCGACAAATCCGCTGACGCTTATGAAAAAGTCGTTGATCGTTTGTTGGCTTCGCCGCATTACGGTGAACGCTGGGCGCGTCCGTGGCTGGATTTGGCTCGATACGCGGACTCGAACGGTTACGAAAAAGACAATCTGCGAGTGATGTGGAAGTACCGCGACTGGGTGATCAATGCCTTAAACGCCGACATGCCTTTCGATCAGTTCACGATTGAACAGATTGCCGGAGACATGCTGCCGAACCCGACGATAGATCAAAAAATTGCCACCGGCTTTCACCGAAACACACAGCTCAACACCGAAGGCGGCGTTGATCCCGAAGCCGCCCGGCACGAAGTCATTGTTGATCGCGTCAACACAACGGCAACCGTCTGGCTGGGTTCAACGCTGGGCTGTGCGCAGTGCCATAACCACAAATACGACCCGTTTTCACAACGCGATTATTACAAGCTGTATTCGTTCTTCGACAACTCGGCTTATCAGATTCAAGGCTCTGAGGTTTTTAGCAGTGTAGCCTATGAACCGACTCTGGAATTGCCTACGCCGGAACAAGAGGCCAAACGCAAAGAACTCAACACCCAGATCGCCAAGCTGGAAACGACGCTGAAAACTCAAACGCCGGAACTGGACGCGGCGCAGGCTGAATGGGAAAAAGAAATTCTGGCCGAACCTGCCAAATGGACAGCGCTCGATCCTTCGGATTTCAAATCGGTTGGTGGTTCGACGCTGACAAAACTCGACGACAAATCGCTGCTGGCTTCAGGCAAAGACCCTGAGTTCGACGAATACGTCATTAAGGCCAAACTGCCGCTTTCGCTGTCAAAACTTTCGGCTCTGCGAATCGAAGCAATGCCCGACAAGAGCTTGCCTCGCGGCGGCCCAGGCCGCGACTTGTACGGCAACTTCATTCTTTCGACGATTGAAGTTTCGGCCAATGGTCAACCGCTGAAGTTTACCGATGGCGGTTGGGACGACGGTTTGAGCAAGATTGATGCGAAGACGTTTTTCAATTACGAGATGCTGAATGTCAGCGACCGCCCACGCGGCTGGCTGATTAACGCCATGAATGACGAAACACGAATGATGCGGCAAGCGGCGTTCTCGCTCGACAAGGCCTTAACTTCTGATAAACCCGTTGAATTGACAATACGGCTGCGCTTTTTGGCTGGCGGTTTGTGTCAGGGCATTGGTCGTTTGCGGTTGTCAGTCACCGACGCCGACGCTCCGCTGAAACTGGTCAGCGTTCCCGCATCGCTGAAACTGGTCATGGCCAAATCATCAACCGACAGAACTGAAAAACAGAAGAGGGATCTGTCGGCCAATTTTCGCAGCACCACTCCGCTGCTGAAAACCGAGCGCGACCGGCTCAAAGATTTTCAGGACGCTGCCAAAAACCTGGGCATCGTCACCGCTCTGGTTTTGGAGGAAAAGCCCGGCTACGACAGGCCTTCGACGTGGGTGCGCGAACGCGGCAACTTCGCCAGCCACGGCGAAAAGGTTTACGCCGGAACTCCCGCTTCCCTGCCGCCGCTGCCGGAAAGCGCGCCAGCCAATCGGCTTGGTTTGGCGAAATGGCTGGTTGACGAAAGCAATCCGCTGACTGCGCGCGTCGCCGTAAATCGTTACTGGGAACAGTTTTTTGGTCGCGGCATTGTCGAAACCGCCGAAGATTTTGGTACGCAAAGCTCTCCGCCTTCGCATCCTGAATTGCTGGACTGGCTGGCGGTTGAATTCATAAATCCGAGTCCGCAGTCCGCAGTTCGCGGCTCGCAGCCTGTGAACTGGTCAATGAAACACATTCACAGATTGATCGCGCTGTCAGCGACGTATAGGCAGGATTCGTCGGTCAGCGCGGCGTTGCAGGAACGCGATCAATATAATCGGCTATTGGCTCGCGGGCCGCGATTCCGCGTTGAAGCAGAAATGATCCGCGATTTGACGCTGACTGCCAGCGGTTTGCTCAGCCGCAAAATCGGCGGCCCCAGCGTAATGCCTTCTCAACCCGAAGGCGTCTGGCGCAATCCTTACAGCTCCGAAAAATGGTCGGTCAGCAAAGGCGAAGACCGTTATCGCCGAGGGCTTTACACCTTCCTGCGCCGCACTTCGCCTTACCCGGCGATGATGACTTTTGACGCCACCAGTCGCGAACAATGCACAGTCCGCCGCATTCGCACGAACACTCCGATGCAGCCATGGAAATGGCGCGCGCACTGGCCAAACGAATGTTCCTGGAAGTTGAAGGCGATACAAAAGCCCGGCTGGATTACGGCTTCCGGCTTTGCACCGGTCGCCACGCAAAACCGGGGGAACTGGATCGGCTGACTGCGCTCTATAACCAACAATTGTCGAATTACAGAACCGCTCCGCAAACCGCCGATCAGTTACTGAAAGGCGAAAACCGCGAACTCCCCGCGCCAGAAATGGCTGCGTGGACGTTGGTGGCAAATGTTTTGCTAAATCTGGATGAGACCTTGACCAAGCAATAAGCACGACTGCTTTTGCCCGCGCTGATGATTTAGAATCGCAATGGAGGTAACGCAATGCAGGAAACAATCAAGCTGGAAATGACCAAGTCCGAGGCAGAACAGTTCAATGCTCTGCTCGAAGCCGGGCTGAGAGAAATGGACGCTTCCTTCAAACGGATGGATCAATACGAAGCCGAAACATTGCAACTTCAGGCTGAAACTCGCGCGATGCTTTCTCAACTAGAGGTCATGTTCAATGTGGAAACGTCTATCTGATTTTATTCTCAACGCGCTTTCGATCATTCAGCGTCAAGAACGGCAAGAGAAGCGGCAAAAAGATCAGGAAGAAGAAGTCAAACGCCTGACCAATGTGGTCACCGTTCTGGCTCACGAACTTCAGCGCACACAAGATCAACTACGACATTTGACCGAACGCGAAGCCAGCGAACGAGAAAAGCTGATGCTTCAAATCGAAAACCGCCTTCTCAAAGAAAAATTGCAACTTCAGGCAAAGCCAGCAAAAAATGCCGCAGAAGACAGCGAAACTTGAAACTTATCACTACTTTTTCCGAAACCAACAAGGAGCAAATCACCTTATGAAACAACCCATATCGAAACTTCTGAAGCAGGCGATGTTCACCATTGCCGCAGCTTTTCTTGCCGCAGCAGCAATGGTTGGCGTCAGTCGCGCTCAGCAGCAACCACCACAGTACACTCCGCAACAAGTCGAAGAAGTGCGGAAGAAAGCCATTGAAATGGGCTTGCTCCGTGACGCGCAACCAGCTCCCAAAAAGGAGCCGCGTGTAGTCACTCCTGGCGCAAAAGCCAGCGATCCACCTTCGGACGCCGTAGTTCTCTTCGATGGCAAAGACCTTTCCAAATGGAAGAGCCACCGAGGTCGCGCGAGGCGGGCGGAACAGACCGAAGCGTGGCAGTCGTTGCGATGGCATCCTGGATCGATGTGCGCTCAAAGGGATCCGCATGGAGCCATAGCGGTGCGAGATCGCGCAGCGCGAGATCGGTCCGCGCCAGGATGAGGCGGGCGAGTTCACGGTCTCCGCGCGCCCGAACGATCAGCCTGT
>JBGAPB010000030.1:0-26937 GCA_044221525.1 Blastocatellia bacterium | reverse complement strand
ATCAGAATTTTCTGGGGACTTTGGAACGCATACAACCAGCCGCTCGCAAACGCATTGAGCAAGTGGCACCTGCCTTCTATTAAACCAGTTTTTTTCACTAGCAGTAGCAGCGGCTCGGACGGCGCAAATGGAGCCATTCAAAACTCAGGCGTTTGAATGGAGAAGGGTCTCGCCAATTTGCGGTACGGCCTGGGCGAATTGATGCGGTTGCGTCCGGTCAGCTTCCAGCGGAAAGACGAGGACAACGGCCAGCAGCATCTTGGCTTTATTGCTCAGGAGGCTCAGCAGGTCATTTGACTGGCAAGAAAACTGTTTCAAAGGAGAAAAACTAAGCCGCCAATGCAAGTGGGAGCAGTGTGAAACCAACGCTGCTCCCGCTTCGCTTTCCAACCATCAATTTAGCGCGGCGATTATCTCTGACAAATCCTTGGCATTGTTAAACATACTGATTGCTGCGATGCCTGCCGCACCGGATTCGAGGGGGTGGCGGAAGTTGGTCAGATTGATTCCGCCTAGTGCCAGAACAGGAATTTCAATGATTTGGCAGACGGCTGAAAATCTTTCCAGTCCAAGAGGTTCTCCAAATTCGCGTTTCGATGGAGTGTCGAAAACCGGCCCGCAAACTATGAAATCAGCGCCTCCGTTTTGGGCAGCTTCGGCTTCCGTCAGCGAATGAGTCGAAACGCCGATCAAAAAATCCTGCAAGCCTTTTTCTTCAACAACCCGTCGAACTTCAGCCGCAGGCAGCGACGATGCTCTCAAATGGATGCCGTCTGCTTTTACTGCAATCGCCACATCCAGCCGATCGTTGACCAGAACTTTGGCTCCGTGGGGTCGTGCAACGGCAATCGCTTGTCGTGTGAACTCTGCCAATGATTGCGCGCATAAATCCTTTTCCCGAACTTGAATCAATTGACAGCCAGCGACAGCGGCCTGGCGAATTGCCTCGATTTGCAATTGGTTGATTTCGTGAGCGGCTTCAGTTTTGCGGAGGAAGGCTTGGCGGTTGGTGATCAGGTAGAGAAGTGGTTTGTGACGCAGCAGGTTCAACATAGCCAGCCTTTGCATCGTTTGCCTGTGGCAGGTTCGATTTTTCACTCATAGAGTTAAGTTGAGTGACGCTTTCGCGGAATCTGAACATCTCGTAAATGCCAGCCAGGATATTCAAAACGCCAATGCCGGTGACGGCTCCGCGAACTGCTTTGTGAGTCAGAAAAGTTGCCATCCAGGGCGCGTGTAGTTTGCCGGTGATGAAGTAAAGAAAAAAGTTGTCGTGCCACCACGGTGACCACGGCAGGATCAGAAGCAGAATGCCTATTTCGAAACTTACGACAATGTAAACAATGACAGTGATTTTGGCTGACATCAAATTTTAGTTCTCAGCTTTCAGTTCTCAGCGGGAATAAATTTCCTGCAAGCAGTTATGATTGCGAATTTGAATTTGGAATTTGCGTTGCTTCAACGCGCGGCGAGCATAACAGCTAAGAAAAAGTGCCGCAACGGTTTGCCGAATCAACAACTCAAGTTCTCTCTGAGTTAATGAAACGATTATCGGAACAGGGAAATCTTTACCGGTTCGCGGCGGCGTGAGACTGTGATGTCAATCGTATCGCCTTTTGAATTGTCCAGAGCGTTGACCAGAGAGGGCAGGTTGGTAATCTGTTGGTCGCCGACTTTGACGACCACATCGCCTGCTTGCAGGCCAGAGCGTGCGGCTTTGTCTTTGTCTGCAACACTTGTAATCAGCAGACCATTGGTCACTGCGAAATAATTCATCAATTGGCCGGTCAGCGATTCAACTTCAAAGCCATAAAGGACTCGGAGCCGAATATCCGGCGGCGCTGGCAATGTGACCGCCTGGACAAAACTGGTCATCATATTTACACGAGCCATCAGATTCTGCCGCTTTGGATCGGAGGCCGGAATTGACTTCAACTCCGCTTTCATGGCTTCCAGGCGACGCACGAAGGCGAAAAGTTGTTGCTCGGGTTCGGTTGCCGGTGCCGGAGCGAGTTTGGCTTTGAGCATTTTGTATTCGCCACCTCGCCTTACTTTTAGCGAAACATCACTATCGGCTGGAATCTGTCGAATTGCGGTGGCCAGTTGCTCACGGGTTTCGACTCGGCGATCGTTGATGCTGAGCAAAATATCTTTGGGCAATACGCCCGCGACATCCGCGGGGCTGTCAGGAGCAATCGCAGTAATAATTATTCCTGGTTCAGTCGGTTTCCGATTACTGGTGATGGTTTGAATTGGTGGCGCGAAGTTCTGCCCATTTGCTCCTAGCCAGCCATACGCGATGCTCTGATTAGATTTGATGACCGATTCGGCAATCGCCTGCACGCGAGAGATCGGGTAAACGATATGTTTGCCCTCTCGTTGGGTGTCGTAAAGCGTGATTCCAAAAACCAGGTCGCCTTTGAAGATCAGACTGCAATCCTGAACGGCCGTAAGTTTTGGAGTGGTCAACCGATAGATAGGGTTTCTGGTGGTGAATCGAAAATCATCGCTGGCTATGGCGATCTGACCGTCAAAGAGGTTCAGGCGCGGAGTTATGCTCATATTCACACGCTCAGGGTTCGTTTCCTGATTCGGGTGAAAACCGTAAAGTTTTATGTTGGAACGTCTTGGCAAAACGGTTTGATCGGCAAAGTTGGCCTGTCGCAAGGCCTCACCTTCAACTTTGACGATGCAGAAACCGGTTACCGTATCCATCCCGACAAATTTGGCCTTGGTTGGGCGTCCGCCGGATGCCCTGACCACTAATTCAGCCGGGGGATTGCTGGGGGTTACATCAATTAGTCGAGTGATTACATGCCCTTGGTTGTCAATCACCAAGCCTAGCGAAATACGTTTTTGCAGCAGTGACGGCGGCGGTTCTCCATCTAATGTGAAGATATTTTCTTCGTTGCCGAATTGTTGAGCCAGATCAATTGTTTGTGTTACCCAGACCCAGCCCACAGGCTGATTTTGACGCAGCACAGGCGTATTGGCTTTACCGGTTGGAACAGTAGGTGGTTGAGTCGAGCCAGTTTTTTTAATTTGTGGAGTTTGAGCCTTGCGCCGAGCGGTTTGGGCAGAAGTTGTAGCTAACAGCGCTAGAATCCAACAGGAAACAACAAGGATTCGCAATGTCATGCAGTGAAACAAGTATCTAAAAACTATTGGCCTTGAACAGATTAAGGCCGCAGGGCGAATTGGACACCTGCGGCCTGACTGGTTTAACGAATAATCAGTTTTAGAAGCTGCCGAATGACGCCGGTCTTGCCATTTGGTCTGAACTTTCAGCTCCGAAATAAACGCCACCTTTCGGCAATTTACTAACATGACCCTTCTCGCTGTTGTAAACACTCACTTTGTCACTTGCCATTGGCTGATCCATCACGACTGAAGTCGAAGCTTGAATCAAGACAGGCGATTTCATTGCTGCGACACGACCTTGTGATCTGGCAACCAGGTTAGCCGCTGGAGCCGGATTGACAGGCAACAGCGGTAAATCTGATTTGGTCGCAGTTTGAATTACTGGAGCGGTGTTATTGGCAACCAGCGGATTGTTAGGAGTCTGCTGGCTATTCTGGAAATAGAACGTTGTGCCAGCCGCCATTACAGCCAAAGCCGCAAGCGAAGTGGCTGCTTGTTTAATTGAAAAAGTTTGCCCAAAAAGATTTTCCAGGAATGCAAACGGGCCAGCGTGGCGAGGCTGAGCCTCAGCTCTGGCAATACAAAAGATTTTCCAGGAATGCAAACGGGCCAGCAGGGCGAGGCTGAGTCCCAGCTCTAGCAATACGTGCGCTCAGGCGGAAATTAAAATCAGACGGAACCTGAACTCGAGGCTGTGCTGTCAAAAGAGCCAGCAAGGCACTTGATTGATCTGAATATCGGCGGCAGTCGGAACATTCACTCAAATGAGCATGTGCTTCATTGCTGACCGGATTTCGGCGCGAAGCCGAGTCAATCGCCGCTTTAATATCTTTACAGTTCATCGAATACGTCTCCACTTTGGGGAAAAACTTCCGGTTTATTAAACCTAGGAAGATTGCAATAACGGGGTAGAACCAAAATAACCGTGGACTTTAGATAAAGTCTTTAAGCTTGTCTTTCAAAAGGTTGCGCGCCCTATTGATGCGCGACTTGACTGTGCCTACCGGCAGGTCCAGAACCTCTGAAATCTCTTCGTAACTTTTTTCTTCAATGTCACAAAGAACCAATGCCGCTCTGTATTTTTCTGGCAAACTGGCTATTGCTCTGGTAACAGCTTCGCGTTGCTCGGCTGCGATCATTGAATCATCGGCTAAAACTTGCCGTTTATCTTCTATTTCAATTTCGACTTCGTCGTTATCCTTATCCGAAAAGAACATCGGAAACTGCATTAGGCGACGGCGCTTACGTTGTCTTAGATCACTAATCGCCAGGTTATGGGCGATGCGGTAAATGTAAGTCGAAAAACTGTATGTTGCCTGATAACGCTCGGCGCTTGTGTAAACTCTAAGAAAAGTTTCTTGCGCCAAATCTACCGCACGGTCGTAATCGTCCAACATACGGTAGACATAATTTGTAATTTGATTTTGGTAACGCCGAACTAATTCTCTGAAGGCAGCTTCGTCACCAGTGAGAGTTGCGGCAAGCAGCGAGTGATCGTCCATCTTTTCGATGGTTTGCTCGATAGGCACTTCGCCAGAAGGCTCAACCGCCAGCACCGGTGAATCAGTATCCAACTCCGCGTCCCTCAGTCCGGCGCTTAACGTCAATGTCGTCATCGGTGAAAAGCTTGGTCCAAGTCGCTCTAGGTTTCGGGGCGACTCAAGATTCTTGCGCGAAAGATCATTCATCTGCGTTCGCTCTTAAACAGGTGAAGCGTTTTAACTACTGACACTTGGCATTTTGTAACTTCATTCGGAGTTTTCAATCAACCATCTAAGTATCTACTGTAGTGCAAGCGTGCAGAATAATCTTTCTGACCGGTTGCACGCTTGCTTAATTGAATTGTTCCGCAATGTTAGTGACTTTTTTTCTTTCTAAATAAAACGTGTCAGTAGTGTGTCTATTGGCTGCACCTGGGAAAATGTGCAGTAAAAAATGCCAGTGATATATTAAAGTTCGCGGCGATTTTTACACGCCAGTAAGATTTATGCGAGCAACAAGCTCAATGCTTGTGGGATATTAGAGGGACGCATATAATCCAAATGTCGTAATTCTGATTCACGACAATTTATGCTGCGCTGAGACTTAACAGTGTCGGTGTGGCAATCTCAAATCCTAAATTTTCGAAGAGGAGAGTCTATGAGTCTTCAAGTTGGAGATATGGCTCCTGACTTTGAGCTGAAGAGTCACGCTGGTGGCACGGTTAAGCTCTCAGATTACAGGGGCAAAAAGAACGTTTTCATTGCGTTCTACCCGCTCGATTGGACACCTGTCTGAACGGTGCAAATGCCTTCTTACGAAGCCGATCTAAGTCGCTTCGAGGGGGCTGATACCCAGGTTCTGGGTATCTCTATTGATTCAATTCCTTCCCACATTGCCTGGGCTAAAAGCCTTGGCGGAATCACCTACCCACTGCTGGCTGATTTCAATCCCAAAGGTTCGGTTGCTCAATCTTATGGCGCTTTCCGCGATGCCGATGGCATTACAGAGCGTGCGTTGTTCATTGTGGACAAGGCGGGCAAGATTGCTTATGCCAACATTCACGACATCAGCAAGCAACCAGACAACGAAGTTATCCACGACGTGTTGCGAAATCTTCCGTAGTTATTTGTCGTATCTAGGTTGAAACCGAAAACGGCGAGCCGCGTGAGTTGCGCTGCTCGCCGTTTGTTATTGGTCGTTAATTGCTGAAATAAAGGAGTTTATGTCTACGCTTTCCAGAAAGTGCGTGCCGTTTACGCCGCTCGAACGTGAACTGGCCAAATCTCGCGTCGTGCTGGTCACAGCCGCCGGAGTTCATCGCAAAGACCAGGAGCCGTTCAACATTGCCGATGATCTGGGCGATCTTACTTTTAGAGTGGTCAACGGCGACGCCGCGAATTCAGAACTGATGGTGACGCATCACCATTACGATCATTCGGATGCCGACAGCGACATCAACTGCGTCTTCCCGCTGGAATTGCTCCGCGAACTTCAGGCCGAAGGCTTCATCGGCGAAGTCGCCAAAGAACACGTCGGTTATATGGGCTACACCATGCAGCTCAAGAAAATGTATGACGAAATCGCTCCGCAAATGGCCGAGTACGTGGACAAAAAATGCAAAGCCGACGCGGTTGTACTGACCGGTGGCTGACCGGAAGTCTGTCACCGCACGGTCGTAGCGGTTCAACGTGAAATCGAAATGCGCGGAATTCCAACCGTTCTGATTACAGTCGGCCCAGAAGCTTCAAGACAGATGCGCCCGCCTCGCGCGATGTATCCGAAAGGTTTCAAGGTTGGAAATTCAATGGGCAAACCCGGCCAGCGCGATCTGCAAAAGAAAGTCCTGCGAGATGCGCTGCTGATGCTGACTGAACCTGCCCGTCCAGGCCAGATCATCGAACGCGAATATCCAGAATACGACACGTAATCTGAGGTCAAAAGGCAAATATCAAAGGCAAAGGCGAGTAGAGAAGAGGTTTTCTCCGCTGGAATTTTTGATTTTTGCCTTTTGCCTTTTGCCTTTTGATTTTGCTGCCCGCATAATCCCGCGCGTTTGGTGATACCAATTCTCCGGCGGATTCACCGCCAAAGATAAAAGATAACCGACAAATTAAAAGTTCAACCCTAGGCGCCTTACGTTTGCCCCTAGCTGAAGGAGACACCTTTATGAATCAGCGCAGGCTTTTTATAGCCAGTTGTTTATCGTTAGTTGTTACGGCCATGATTTTTGCGTTGCGCGGCAACGTCGAAGATTTGGTGATTGCCGATAACATTTCAGGTTTCATCGCGTCAGAAGCCCGCAGCCAGTACGGATGGATTTCGACGATGGCTTTTTTCGGATTCGCCGCTTCTATTCTTGTTGCTTCGCCGATGTTGGATTCGCTGGGGATGCGTAATCTGCTTTATCTGGCTTTCGGGCTGCATATAGTTGGTGTTGTTGGGTTTGTGACGGCTCCAAGTTACAGCGTCATGACTTATTCGATGCTGTTGGCCGGGTTCGGCAATGGCTTGGTCGAAGCGGTCATCAACCCGCTGATCGCTACAATGTATCCGACTGAAAAGACGCATAAGCTGAATGTGCTGCACGCCTGGTGGCCGGGCGGGCTAATTATCGGCGGCTTGCTTGGGTATTTCATGAGCCAGGCACACGTTGGATGGAAGGTTCAGTTGGGAATCATCTTGATTCCGACCCTGGCTTACGGCGTGATGATTTTTGGGCAGAAATTCCCGTTGACAGAGCGCATGGCCGCAGGCATTTCTACCAGCGATATGCTCAAGACCGTCGGCAATCCGGCGTTTTTGTTGCTGATCTTTTGCATGATGATTACGGCTTCGATTGAACTGGCTCCGGGCCAGATGGTCGCATCTGTGCTGGGTAATCTGGCGAAGATGAGCGGAATTCTGATTCTGGTTTATGGTTCGGCGCTAATGTTCGTGTTGCGGTATTTCGCCGGGCCGATTGCTCACAAAATTTCGCCGATTGGAATGATGCTGGCTTCCGTCACCATTGCCGCAATTGGTTTGTTTATGCTGTCGAATGTGACAGGCACGACCGGAGCTTATGTAGCAGCGACGGTTTTTTACGTCGGGGTCTGTTTTATGTGGCCGACCATGTTGGGCATCACTTCGGAGCGTTTTCCGCAGGGGGGAGCTTTCACGATGGGCTTGATGGGATTTGTCGGCCAGTTCGCTTTGGGGCTGGTGATTTTCTACATGGGCAAAGTGCGTGACAGCATAGGCGGCGATGGGCCTTCGTTCCGTTATGTGGCGATGTTGGCGATTGTGCCGTTCATCATTTTTGCGCTGTGGTGGTTGAAAGATCGCGCGGCTGGTGGTTACAAAGCCGTCCGGCTGAGCCAAAGCGGCGATTAAGTCAGGCAAAAAGAAATTCGACAGGATTTACAGGATTCATAGGATAGGCAGTTAGGTTTGATTGACCGCCAATCCTGTTCATCTTGTAAATCCTGTCGTTTCTTTTTGTTCAACCAGCCGTGACTGTTCGCAGGTTTTTCAGCTTTCCAAACGCGATGTCGGAAACCAGCGCAGCCAGAATGATTGCGCCCTGAATGGCTTTTTCCCAGAACGGGTTGATGCCTGCAAAAGTCAGCGCAGTTCCGATGGTTCCAAGCAGAGCGACTCCGATCAGAGTTCCCCACAAAGTTCCACGCCCGCCGGTGATGGCTGCGCCGCCCACGACTACGGCTGCGATTGCTTTCATGTCCAAGCCGATTCCTGAGTTTGCGGGCACAGAAGAAAATCTGACCGCATTCAGCAAAGCCGCCAATCCGACCAAAGCTCCCATCAAGGCAAACACATTCAGGGTCACTTGTTGCGGATTGATGGCCGCCAGTCTTGCGGCTTCGGCGTCAGAGCCGACTGCGTAAACGGCTCGGCCACCGGGCAGGTTTCGCAGCATCCAACCGAATGCCAGCAGCACCGCCAGCGAAAGCGTGACTATAAAAACCTGTCCAGCCGTTTGACCGAATCCGAACCACTGAAAATTTTCCGGTAGATTTTGCACCCAAGCGCCTTCGGTCGCCCAGCGAAGCCCGTCGCGCCAGGCCACCAATGTAGCCAGCGTGACCACGATTGCCGGGATTTTTACACGAGCCACCAACCAGCCGTTGATCGAACCTAGCAAGCTGCCGACGATAACGACCAGTACAGCGACAGCCAACATCGGCACTCCGCGCTGAGCCAGCATTCCAGCGGCAATGCTACACACGGCGAATTGCGAACCGACGGAGATGTCTATCTGACCGGCGACGATCACCATCGTCATTCCGACGGCTACGATCAGAACCGGGGCGTTGCTTATCAGCAAATCGCGCAAATTCGCTGCGCTGAAAAACGACGGAGCGACAATGCCGACTGCCAGCAGCAAAACGGCGAGGGCTGCGGCGGCGGAAAGTTCGCGGGTGTGTCGGGCAAGGGAAGTCATTATGTTTGGGGTGACGGGCGGACGGGAACGTCCGCGAGCCAGTTTTCGGACGGGAACGTCCGCGCTCCGGCTAATCTATGTGGAAGACTTCACGGAGCGGGTTTGATTGCGGACTGTCATCAGGATTCGACGGCATAATTTCGCGCATGTGCTGCCACCAGCGTTGACAGATTTCAGTTTCGGCAATGGCAGCCCATTGCTCTTCGCTTTCGATTTCGGCGTAACCAAAAAGTTGGTTTGTAGTCTCGTCCAGAAAGATCGAATAGTTGTGAACGCCGTGAGCTTTCAGTGTGGCTTCCAGTTCCGGCCAGATCGGGTTGTGCCGCCGTTCGTATTCAGCGTGATGGTCTGGGAAAACCTGCATCACAAAAGCTTTTCTGATGAGTTTCATTGTTTGGCTGAGTCAGTACCGCGACCGGTAAGAAGCAAGCTTTCATTGGTAGTCGCTTCATGTGAACGACGCTTCCTACCGGTCGCGATACTGATTCGGATTACTTGCCAGCGGCCATTGCTTTGCCGCGCTTGATTTGCATTTCGTTGAACAGGTAACTGGCGTTGCCCAGCTTTTCAGTTATAAAAAGCACGTAACGAATGTCCACGTTGATTGTGCGGTTCAAGTTGCCGTCAAAGGCATAATCACCGCCCAGGCCTTCGAAGTTGCCGTCGAAAACCAGCCCGATCAATTCGCCTCGGCCATTCATAATTGGTGAGCCTGAATTGCCGCCGGTGATGTCGGTTGTCGTCAGGAAATCTACGGGAACGTCGTTCAGCCGGGCGTCAAGGTAATTGCCAAAGTCGCGTTTTTTCGCCAGTTCTTTTAGCGCCGTTGGTACGTTGAATGGTTCCTTGCCGGTGTCTTTATCAATCACGCCGGTCAGGGAAGTCTGCCAGTCATACGTGACGGCGTCGCGAGGTTTGTAGCTTTTGACTTCGCCATAGGTAAACCTGAGCGTGAAGTTGGCGTCCGGGTAATATGGCGCATTTTTCATTTCCAGCATGGCGGCGATGTATTTAGGTCGCAGCCGAACGACTTCGCTGTTGAATTTGGCCTGACGTTTGGCAAAAGGCGCGTTTTCGTCAGCAGCGGCAACAACCAGTTTTAGCAGCGGATCGTCCATTGCGCGAATCTCAGCCGCCGAAGCCGAAAATAGTTTCTTCACTTCGTCAAAGGATTTGAATTTTGAATTTGCGATGGCTTTGTTGGCGAATTCGCGTTCGGCTGCGCTACGAGCATCGCCGCTTTGGCTGCCAAAGAGTTTCTCTGCCATCTCGAATTTCTGATCGGCGGGCAAGTTGCCTAGCCCGGCCAGAGCATCTGCTAGTGCGCTGGCTTCGGCTTCTGGTTCACGCTCGTTCCAACCGCCGCTTAGCTGGTTGGTGATTTGCGGCAATGCGCCGTCACTAAGTTGCGGGTTGCGTTCGCCAACAGGTTTTTCTTTATCCAGCGCGCGCAAGTAAGCGTAATCCAGGGCGTTAGCCAGATCACCAGAACCCAACAATTCGCCGAACAAGCTTTGTTTGGCGGCGAAAGAGGTCAGGTCTTTGTACAAGGCTTCGATTTGCGGCAACACGTCGCCGTGTTTGGCTTTGGCGGCAGGGTTGGCGTTCAGCCATTTTTTCAAGGCTTCTTCTTCGGCGCGACGGCGCTCAACCAGGTTTGTTTTCTTCAAACCGACAACCGCGCCTTCGAAAGCTTTCATTGAATTGCTAAGCCCGAAAATTTGATCGGCTAGTCGAATCTTCAACGCGGGATTTTTTTCGCCAAGCTTGGTCAGCGATTCAATCTGCTTTTTGAAAGTCTCAATCTGGTCTGGAAGCTGAATGTTCTGGCGATATTCCAGCGAATAGGATTCGCGGTAACGATAAGTCGCGCCAGGGTGGCCAAGCACGAAAGTGAAATCGCCTTCCTTGATGCCGCCAGCGTTGACGGCCAAAAAGCGTTTTGGTTTGAACGGCACATTGTCTTTGCTGAAGCCAGCCGGTTTGCCGTCGGCTCCAACATAAGCGCGCAGGTAGGTGAAATCTCCGCAATGACGCGGCCATTCAAAGTTGTCCGGGTCGCCGCCGAAATAGCCAATAGACTTCGGCGGGGCATAAGCCACGCGGATGTCACGAATGGTCAGATAAGTGTAAAGGAAGTATTGCAGTCCGCTGGTGGCTTCGACGACCTGAGTGCGAATGCCATCTTTTTCGCGTCCAGCCAGCGCGGCTTTTTGAATTTCGTCGCGTTTGACGTTCTGAGCGCGGTCGCGTTCTGCTGGCGACATTTCCGGCTTGGCGGCGGCCATGACCTCGGCGGTTACGTCCTTGAAATCCTGAAGGATCGAGACCGTGTACCCTTGAGCCGGAATTTCTTCAGCCCGCGATTTCGCCAGATAACCGTTATTGATGTAATCCTTTTCGGTTGTGCTGGCGCGCGTGATGGCGGCAAAGGCGACGTGGTGATTGGTCAGGATCAAACCTTCCGGCGAAACGAAAGAGCCGGTTCCGCCAATGCTGATTTGGACAATCGCGTCTTTCAGACTTGCCTGAGTCGTGCTGTAAACGTCTTCAGGTTTCAATTCAAAGCCGCGCTTTTTCAACTGCGCCAACGGCAGTTTGCCCAGTGAATCCGGCAACCACATGCCTTCGTCGGCGAACGAGGCGAAAGGCGAAAACGCCAGGGCAACTATTAGCAACGAGATAGTCAGTGCTTTACGAATCATCAATAACTCCTTTAACTCCTTTTGGGTTTTTATCTGGCGCGCAGGGAGTCTGCGCGGTTCGTTTTTAGCAGGCGGCAGGCTGCTTCGTAAACAGCTTCTTCGGAATTCATGGCCACATGCGAAGCTCGAATGTGTTCGCACCGAGCAGCCAAAACGTCTATCGAGGAATGTTTTACAAAAGTTGAGATCACGGCGACCGGTGCTCCGGCTGCTGCTGCGACATGAGCCGGCCCGCTGTGATTGGCGACCAGCAAACTCAGCCGGGCAAAAGCCGAAACCAGATCGGGCAGCTTCGGCGACTGAATTGCTATGGCGCGTTTCGCTGGTAACTGAGCGACAATTTGCTTTGCCAATCCTCTTTCCTGTGGCCCGGCGAAAACTAAAACCCGCGCGTTGAAGTTGTGAATCAGGCGCGAGCCAATCGAAATGAATCGCTCAACGGGCCAGCGGTGCTGGATGCGTCCGGCTCCGGGGTGGATGCCGACCAGCAATTCGCCGAATTCAACACCGTGTTTTTTGAGCAGCTTTTCCAGCCGCGCATCGGCTTCGCGGTCGGTTGTCAGATGGGGTTCGGATTCAACGGGGCGAACTCCCAATGGCTCCAGCTTTTTCAGATATTCGTGAGCCAGATGGGTCATTGCCTGTGGTGCTGTTGAACCAGACTGGGTGAATTGTTCAAGAATGCCGCTTAAACCTTTGTTCGCAGCTTTTGTTGGTCTGAGACGTTTACGAGGGTTGGCGAGATTCAAAACCAGGCTACCTTCGGTGTTTTTGTTGAACTCAATGGCCAGGTCAAAATTGGTGTGGCGCAATTCGCTGATCGCTTTTGTGCTGCGGTAAAAGGCAGTGGGTTTCAGCAATTCCGCGTGACGTAACCTGCCGACTGTCAAAACTTCATCGGCGCAGCTTCCATTCTGACTGGCCAACCGAATCAGATCAGCCGCCACCGCGCTGGCCGCAACCGTGATCCGCGATTGCGGCAAATGTTGGCGCAACGAACGCAAAGCCGGCAGCGCCAGAGTTGTTTGCGCCAATCCTGCAATGTGTATCACCAAAATGTGCTGGGCTTCGTCAGGCATTCGCATTTACACCGACATTTCAAACGCCGGTTGTCTATTTGCAGGGCCAGTTACTACAGAAGAGGATTCAGGCGGAAATTTTAGCGAGACTATGGTGCCGCCAACCGGTGAATTTGAAATGCTTACGCTGCCTCTAAGCGGCAGGGCGCGTTCGCGCATGCCAAGAATTCCCAAAGTCTTCGGTTTGTTCAGATCGCTCTCGAAAATCCCTATACCATTGTCGTGGATTTTCATGGAAAGCCAGCCTTTTTCCTGTTCCAGAGTGACATTAACCTCTGTTGCTTCGGAATGGCGGGCGACGTTGGTCAGGCTTTCCTGAAAAATGCGGAAGACCGCAGTGGCCAAATCGTCGCCAAGATTGGCATTGGCTACCTGAGCCGTGACGTGACACTGTATGCCTGTCCGATTCTGAAATGCTTCGGCCTGCCATTCGATTGCCGCTACCAAGCCAAGGGTGTCCAGCACCGACGGGCGTAATTCTGTGGCCAGGTCACGGATTGTTTTCATACTTGAATCAACCAGTTCCGCCATATCGGTGATGCGCGGTAATAATTCCGGTTGAGTAGGCCGTATCTGTCTGCCCAAAATGCTGATTTCAATTTTTAGCCCGGTCAACACCTGCCCAAGTTCGTCGTGCATTTCGCGCGAAATCGCGGCGCGCTCTTCTTCTCGAACAGTGTGGAGCCGGGTGGTTAACTCACGTAAACGTTGATGCGAAAGCCTTAGCTCTTCTTCGGCGCGTTTACGGTCGGTCAGAGCATAGTCGAGCGAAACAATCGCGGCTAATGTCACTGCGCCTAGCAGAAGGCCGGGCACTTCCAAAAATTTCCCATGCCCAAAAATGAACGGGGAGCCTAAAGTCGCAATCATTAAGCGTCGAAAAGCGATAAACCCCATCGCCGCCGCCAGAGTTCCAAAGCGCCAGTCGCGTTCGCGCCAAGCCAGGCGAATTGCCCAAAAGAAAGCTGTAAACTGCAGGACAACAGAAATAGTGAGGGGCATGTTCATTGAGTTAATTTTCTTAGCAGAGAACTGATTGCGCGGATTCAGTCAGATCGGTTTTGTTGACTGCGACCAGCAAACTTCGCCCGGTCATCTCTAAAGGTTTTTCAAGTCCCAAAAGGTCCAACATTGTGGGCGCTACGTCCTCCAATGCGCCATCTTCACGCAGTCGGCCTTTGAATTGTGTATCGCAGAGCACAAATGGAACAGGGTTAGTCGTATGGGCCGTGTGCGGCGCACCGGTTTCGGGATCAATCATCTGTTCGCAGTTGCCGTGGTCGGCGGTGATGATCGCCGCACCCTTTAGCCGTTCGATTGTGCCGACAACCCAGCCAAGACAAGTGTCAACGGCTTCGACGGCTTCGATCACAGCTTTCAGGTTTCCAGTATGGCCGACCATGTCGCAGTTGGCGAAGTTGATGATGTAAACATCTGTTTCGCCTTCGTCCAGGGCACGACAGACTTTATTAGTCAGAGGGAACAGGCTCATCTCAGGTTTTTGATCATAAGTTGCCACATCCGGCGAAGGAATCAATATGCGGCTTTCGCCGGGATATTCCTGTTCAATGCCGCCGTTAAAAAAGTAAGTTACGTGAGCGTATTTTTCAGTTTCGGCGACTCGCAAATTGGAGATGTCATCGGCGGCCATGACATCCGCAAGCGTGTTTTTCAGTGCAACCGGTGGAAAGACAATCGAAGAGTTTATTGCTCGGTCGTATTGTGTGAACGTGGCGAAGTTCAAATCCTGAATTCGTTCCCTATCAAAATTATTGAAATTCAGCCCTGTGAAAGCTCGCGTCAATTGCCGCGCGCGGTCGGCTCGGAAGTTGAAGAAGATGCAGGAATCGCCAGGTTGCACTGTGCCAACCGGCTCACCTTCGTTGGTGACAATCACGGTTGGCAGAATGAATTCGTCGGTCAGACCGTTTTCGTAAGATGTTTCGATGGCGGCAACGGGATCGGATGTCTGAATGCCTTGCCCGGTGGCCATTGCTTCGTAAGCCAGTTTGACCCGTTCCCAACGTCTGTCACGATCCATTGCATAATAGCGTCCGGAAATTGTCGCAATGCGTCCCAGGCCAAGCTCACGCATTTTCAGGATCAAGCCTGCGACATAACCCTTGCCGGAATTTGGCGAAGTGTCTCTGCCGTCGGTGATGACGTGAACGAAAACGCGCTCGACTCCGCGCTGCGCCGCCATTTCCAGCAGCGCATAAAGGTGCGAGTTCATTGAGTGAACTCCGCCGTTTGAAAGCAACCCGATCAAATGCAGAGCAGTTTGTTTACCTGCATCCACGGCTGCAACCAAAGCCGGGTTATCGAAGAACTTTTTACTGGTGATGGCTTCGTCAATGCGAGTGATGTCCAGCGGAACGATTCGCCCGGCTCCTATGTTCATGTGCCCGACTTCCGAACTGCCTGACTGATTACGTGACAGACCGGCTCTTTCGCCCGAAGCTTCGACCAATGCGTGGGGATATTTTTGCAGATACTGATCCAGAAAAGGGGTTCTGGCCAGTTTGATTGCGTTGCCTTCGACTCTGTCGGAATGACCGAAGCCATCCAGAATAATCAGCGCCAGCGGGCGTCTGCGGAGCATCAGATTTGCCATAGGCCCATAATAGCCAAAAGCCGCGACGGGCAAAAGTCTGCTCCGAATGGTTTCAATAAACGCATTGGCAAAATGTTGCGGGTGATTGGGGCGTGTGCTACTTTAACCGCGCTTTCGACAGACCGTTGAAAATTTGCGGGAGTAATTCAGTGGTAGAATGCCAGCTTCCCAAGCTGGACGTCGCGGGTTCGAGTCCCGTCTCCCGCTTCACATATCTATCAATCCGATTCAATCCAATAAGCCGCAAGGAAGTATGACGCTCCGTTGCGGCTTTTGAAGTTTTAGCTTGTCTTCAGGAGGATTAAAAATGCCAGACTCCCCACGACGCAAAATTAAACATTTGCGTTGGTACATAGCGATCTTGCTCTGCTTTGCTTCTGAACTGAATTACATGGATCGGAACACGCTTTCTGTCCTCAAAGTCACAATTCAAAATGCGCTGCATTTCGATGACCAGGGCTATGCGTTGATTACAGCGACGTTTTTATGGACGTATGCGGTGGCTTATGTAATCAGCGGCTCTGTGGTTGATCGGCTGGGGTCGCGGCGAGGGTTTCTGGTATTTGTTTCCGGCTGGTCAATTGCGAACATGCTTCATGCATTCGCCACTGGAGTTGGTAGCTTCCAGTTTTTTCGAGGATTGCTGGCGACCATGGAGCCAGCCAATTTCCCGGCTGGAATCAAAGCCGTCACGGAATGGTTCCCGATGCGCGAAAGGGCTTTGGCCGTTGGAATTTTCAATGCGGGGACAGCGCTCGGCAATACTTTGGCAGTGCCAGTTGCCGCCTGGATTGCGTTGAGTTTCGGCTGGCAGGCTGCATTTATTTTTACCGGAGCGATTGGGTTCGTCTGGGTAATCGCCTGGTATTTCTTTTATCGGCTGCCGGGCGAACATCCAAACATCACGGAAGAAGAGTTAAAACTGATTTCAGAAGGCCGCGAAGCCGAAGAAGAATCCGAAAAAGCTAAACCTTCGTTCAGCCAGTTGTTGAAGATGCCTGAAACCTGGGGGTGTGCGTTGGCCAGAATGCTGACCGATCCAATCTCTTATTTTCTTTTCTTCTGGGCGCCAAGTTATCTGGAAAAAGAGCGCGGCTTCAATTTGAAAGAGATTGGAATGTATGCCTGGATTCCTTTCGCGGCACTGACTTTGGGGAATCTGTTTAGCGGAGCCATGCCCAGGTTTTTGATCAGCCGTGGTTGGGATCTGAACAAGGCGCGCAAAACGACAATGCTGGGAGTTTCGTTGGCAATGGTGGTGCTTTGTTTTGCCGTGACACAGGTTGGTTCGCCTGCGATGGCTGTCCTGGTCTTGGCCGGAGTTATGTTTGGACATTCGGGGTGGGGCAACATCACTTTGCCAGCCGAAGTCTTTCATAAAAACGCAGTTGGCAGAGTCACAGGCTTCGGCGGATTTTTAGGCGGCATCGCGGGCGGAATTACTCAATTAGTGATTGGCAGCGTCGTCATGAAATACGGCTATGCTCCAATTTTTGCCGTGTGCGCCGTAATGTATTTGCTGGCTTTGCTGATGGTGCATTTGCTGATTGGCAAACTTGGCGAAATCCGTCAGGTTCCGGCTGAAAGTTAAAGCTGAAAACGAGTGATATGAAAATCATTCGCCAGCGGTATCCCAAAGACGTGGCGCTCCAAAAAATCCGAAAGCCGCAACGAAGTTTCAAACTTCGTTGCGGCTTTCGGATTAGTAAAGGCTGGACTTTCGAGATTTACAGCCCTTTGGCGGCGATGAATTTGATCAAGTCGCGGACACGGCAGGAATAACCCCACTCGTTGTCGTACCACGACAGGATTTTCAGCAGGTTGCCGCCGATGACTTTGGTGTATTCGGCATCAACTATGGACGAATGCGAATTGCCTCGGAAATCTGTGGAAACCAGCGGCGCAGTCTCGTAGCCAAGAATGCCTTTCAGTTCGCCATTGGCAGCATCGCTCAAGGCTTTGTTGACTTCTTCAGTCGTGGTGTCCCTTCCGAGTTCTATCACTACGTCAACCACCGAAACGTTTGGGGTTGGCACGCGGACTGAGATGCCGTCAAATTTGCCTTTCAGTTCAGGCAGCACCAGAGCTACAGCTTTGGCTGCGCCGGTCGAAGTCGGAATCATCGAAAGCGCTCCGGCGCGAGCGCGGCGCAAATCCTTGTGCGGGAAATCCAGAATGACCTGATCGTTCGTGTACGAATGGATTGTGGTCATCTGAGCTTTCTTGATGCCGAATTTTTCGTTGATGACTTTGGCGACCGGAGCCAGACAGTTGGTGGTGCAGGATGCGTTAGAGATAACGTGGTGCTTGGCCGGATCGTAAACGCCTTCATTAACGCCCAACACGATCGTCACATCTTCGTTTTTGGCCGGAGCGCTGATGATGACTTTTTTGACCGGGCCGCGCAGGTGAGCGGCAGCTTTGTCTCTGTCGGTGAAACGACCGGTGGATTCAACGACGATTTCAGCGCCGACTTCTTCCCACGGAATCAAGTTGGGGTCTTTTTCAGCAAACACGCGGAAGGTGTCGCCCGCGACGGTAATGGTATTTTCCGTATGACTGATTTCCTGTTCTAGATTTCCCAGAATCGAATCGTATTTCAGCAAATGAGCCAGAGTTTTTGTGTCGGTCAGATCGTTAACCGCCACGATGTCAAAATCTTTGTCTCCCAGCGCCGTTCGCAGAACATTGCGTCCGATACGCCCAAAGCCGTTGATACCTACTTTAATAGCCATTTTCTTCTCCTGATGAAATTGTGATTGGGTTGGTCTTCAAGGCCTTGATACGACTAAAAGCGCCGCCAAGCTTGAAGTTTGGAAAAGTAGCTCAGCGTGCCAGGCGTGTCAAACGAATGTTGAGCCTTGTCAAAAATCAGGTATCAAAAATAGACGAAATTGGTTACGAGAGTTTCGAAGTCATCGTCATTATCCATAGTGATTCCTGTAATTGCACACTGACTAAAGGGCGACTGGCTGGCATAAGTAGTGACAGCGGCGCATTTTTTTTCGGTTTGCCTCATAAACTGGATAGTCGTGGTGGGGGTATGCTAATTTGCGGCCTCAGAATAAAAACACGTTTACACCAAATCACTACTTGCGAAGTAACCGGTAAACTCGTAGGTGTCCTATATGACTGTTGATCCCCCGCAAGAGATCACCGAAATGCTCGTTGCCTGGAGCAATGGTGATGAAACCGCGCTCGCTAAGCTAACTCCATTGGTCTATCAGGAATTGCATCGCCTTGCGCACCTCTATCTACTGGGTGAACGCGCCGGGCATGTGTTGCAAACGACGGCGTTGGTCAATGAAGCCTATGTGCGATTGGTAAATTGGAAGAATGTTGAATGGCAGGATCGCGCGCATTTCTTTGGTGTGGCCGCGCATCTGATGCGGCGAATTCTGGTGGACTTCGCCCGGCAGCGCAATTTTCAGAAGCGAAGCGGTGAGGCGCGGCAGGTTTTGCTAGAAGAAGCCGCGACGATTGCGCCGGAACGCTGTGCGGACTTCATTGCACTGGATGATGCGTTGAACGCGCTGGCGGAACTCGACCGGCGACAGAGTCTGGTTGTCGAGTTGCGTTTTTTTGGAGGTCTGAGTTTAAACGAGACGGCAGAGGCGCTACGGGTTTCTGTTGGCACCGTCCGGCGTGATTGGAGCCTGGCGCGAGCCTGGCTTTACAGAGAGTTGAAATTGGAGGGTTGCGGATGACGCCGGAGCGGTATCAACAGGTCAAACGAATTTATCACCAGGCGCTGGCGGTGTCACCCCAGGATCGTGCTGAATTATTGGCACGATCATGCGCGGGCGACGATGAATTGCGCGCGGAGGTGGTGTCGCTGTTGGCGGCGAACGAAGAGCTTGGCAGCTTTCTGGCCGAACCTGCCATGCAAGTGGCCGCTGGGGTGCTGGCCGACGAACGGATTCAGGTTGCGGGTCGGCGTGTCGGCCATTACCGCGTCATCTCGCTGCTTGGCGCGGGCGGAATGGGGGATGTTTATCTGGCCGAGGACGTGAATCTGAGGCGCAAGGCTGCGCTCAAATTTCTGCCCGCCGCGTTCACCGCCGACCGTGCGCGCGTGCAGCGTTTCCTGCGCGAGGCTCAGGCAGCGTCAGCGCTCAACCATCCGAACATCCTGACGATTTACGAGATCGGCGAGGAGCAGGGCGAACATTACATCGCTGCCGAACTGGTCGAAGGCCAAACGCTGCGCCGAGTCTTGCAAGACAACTCGTTGGAAGTTGATGCAACGCTCGACATCGCCGTTCAAATCGCCGGCGCGCTCGACGCCGCGCACAGCGCCGGAATCATCCACCGCGACATCAAGCCCGAAAATGTCATGGTCAGGCCTGACGGCCTGGTCAAGGTGTTAGACTTCGGTCTGGCCAAACTCACTGCGCCCACATCCCCGCTTGATTCGCAAGCGCCCACATTGGCGGGCGGGCTGACCGTGCCGGGCATGATAGTGGGCACACCGCGTTACATGTCGCCGGAGCAGGCGCGCGGCTTGTCGGTGGACGCGCGCACGGACATATTCAGCCTGGGTGAAATGCTTTACGAGATGCTGAGCGGATATACCCCATTCAATGGTGAAACTGCGGGCGACTTGATCGCCGCCATTCTGACCACTGAACCGCCACCGCTGGACAAGGCCGTTCCAGAAGAATTACAGAGCATCGTCCGTCGTGCGCTACGCAAAGACCTGGCCGAACGTTACCAAACCAGCCGCGAGATGCTGGCCGACCTCAAGGAACTCAAACACGATCTGGACTCCGGCGCGCGCCGATTGCGCAACACAGGCTCAACTCAGCTTGCAGCAAAGACATCCATGCTTTCGGAGCAAGCCATAGGCAAAGACGCGCGTCGGCGATTCACGCCCCTGCGCGCATTGTTCATTGCATTGGCCGCGACGATTGTGGTCGTGGGCGGCTGGTGGTGGTCGCGGAGCGCGAATTCGGACGCCGAGATGATCGCAGGCTTGCGTTTCGAAGAAATTCACAACTGGAAGAGCGAAACGGGCGAAGGCGACACTGACGCAGCCTTTTCGCCCGACGGCAAATTCATTGCCTTCTCTTCGACCAAAGGCGGCAGCAGTCACATCTGGCTGAAGATCGTCGGCGAAGGCGAGCCGCAGCCCCTGACTAAAGGCGAAGGCTTTAACCGCAATCCCGTCTGGTCGTCCGACGGGCGACAGATCGCCTACGTTTCGCTGGAGGGCAATCAAGCCGCGCTCTGGCGCATCCCGGCCATCGGCGGCGCGCCCGTTTCGCTCGGCACGCTGCCCGCCAATTCGCCGCGCCTGCGCCTCTGGTCGAAGGATAAAACGAAGATTTACTACGAAGCGCGACGGAACCTCTTTGCTTTCGACATCGCTTCGGACCAGGCGACGAAGATCACTAACTTCGATGAAATCAACTCATCCGCGCAGCACTTCAGCCTTTCGCCCGCTGAAGACCGCATCGCTTACGTCGAAGGCAAAGCCGGACAATTCGACGTGTGGGTTGTGCCAATCAAAGGCGGCGCGCCGACGCAACTCACCAACGACACTGCATCAGACCGTTTTCCATTCTGGCACCCCGACGGCGAACGCATCCTGTACAGTTCGCGACGCGATCGCACGTTTCAAATCTGTGTGGCCTATCTGGACGGCCGACAGCCGCTGCAACTGACTACGAGCGAAAATGACAGCTTGATGACTGACGTTTCAAAAGACGGTACGAAAATCCTTTACGGCACAGCGCGGGAAGAGTCCGACATCTGGGGTGTCAATATAGATACAGGCAACGAGCTTGAAGTGACTTCGGATTCTGGTGTCGAGTTCTGGCCTGACGTTATGCCCGATGGAAAAAAGGTCGTTTTTCAAGCGGTGCGGGGAATGAATTTTGGAAGCAAATTGGCAAGATGTCGAATTCTCGTTAAATCACCCGAAGCAGAAGGTCAACAAACTCTGCTACTAGAGAACGGACTCGATCCCAAGTGGTCGCCGGACGGTAGTCGGTTGGCCTTTTTGCGCCTCATCAACGGGGAATACGTTCTCTGGATAATTCAAGCTATTGGTGGTGGCGAAAGACAACTTACCAGCCGCGAAATCAGCCCGTTTAGCTATCTCCATTCTCCCTACAATCGGACATTCGTTGCCTTTTACAGTTGGTCGCCGGATGGCAGCCGCATCGCATTTTCGTCGAAGAACTCTGCTGAAGCCGGTATTTGGCTTACCTCTGTTTATGATTCGACCGAGACCAAAGTCATCAGTAGTTCTGAAAGTGGCGCGTCGTTTCAATCTCCGCTCTGGTCGCCCGATGGCAAGCGTCTCGCTTATGTTTTACAGTCGCGGGCAAAGCCGCCCGAACAATCGGATTCTTATGGATTGTGGCAGGTAGATGCCGAAACGGGACAACCAACGCTGCTGCACGAAACGAAATTTCCACTCAGATTGCTCGGCTGGCTTCCCGCCGGGGATGGACTGCTCGTCGCAACGGTTGAAAGTACCGCCAGCCAACCAATGACATCGCCCGAAACACTCCTGATGCAAGTCTCCACCGCCGGAGGCGGCCAACGCACGATCGCCCGCCTCGCGTCGGCTTATTTTTCCAACGTCAACATTCGGCCTTCTCCCGACGGACGCCTGACCGCTTTCGTCTCGCGGCAGGATGGCCGGGACAATCTTTGGGTCATTTCCGCAACCGGCGGCCCGGCTCGGAAGATCACCACCAACAACGATCCGCGACTCTATTTCTCCAGCCTGACGTGGTCGCCGGACGGAAAAACCATCTACTTCGGCAAGCAATTGAGATTGAGCTTTATCTCGATGATCCACCAGTTCAGATAACAGGGACAGCGCGCCGGTACAGTACCGACGACAAAAATATTTTTCGCAGTCGTTAGCACTTTGAAGCTTGATTCGCGCCTTGGCAGGTGTCGGCAGTACAGAGAATCATCAACCCCAAGACAAAAGGAGATTGTAAAGATGGCAACGAAATCAATCACGAAAAAGACAACAAGCGCGCGCCAAGGCAAACAGTTGAACGCCGTCGCGGCCAAGTCCAAATCAAAAGCTACAGGCGCAACGCCGGATGACCAGGCGCTGGCGGACGCTGTTCTGAAGGCTCTCTCGAAAATCCCGCTCTTCAAAAATATGCAGGTTTTCGTCAGCGCCAAATCCGGTGTAGTGACGATCAATGGCACGTCCAGCCGCCAGTTCAAGTCACAAGCGACCGAAACCGCTGGCGATGTTCAGGGGGTGAGCAAAGTGAACAATAAGCTCAAGGTGCCTCCGAATAGTGGCGGGTGCGAGGATGGTGAAACGGAATGCTTCTGCAATGGCATGGCAACCTGCGTCAAAGGAAACTGCCCGGATTGCATTCCCAACTAATGATGGCGCGACTCTGCCGCGGCAGGATGCCATTTTGATTCTGCCGTCTCATTTAACCACGCCTTAAAGTAACGAAACCGCGACGTAAAGCACGGCGGGTCGGCAGTCCGTCGTGCCATTCACAAGGAGAATCCCTATGCCGTACACCGCGACAAAAATAACTTCGAAACTAAGCTGCGCTGACGCCATTAATAGCATCGGCGCTTGGGCAATTGGGCCGACTCAATTCGCCAGTTCGACTATTTATGCTCCGAACCTGTTCTGCTTTCAAACCATCAACACTGCTAGCCCGGGAACGCCAACACAGATAAGCGCCTGGAACGGCAGCGGCCCTCAACAAGGACAGGCGACTCAAATGAAGGCCGCGGACGATAGTGCCGACGCCGCGAACCTTTATCAAACCCAGATCGTCGCCAACGCTCCCACCCTGCTACAGACTCAATACGACAACCAGCATAACCAGATACCGGATGGTTTTTACCAACCATTGTTTGGCCCCACCTTGGATGCGGTATTGGTTCAAGCCTCGCTCTCGGTCGGCACTGCCCCAGTGCAGGTCTACGTCCTGTATGGCAAGATAACCGCCTCCACTGATGCTTATCTAACTAGCTCGCCGCCGTCATCGAATACTCAAAGCCTTCCGCCAGCGGGCTACGCCAGTGCGATCTCGTCCTCGGACGCTGCCCGCTATGTCTTTTGCGTCGGCGATTTCACTGGCAACAATACCAATGACCTTTTCTGCATCATGACCGCCAACACTGGTAGCGGGAACGTTGAAGTTACTATTCTTCAGGGGTGGGCACTTTCTTCAAAGCCTGGAAACTATTACAACTCGGCACTGCTCAGTTCCGTGCAAATAAGCATTCCAGACACCGACCAGGCAAGCACCAAGTCCACCGCCCAAGACTATCATTGGCTCACTTCCAAGTGCGGCGGCAGTAGCAAGTCATTGCTTTATGCCGTCAAGGTTAAGAATCTGAGCCACCCGGAAAATCCTGGCGGCGCTGTCGAGCTTTACAAGGTGGACCTGAGCCAATGGCACCAGGGTGCGATGGATTTGACGTTCGTGGATTTTTTGCAGATCAAGGATGCGGCCAGTGGCACCCAGTACGATGCCGATTATGCCTTACTCAATTTCCATTGGGTGATGAGCGATTCTTACGGACTCTACGGCATCAACACTCACAACGCGGACAACCCCGACCAGCACAACGTCGAGGTCTGGAAATTCAAACCACAACAGCAATGAAGCCAATCACCAAGAAAACACGCCAGATCACGCCGCAAGCCACGTCCACCACCGCGCCGGACGGCAAGGTGTTGGACGTGCCGCAGCTTCGCCAGCAGACGCTCAACTGGTGCTGGGCGGCCTGCGCCGAAATGGTGCTGCGTTATTTCGGGCGCGACGTGGGGCAGAGCGAAATCGCCGCGCGATACGTCGAGTACCTGAAATCGCACGACAAGCCCCATTCGCTGTCGCCCGCCGAAGTGCAATGCGTCATCAGGGACTTCAGCGAAGTGTTGGGGATGTGGGGCATCAAAGCGGACTATCGCCGGCGCGACATCTCCTTCTCGACTGTGCAGAAAGAGATTGACGCGGGGCGTCCGGTCGTCGTTTTGTTGGACTGGTTTGGGGGTGACGGCCACTTCGTAATCATTCGCGGCTGGTACATAGAGCGCGGCGAGCCGATGCTCAAGGTCAACAACCCGGAGCGCGGCAGCGGGCTTCAGACTTATGCCGATCTGGTGGAAGCTTACGGGCAGGGCGTCTGGAAGAACACCTGGATGAGGCTGGCACGAACGGAGGAAAAATCATGATGGCGCACAAGGAAAGATTGCAGGGGAGAACGCTCGATGGCATTGCACGGCAAGCGGGACGCCATCTGCCGCGACTCGACAACGCTCGTTTGGCTGCCGTGCGCAAGATCGAATTGGGAGAGAGCTTCACGGTCTGGATGCTGGGCGCGGACGCCGTGCGCCGCTCTGATGGCAAAACGCTGGCGAGGCTGGCGAGGGACACCGAACGTTGGCATCATCAGATCAAACACGACGGGCGCGTGCTGAGTTATGCGCGTTCAATGGCGCGCGGCAAGACGAGTCACACACTATGCGAATTATACGTTTCACCGTTGGCCAAAAAGATTGAAAGGGCATTGCGCCGGATCGAAGGACACATTGCGGACACGGCGCGGGTGCGGTTGCTGAACGTTCCGGCCTCTCACGTCTTCGTTCTTTGGCTGACGGATGAACGGGGCGAAGATCGTGTGGTGATTGTTGACACGCCGCTATCCGCAGGTTGCAAGCCACTCAAGCTGCTCAGTGTGCCAGAATTTCTTCAAGCCTTGCGCCGTTTGCAAACCGTCGGCGCAAGGCAATAACAGCCACGATATTCCCGGCTATTCGTAGCGCAAAGCCTCAATCGGATCGAGTCGCGAAGCTTTGAAGGCGGGGTAAATTCCGGCGATCAAGCCAATCGCCACCGACACGCTGAAACCTATGCCGACATAGATCATGGGCACTTTTGACGGGAAGCTGAACATTTTCAGCAGAGTGCTAATCAGGAACCCAATGGCAATGCCGATTACGCCTCCGATTCCGGTCAGAGTGCAGGCTTCGAGCATGAACTGAAAAACGATGTCTTTACGGGTTGCGCCGATGGCTCGACGAACGCCGATTTCTTTTGTTCGCTCGGTGACACTGACCAGCATGATGTTCATCACGCCTATGCCGCCGACCAGCAGAGCTACGCTGACAATCGGTATGACGATCATCGCTACCATCGCCAGCATCTTGCCGAAACTTTCCTGAATGCCGCTTGGCGTGTCTATCTGAAAGCTGTCCGGTTGATCGTAAGGAACGTTTCGGCGGCGACGTAACAGTTCGCGGGCTTCGTCAACCAGTTTGTCCAGTTGGCCTGATTTGGCTCCGAGGGCGACGAAATTATCCTGTTGCATCGGATACATCGAATGCATGACGTTGTAAGGAATGAAGATCATCGAGTCTTGATTGGGGCCGCCTCCGCCAAGCAGGCTTTTGGATTTTTCCAGCACGCCAATGACGCGGAAAACCTTGTTGCCGATCTGAATTTCCTTGTCCAGAGGTTCATAACCCGCCATCAGCTTTTCGGCAATGTCATAACCAATGATGGCGACTTCGCTGTTGTGTTGATCTTCAGTTTCGTTGAAAAAACGCCCGCGAGTAATGGCGACTTCTCGCGTGTAAGCATAAGCCGCCCAGACGCCGCGAACCTGCGAAGTGCGAACTTCGTTGCCGCGAAATTTGACCCGCCCAGACGCCGCGAACCTGCGAAGTGCGAACTTCGTTGCCGCGAAATTTGACCGTCGGCGGCATGCCGGACGGGCGCAGGCTTGGCGAAGCCGCCGCAACAGACGGCAACTGGCTGAGCGCAATGGCGTCTTCCAGGGTGATTGGTTTGCGTTTGCGTTCTTCTTCTGTGAAGTCGCTGTGACGCGGGCCTCCGCCCAATCGGCTGACGAACGCGACGTTGGAGCCGAATTGTTCAATCTGCTCCTTGAAGCTGGCTTCCATGCCGCTGGCCAGCGAAGCCACGCCGATCACCGTTGCCGTTCCGATGACAACTCCAAGCACGGTCAGAAACGACCGAAACTTGTGCGACCAGAGCGTGACCATTGCTTGCGATAAAAGTTCTTTAGTTTGTTGTTTCAGCATAAATTTTGCTCCGCCGTCGTTACTCGGCTCTCAAAGCCACAATCGGATCAAGCCTTGCCGCTTTCCAGGCCGGGTAAATTCCGAAAACAATGCCGACTCCACTGGAAACTCCTATGGCCAGAAAGGCTGCCCAGATCGGAAGTTCCGCCGGGATCGGCGAAAACTTCACTAGCAACCAGGAAATGACATAGGCCAGCGCCAGTCCGATCGCTCCGCCGACCATTGAAAGTGTTGTTGATTCGATCAGGAATTGCATCAGTATGTCTTTGCGCCGAGCGCCCAGGGATTTGCGTATGCCGATTTCGCGCGTTCGTTCGGTTACTGTTACCAGCATTATGTTCATGATGACAATGCCGCCGACCACCAGCGATATAGAAGTAATCCCAAGCGCCACCGCCGCGATGATGCCGAACAGC